>CAMSIF010000022.1 GCA_947058885.1 uncultured Clostridia bacterium
GGCGGTCTATCTCTTGTTTTCAGTCGCTTGCTTCTTTACCGTACATGAGCATTTGAGGAGGGCGTGCAGCACATCCGGGACAAGTACCAGAACCAGGACTCTGCGGTCTTCCGCTTTGATCTTCCCCCGGCCCAGCGCACTATGTTTTTCCACCAGGAATTGGCGCTGCTGACTGGCTCCCCGAACCCATACGCTTTAGCTTCCACAGGCGGGACGCTGACAGCGGAGGCAATGCATGATGAGGCGATGCAGGCCGTTCTGGAGAAGCTGGACGCGCTGCTGAAGGGAACGGAGAATACGTGATGGCCGGGTATACCCGCAACTTGAATAGAAAAAGGGCAGCATCCAGCGACGGGGTTGGATGCTGTCCTTTTTTGCGCATATAGGCGGCCTGTACTACAGGTATCTTCCTTGTGCGGCTCTCAGGTGGTCACTTGCTCTGTGGTGGCCTGTGCTGTGGATGTTTGAGAACCGCTCTTTGCAGAAAAGTTCGTTACTGCACGGTATGTAGCGTTTGAATACATCGGAGTATAAGTTACGCTCTTGCTATAGTTGCTTTTATTACTGCTTTGAATTTCAGGATTATTGAGGGGTGTAAATGTAAATTCAGTAATCCAGCTTGAGTTACTATATCGCTGAATAGCAATGCTACTTGCTCCGAGGGTGTCCATAGCTCTAACTGTGGTGATATAAAAAGACACCTTCAAATCCCCATCACGCTGCAAACTCAGACTTGCATCATAATACATAATTTGTGAACTTGCCCTAGCAAATGCTGATGTACTTAAAATAGATGACACTGCAAAAAAGAGCACCAGAATTATAGCAATCCGTTTGCACTTCATATGTGATCGTAGCCTCCTGTTGTGTTTAATAGATTGATAGGACAATTTGCTCCAAGACATCTGGAATTACTGAACCCGCAACGTAGTAGGCATAGTGTTCGGTTGCCCATGCTATAGTGTAATTATTTGTATTTTCAATAAGGTAGAATACAATACCTTCGGATTCAAAACTCGTCACAGGCGTATCAATTTTTTCAACTTGTGTAGTATCTATATCTGTGTAACTCCTTATTGAAAACAAGACAGATTCGTCATTCCTTGCATATTCTGCGCAGAGATAGACGCCGCCGCGATCATCCATAGCTGTTATATCAATACTTCTTAATTCATATCCCTCCGGAAACCAAGCCGGTTCCTGAACCTCCGCTATGCCCAGGGCATCCAAGGCATCTTGAAGCGTCGCATATTCCGCCTCTTCATCAACAATACGGCCTGGTTCTGCCTCAGATGGATTCAAAGGGGTGTCAACTGCCCCATCTGAGGTAATTTTGCCGAAACTAAACACCGTATCGGTCCACCGGGCCATAGCGCCAAAGACATCCGCACCAGCCGCCTGGGCAACGATCATACAGCCAAACATACAAATAATCGCAATCGCAGCCACCAAGCCAATCCGTACCGCCCTGCGGATTCCGCGCGGTTTTGCTGGCACAGCTGGACAGTCCAAACTGTCCAGAACAAGCTGCCGCAGGTGGCGCTGAAAGCCCGCGTAGGCTTCCTCCACATCAGGTTCATCAGCTATGGGCGATTTGCGTTCCAGGGCTTCCAAGTAGGCGTCTATCAGCTCTGAAGAATAGGTGTCTTCTGTCATTGTGTCCAAGGCTAATTCCATAGCCTCTGTCAGCTCTGCTGCCGACATCTTGTCTAACTTCTCGCGCAAACCGACGTCATCTCCGGATTGCCCTGCTCTGCCATAACGCTTGTCCGATGGGTTTATCACATTTCATCCCTCCTTTTACCCCTCATAATATATATGTAATGAGAAGGCCATTTCGTTGCATGAAATTAAAAAAATTTTTAGTCATCCAGTTTCTCCAGATATTCCCTGCACTTTGCCACAATTCTTGACACGCGGCTGCGGCAGCTGGATTCTGGCATTCCCAGAAGAACGGACATTTCTTGATAAGACAGCTGGCGTTCAAAGCGCCAGCTGAGGAGTGTTCTCTCTTCTGCTGTCAATTGTGGGGGAAGCAAGCTTTCAAAAGGAGGTGGTAATGTTGCTGCTGGCTCATTGAATACGGTTTGGAGCGGGATGGTTTTGTGAGCGGATCTTCTCTGTTCATTCCGCACCAAGTTCCGCAGCGTCAGCATCAGCCACGCCTCCGGTTTTGGGTGGGCGAGCAAATCCGGCAGATGGGAGATGGCAGTAACGAAGGTATCCTGCACGATATCTTTTGCCAATTCTGCTTTGCCAATCATATAAAACGCCGCATGAAATAGTTTTTCGTATTGTTCCTTATAAAGCTGGGAAATAAATGCCCGCGAGCCCCGCATTACATTCACCGCCTTCGCACCAGGCCTAAAGCTCAAAATCTGTCAATATATTACAAAATTCGATACAGAGCGGAAGCTTTTTGTCATCCATCTCTGATACCAAACGCTGAATCTGCTTATTCATCAATGGTTTTCTGGCCCCTGTTAAAGTTTTGCCTAATAAAGTATTACAGTCAATATCCAAAGCATTCGCTATAGCAACAAGTGTTGACAAACTCAACTTTGTAGAACCAGTTTCTATATGGCTGACATGCTGCTCTGACACGCTGATTCTCTCAGCCAGATCCTTCTGTTTCATGCCCTGTTTTTTCCGATACTGCCTTATATTTCGACCAATCTCCTTGTAATTTAAGTCCATAGTAGTATTCTCTCCAAAAACCGATACCTTCAAGGCGGAAATGCCTTAATAAATATATTACCGCAAATCGCTCAAAAAATTAATATACTGTATAGATAGAACCGCCTGTTTTGATACTATATAAGGATTTTATGCAACAAAAACTCCACCTAAAAACATATATTTGTATAACGCAATCCTTTCACGAACCTGAGAAGTCCTGACGTCTGCTAAAGGCTGGACTGCCTGTCTTGCCGTCAGCAGGTATTTGGAAGGGGCCAAAGTGCGATGGATTTCCACATCCGCCGCGTGACAGTCCCATTCTTATTAGAAAGTCCGTATTTTTGCAGCAAGTCGATATACAGGCTCTTCTCTCCAAGGTGCCGGTCCCCACCAATCAAATGTACATCACTAGCCGTACTTAAGACAAAATATTTGATTGGAAAGGACCTTGAATCTATGGGAACCGATATGAGAGCGCATGTGCTGCAGCTTCTGAAATCCTACCAAGACCGGGAACGTAAGATCGCGCTCCTGCATTACGAACTTTTATATCATGCTAAGATCGCTGCGGATGAAGCGCTCGACTGTATGAGTTTTGGCCGGACCGGGGATAGCCGTTCTGGTCCCAATCGTATTTCAGACAAAACGCCCTGCACCGAGATGAACTACCGGGAATTGGCGGACAGGCTCAACATCGCGGTTGTCAATGAAATTACTGCGGAACTTGTCAAACTGGAAGATGCGCAGAATCGGCTTTGTTATTATGTTTCACGTTTAGAGAGCCGGCAAGCGGCGGTTCTTCAACTTGCTTTCTTTGACGGCCTCTCCTGGTACCAGATTGCCGCAAAGCTGAGTGTAGCGCAGCGCACTACCCATAAAATCAAAGAACGGGCGCTGGGAAACCTTGCGTGGATGTACCAATACATGGCCGGTATTAAGGGTAATGGTGCATCACCATCACCGTATAGGCATACTATGGGCACAAAAGATTCACACGGTATGGGCTTGCAAGGGCATCTGCCTCTATGCTATCATTAGGCTATGAAAAAGGGATACCCTCCAGCTTGAGCCGCTGGAGGGTGTCTCTTTTTATATATCTTACATAGGAGGCAACAGATATGATCGCTGGCAGCAGGGACAAGGTAATCCATCTTTTGGAGTCTTTTCATGAGAGGGAGCAAAAAATTGCACTACTGCAATACGAGCTGATAAATTTCCAACGGGCATCTCCCGGTGAGGTAATTGATGGTATGGGGCTGGGCCACAGCTGTGAGATGGCGTCTCGTTCCGGGTATGTTTCCAATAAGACCCTATTTATCGCCCTCAATTACCAGGAGCGGGTGGAGCAGATCAATGCGGAAAGCCTGAACAGTATTTTAGCGGAACTGGGTGAAATTAGCTGTGTGCAAAACCGGCTGGAATACTACGTTTCCATCTTGTGCCCACAGCAGAAAACAGTTATCCAGCGATTCTATTTTGAGGGATGCAGCTGGGAGGAAGTTGCCATGGAGGTAAATGTAGCGCTGCGGACCGTCCATAAAATCAAGGGCCGCGCCTTTGATAAACTGGCTGAATTTTACGATTTTTCCAGGGCATATCAATGAGGGGCACAATAAGCGCGTATAAAAAGCACCGCCAGGGCGTAAATTTGCACACTAGCGGTACTTGTAAAGGCATTGCGGTCTGTGGTATGATTACAATGTCAAAAAAAGATGCTCTCTGGACACTGTGTCAAGTCCGGAGGGCATCGCTGCGTTTTGACAGCCGTTTTACCGGCGTGAGGAAATAAAAATAAATGTGCCGGCGTCTGTACAGCCCTCTTGCATTGCCCGGCGAGTTATCGTACAATAGCTTTATGAGCCAGCAATGTACCTTGACAACTGCACAGACCCCGGCACGCGGCACACAGGGAGGTACAGCATGTGTGAAGCTACGCGGGATACCTTGACCGTCAAGGAGATACAGCAAATTTTGAAAATCGGAACCAATTCCGCCTATAATCTGATTCATAGCAAGGCGTTCCCGGTCATTAAGATCGGGCAGTCCTACAGGGTACCCAGAGAAGCCTTTTACGCCTGGATGGAACGCCCTTCCGCCGCGAAGAACTAAGGCCAAATCTTCAATATATTTTTTAACAATAATTGGAGGTTTATTATGGCTAGAAGACGTTCAAACGGCGAGGGCAGCTACTGGCAGCTTCCAGACCGCACCTGGGTTCACCAGATTACCCTGGGCCGGAAAGAAGACGGTTCCCTCATCCGCAAGTCCTTCAAAGGCCGCACCAAAACGATCTGCAAGGAGCGGAAAGAGGAGTGGTTGGCGGAGCAGGCCGCGCTGAAGGAGCAGGCGGAGGCAGAGCAGCTGGAAGCGCAAAAGGAGCTGGAGGAAGCGGTCCGGCGGGGCCACTCGCTGGAATCTGAAACCCTATTTGAACCGGCCTTTCTGGATTGGCTGCGGCTCTATAAATCCCCGCCCACCCGGAAGCCCTCCACCTATGCCAGCTACATTGCGACCTATAACACGCATTTCGCGGAGTTTTTTGGCGGAATACCGCTGTGTCAGGTGACACAGGATGTTGTCCAAAACTACTATCAGCAGAAACAGCTCAATGGCAACCGCCGGGATGGTAAGGAGGGCGGTTTGTCGCCCAAGACCATTCGCAACCACCACATGATCCTGAAGGATTTTTTCACCTACGCCGTGGGGAAGTACAAGCTGCCCTGCAACCCGACCGTGAGTACCACCCGTCCGGAGGTTGTCCAGCGGGAGATGCGGGTATTGAGTCCCGAGGAGATGCAGATCTTCATTGAGGAGGTCATGAAGGAGACCCAGCGGATCGCCATTCTGACAGACTTGTTTGTAGGCTGCCGGATCGGCGAGCTGCTGGCACTGGAAATTTCGGACTTCAACCCGAAGCGGCAGACATTGACGGTAAACAAGAACCTGCTCCGTGTTTCCACGGAAGCCCTTTCTCTGGACAACCCCAACATCAAGATTCTTAACTATAACCCAGCAAAGAAGACCCACCTGATTGTCCAGAGTACGCCAAAAACCAAAAGCTCCAAACGGGAGACCGCCATTTCAGACGGCCTCTGCGAGCTGCTGCTCCGCCACATCTTCACCATGGCCCACAGCGATTGGCCCAATCCCTACAATCTGCTGTTTCCATCCACCAAAGGAACCTACCTTGACCCTAAGAGATTTGAGATCCGGCTGAAGGCGGTATCGAAGCGCTGCGAGATCAAAAAGGTGAACCCCCACGCCCTGCGCCACACGCTGGCAACCCGGCTGGTGGAGGGAAATGTTCCGTTGAACATCGTGCAGGGCATCCTGGGTCATGCGTCCATAGAAAAAGCAGAGGTGAGCTGCGTTTGCAAATGGTGCGGCGTTGACTACTTTACTGCAAATTCTGGATTTCACATGTTGAAACGACGAGAACTGGGAGGACATTATTTTGAGGGTATCTAATTGACAAAAAGCACGCTGGCGGCTCGCCGGGCAAGCCAACTGCAAATTGCAGCAGGGCATGAAGAAACCCCCGAAACCATTGCAATTTCAGGGGTTTTGGTTGCGGCGGCAGGACTTGAACCTGCGACCTCCGGGTTATGAGCCCGACGAGCTGCCAACTGCTCTACGCCGCGATATGAAAAAATTGGATAATACCGGTGACCGGGCTCGAACCGGCATGGTATCGCTACCGAGGGATTTTAAGTCCCTTGTGTCTACCAATTCCACCACACCGGTGTTTTCATATAATATCACATGTTTTACTGTTTGTCAAGCCCCTTTATTATATTTTTTAAGTCCCCGGCGAAAAAGAACGCGGCGCAGCCCTTCGACTACGCCGCTTGCAAACTGTACGCCTATTTCATAATAAGGTCGTCGATTTTTGTGAACAGATGGTAAATTTTACGTCCACCCTCACTAACGGAGACAGTTGCCGCAACTGGGACTTGGCGGAGCGAAAAAAATGTGATACAATAAACGCGGTCCGCTGATTACTAAAATCAGCTGTGGCATCCACCGTGGTGGCGGCCCCGGGAGACGTGGTAGGCGCAGCCTCCATCACAGAACCCGGCGTCGTGATGATTGCCGCAGTAAGTGACACCGTTGTGGTAGTGACGGCCCGTAACAGTGCATCCCGCTACGGAACACAGGGCGTAACAGGACCCATTGCAGTAGCCGTTCTCATGGCTGTAGCCGCAATAGGTGATGCCGTCATGGGTGTGGCGCCCGCCGGTGGTGCAGTCGTCAAAGGGACAAACGGTAATCTGTCCGGAGGAACCGCGTCCGCCGTGGCGGCCATGTCCGTGTCCATGGGCCAGAGCGGGGATTGTCAGCAGTACCGCGCACAGGGCGCACGCCACACCAGTTGCCAGAAGTTTCTTCATTCGCATCGCGTGAATATCTCCTTTCAGTTGTGTCAGATTCTAGGGAACCGCCAGGGCGGCCGCTAGGTATTTATAATATAGTACGTAACATAGTAAAAAGCAAGGGATATCCCCAAATTTTATGGCGGCATTCCAAAAACGCATGGGCTTTTCAGGCCTGGACAGGAGGCAGCATGGCAGTGATAGGAATCGACCTGGGGACGACCAACAGTCTGGTGGCCTGCTGGCGTGGCGGAAGGGTGGAGCTTATCCCCAACGCGCTGGGGGAGTTTTTGACCCCCAGCGTGGTGAGCCTGGACGAGGACGGCTCGCTGCTGGTGGGACAGGCGGCCCGGGAACGGCTTGTCAGCCACCCGGAGCGCACGGCGTCTTGCTTCAAGCGTGAGATGGGTACGGGGAAACGATGCGACTTAGGCGGCAGGTCCTTTACGCCAGAGGAACTCTCCTCCTTTGTCCTGCGGCAGCTCCGGGAGGACGCGGAGGCCTATCTGGGAGAGCCGGTAACTGAGGCGGTAGTCAGCGTGCCCGCCTACTTTGCCGAAGCCCAGCGGTCTGCCACCAAGCGGGCCGGGGCCTTGGCGGGGCTTACGGTGGAGCGGCTGGTGAACGAACCCTCCGCCGCAGCCGTGGCGGCCCATGCGGGAGACGGAGACGCGGACAGAGTCTGTCTGGTGTTTGACTTCGGCGGCGGTACCTTGGATGTGAGCCTGGTGGAGCGGTTTGAGAACGTGGTCAGCGTCACCGCCGTCAGCGGGGACAACCGCTTGGGAGGCCGAGATTTTGATATGGCTATCGTCACCGGCTTCTGCCAGGACTGCGGTCTGGATTTTGACACCCTCTCCCGCCAGCAGCGGGAGCTGCTGCTCCGGCAGGCGGAGAGCTGTAAGGTGGCCTTGACTACCCAGAAATCGGTCTTAATGCTGTACACCGGAGGAGAGAATGGCACCGTCTCCGCCGAATTAACCAACGAGTGGCTTATCAGAAAAAGCGCGGACCTCTTCAAACGCCTTACCGCGCCCATCCGCAAGGTGCTGCTGGACAGCGGCACTCCGCCCTCTGCGGTGGACGAACTGGTGATGGTGGGAGGCTCCAGCCGGATGCCCTCTGTGCGGGGCTATGTGGCCCGGGCGTTGGGGAGGGACCCGGCCTCCGGCGTACAGCCGGACACCGCTATCGCCCTGGGCGCGGGACTCTGCGCCGGAATGAAGGCTCGGGCGGAGGGCCTGCGGGAGCTGGCGCTCACCGACGTTTGCCCGTTTACCTTGGGCATTGACGTTCAGAATCACGCCGACTACAGCCAGCCGCTTATGTCTCCCATTATCGAGCGCAACAGCGTTCTGCCCTCCAGCAAGGTGCAGACCTACTGTACCTCCCAGGACAATCAAACCCTCCTGACGGTGAATGTCTACCAGGGGGAGAACCGCTACGCCCAAAATAACACCCTCTTGGGTTCTGTGCAAATCCATGTTCCCGCCGCCCCGCAGGGGGAGCAGACCATCGACGTGCGGTTTACCTACGACATCAACGGCATTCTGGAGGTGGACGTGGCCGCCAAGGCCGGGCAGACCGCCCGTCTGCTGCTGAAGAGCGGAGACGTCAGCCAGGCGGAGGCCCAGCGGCGGATGCGGGAGCTGGCGTCGCTGAAGCTCCACCCCCGGGATCAGGAACAAAACCGGGCCATTATCGCCAGGGGAGAGCGGCTGTACGCGATTACCGTGGGGGAACTGCGGTCCCAGGTGGCCGCCATGCTGGACTGGTTCCAGCGGCAGGTCGCGAAACAGGAGACCCTGCAAATCGCCCGGGCCGCCCGGCGGGTCTCGGCGTATTTTGACCAGGTGGAGGCCTTCACCGGCGAGGTGGAGCTTCCGGACAGCATGGGGGATTGGGATATATGAGCTGGCCCTGGAGCGTGCTGGGCCTGGACGGCCCGGCGGATTTGGGCTCGGTAAAGCACGCCTATGCCCAAAAATTGAAGCTTACCCACCCGGAAGAGGACCCGGAGGGCTTCCAGCAGCTTCACGCCGCCTACCAGGCGGCCCGGCGGCTGTGCCGGACCGGCGCGGCCCCGCTCCAGGACAGTCCGGAGGCCGCCTCCGCGCCCGCAGCCCAGGAACGCGGAGAGCCGGACAGCCTGGAAAGCCCGGAAGTTCAGCCGGAGGAGACTGCCGGATATGACTACGAACGTCTCTTTGCCGAGGGAGACGAGGAGCGGCAGGAAACCCAACGCCATCAGGCGGCGGCGCGGCTATACCGGGCCAGAGAACGCCGGGAACGGCAGGCATATGCCCGGCTGGACCGGGCTCTGGCAAGCGATGAGGCCTGGAGCGCGGCCTTCACGGCCCTCTGTGCCCTGGAGGCTCTTTATACCGCCCGGGCCTCCGCTCAGGAGTGGAACATGTTCCTGCATAGCAGTGTCTTCCTGGATGCCCAGCATAACTTGGATTTTGTCTTTGGACTGGAGGACTTCCTGAAGGAGCGCACCCGGCTTCCAGAGGAGATAAAACGGCAGATTTTTCTGGCCTACCACTTCTACCGGGGCAGGCCTCCGGCGGCTTATCTGGGGCTGTACCGCCAGCTGCTTGGCAGCTACAAACGCGCCGGACAGGCAAACCGGGAGATTGAGAGAGGATTGTGGCAGGCCAGAAAGCCCTACGCTATTCTGGCGGGATTTCTGTTTCTCATCATCATGACAACCCTTTTTTCCTCCTACAGCACATCCCGTCAAACGTCCGGCTCTGCGGATACCGCCGTCTCGGCCAGCCTGGATACGCCCAACAGCCACGACCGGTCCGGCGAGATTGAAAACGCCGTCCCCCTGGACGGCGGAAGCGAGGGACATGAAACCAGTTTCTTCAGCCTGGTCATCTCCTACGCCGCCGGGGACTACCCCGGCCCCTACGCCGTCACCGGCAGGGGCACGGCGGAAAACGGCGGCGAGACCTTCCAATGGATACAGTGTACCGGGAAAGACAGCAGCTTTGAAGAGCTGGTGATGAACTACTACCTTTCTGCCGATAAGACCACGCTTTACTGTATCCCGGAGAGCAGAAGCGGCGAGGAGGTAGAAATGACTTGTACACATACGTGGCGCGGCATCAGTGTCTACCGCTGCGTAGAGGAATAAAAAGCCCGGCGTCCCTGGCGGACGCCGGTTGTTCTGTTTTCGGGAGGTTCCCCCAGGTGTAAGGCTTGAAAAAAGGGGGAAAATTGCGGATAGAGTCTTGACTTTCCATCTGCTGGAGGGTGTAGGATAGGAGCACACAACAAAAGGAGGACTTGCGTATGCTTACCATTTCTCACTACACAAAAACTTACCCGGGAGGTAAAACCGCTGTGGACGATCTCTCCCTTCACGTGCCGCCGGGAGAGATTTGCGGCTTTATCGGCCACAACGGCGCGGGCAAAACCACCACCCTCCGGGCTGTGGCGGGAGTGATGAGCTTCTCCGAGGGCTCTATCCGCATCGGCGGGTACGATGTCCGTTCCCAACCGGTGGCCGCCAAGTCCATCACCGCCTTCCTGCCGGACAACCCGGACGTCTATGACTTTATGCGGGGCATCGAGTATCTGAACCTGATTGCCGACCTCTACGACATCCCGGCCCGGGAGCGGAAGGAACGCATCGGTCTTTACGGGGACGCTTTCGGCTTGACGAAAGATTTGGGCAGCGCGGTGGCCAGCTACTCCCACGGCATGAAGCAGAAGCTTGCGCTGATCTCCGCCCTTATCCGCAGGCCCAAGCTGCTGGTGCTGGACGAACCCTTCGTGGGCCTGGACCCGTCCGCCACCCACCTGCTGAAAGGGTATCTGCGGGAGCTGTGCGATGGGGGCGGGGCGGTGTTTTTCTCCACCCATGTGCTGGAGGTGGCGGAAAAGCTGTGCGACGCCATTGCTATCATCCAGGATGGCTGCCTGGTGCGCCACGGCCCCACGGAACAGATTGTCCAGGATTCCAGCCTGGAGGATGTGTTCCTGGGCCTGACAGAAAGGAGTGGGGACGCGTGAAAAAGATGCTGCTTTTGGCCCGGGTCCAGCTGCGGGCTCTTCTGACCGGATTCCGGGTGAGCGGGAGCCGGAAACGCGCCGCCTCCAGCTGGGCGGCCCTGGCCCTGATGGCCGGGCTGTGCCTGTACGTATCCGGACTCTACAGCTTTGCCCTTGCGAAGCCCTTGGCACAGTCCGGCGCACTGGACCTGCTTCTGCTGATGATGGCGGGAATGGCGGTGGCGGCCGGGGTGATGTTCACCGCCTTTGCGGCGCAGGGCGTGGTGTTCTCGGGCCGGGACGCGGATTTTCTGCTGTCCATGCCCGTACCCGCCTTCACCGTCCTGCTGAGCAAGCTGACGGCCCTGTACGCGGAAAACATGATGTTCTGTATCTTCCTGGTGCTGCCCGCAGGGGCGGCCTATCTGTGGCAGGGCGGCGGAGGAGTTCTCTTCGTTCTGCGGCTGCTGCTGGCCACGCCCCTTCTGGGCCTGCTGCCAACTGTGCTGGCCCTGGCGGCAGGCTTCCTGCTCAGCTGGCTTACAGGGCGGTCCGGCAACCGGAAGCTTGTGAATCTTTTGCTGTACGCCCTGTGGATGGCCCTCATATTTATGGGTATGTTTCAGGCGAACCAGGCGGTTTCCGCCCTCATCGCCGGGGCCGTGAGTCCGGCGATGAACATGGAGGTTCCTCTGTGGGCCCTGCCCCTGTCGCTGTACCAAAAGGGCGTATGCGGAGACTGGAGGGCGCTGGGGCTGTTCTGCCTGATAACGCTGGCGGTACTGCTGGCGGCGGCCGCCCTTCTAGCGGGAAGCTATCAGCGGATACTCACCGGCCTGCACACCCACCGCAAGGGTCCGGACTACCGCCTCACCCGCCTGACCGCCTCTAGCCACAGCCGCGCTCTGCTGAAAAAGGAGGCCGCCCGCTACTTCGGAACGCCCATTTATCTTTTCAACACCGGAATAGGCCTGCTCCTCCTTCTGGCAGCGGGGATTGCGGCAGTTGTCATGAGGGATCGAATTAGCGGTCTGCTGGACCAGCTGGGCGAACAGATGCCGCTGCTGTCCCTAGTGGCGGCGGCGGAAGCGTTCCTGCTGTCCACCGTAGCCATTACCGGCTCCTCAATAAGTTTGGAGGGGAGATATCTCTGGATTTTGAAGGAAGCCCCGGTGTCTGCCAGAGAGATACTCCGGACGAAAGCCGGGTTCCAGCTGCTGCTGGCCGGTCCCTGCCTGCTGGTGGGAGCCGCGGGGATTACCTGGGGCCTGGGATTGACCCTTCCGGAAGGCGTTCTGCTCCTGCTGCTGGGGCTGGCCTTCACCGCGTTTACCGCGCTGCTGGGGCTGGCGGTCAACCTGAGCTTCCCCAAGCTGGACGCGGTCAGCGATATGGCGGTAGTCAAGCAGTCCGCGGCGTCCATGATCTCCACCTTCGGCGGCATGGGAGCGGCGGCGGCCTGCGGCCTGCTGGTATGGCAAACAACCGGACAGCTGGGAGAATTTTACGCCTTGGCCCTGTGCGGGCTCGCGCTGCTGCTGGGCTGCGGAGGACTGTTCTGGTGGCTCCGCACCCGGGGCGAACGGCGGTTTGTGGAGCTGTCATGACGGCGGTCCCTTTTCCCTACTCCGCCACCACCTCCACCGTTTCCACCCCGTAGTGGTAAAACAGCTCCACCGCCTCTCTGCCGATTCGTTCCCCGGACACAGCGATGGGTACCGCAGGAGGACAGCCCACCGTAGGCGCGCCGCAGACGCGGCCCTCCGCCTGCCCGGCGGGAACCGTCTCATGGGGCCGGAACAGGGCCTCCCGGATGGTGAGGACCTGTTCGCCCTTCGCCAGAGGCAGCGGCGGAAGCTCCAACGGGGAATTTGTATTGACACCGAGACAGTCCCGCACGCGGACAAAATCTTCCGGCGGGTTCTCCGGCGTCCACATCAGGACCAGATAGTCGCGGTCCCGGTACTCGCACTCCACGCCGCCCCGCCGCATTTTTTGGGCCAGGGCAAAGCCGTCCCAGCCGGAGGCGGCGCAGTCGATGGTCAGCTTCAGGGGGTCTGTCTCCAGAACGGCCCACCCGCGCTCCCGCAGCTGCCGCCGGAGGGCTTCCAGCTCTCCGGCGGTCCGGGCGAGACGGTCGGGGTAGCTCCCGGCCAGACAGCGGTTGCAGAGGTCCAGGGACTGCAAAATAAGATAGGACGGGCTGGTGGACCCGAAAAGCTCCAGGGCCCGCTTTCCATTTCCGGCGAAGGACCGGGGGGCCCGTTCCGCAACGTGGAGGTATGCTCCGCCGGTGAGGACGGGCAGAGTTTTATGCGCACTGCCGCAGCACAAATCCGCCCCCAGGTCCAGCGGATGCCGGGACTGGGGGAGAAAACGCAGATAGGCCCCGTGGGCGTTGTCCACCAACAGGGGAATCCCACGCCGGTGGGCGGCCTGGGCCAGAGGGGGGAGATTGATTTGGTTTCCCAGATAGTCCGGGCTGGTGACATAGACTGCCGCCGGTGGGGAGGGGAGATCCGCCAGTACCTCCTCCAGCGTGTCTGAGGACACTTCACAGGCGCAGATGGAGCGGGAGGGCGCGGCGGGCCAGAGCCACGCCACGTCGAAATCCAGAAGCGCGGCGGCGTACAGGAAGGACTTGTGGACGTTCCGGGCCGCCGCCACCACAGGCCGGATTCCCGGCGGGGCGTTCCACACCGCCAACGCCAGCATGGCCCGGATACATTGAGAGGAGCCTTCGGTGGAGTAAAAGGTCCTGGCGGAGCGGAAGAGCTTCGCCGCGTTGTTTTCGCTCTCCGCAATGATGCCCGAAGCCTCGTAGAGGGCGTCCGCACCGGAAATTTCGGTGATATCCAGGGCCTCGCAGCCTAAAAGGGAACGCCCTTTATGTCCCGGCATATGGAGCCGGGCCCCGCCGGAGGCGGCGTAGGACCGGACAAAATCGAAAATGGGGGTGTTCATGCTTCTGCCGGTCCCAGTCCCGCCTGGACGGCCTTCATCATAATGGCGCACTCTATCCGCTTGCGGAAGAGCTGGCAGCCGTAGGCGTAGATACCTTTGATGGACCCGGAGGAGTGGTAGGCGTTGGCGGCGCAGCCGCCGGAGCAGTAGAGCTTGGCCCAGCAGTCCGTGCACTCGGGACGGGCGTAGGCGTTGCAGGAGTTGAATTCGTCCCGGAGCGCAGTGTTGACGACGCCCTGCCAGACGTCTCCCAGCTTATACGCCTCTTCCCCGACAAACTGGTGGCAGGGGTAGAGGTCGCCCCAGGGGGTGACGGCCATGTACTCCGTGCCGGACCCGCAGCCGGAAATACGTTTGTAAATACAGGGGCCGTGGGTCAAATCCAGCATGTAGTGGTAAAAGGTAAAGCCCCGGCCCTCTTTTTCCCGTTTCAGCATCTCCTTGGCCAGGATTTCATACTGCTCCAGGACGATGGGCAGGTCCTCCTCCGTAAGGGCGGCGGGGTCGTCCGGGGCGCAGACCACCGGCTCCATGCTCAGCTGGCGGAAGCCCAGCTCCGCCATATGGAATACGTCCTTAGTGAAGTCCGGGTTGGCGTGGGTAAAGGTACCCCGGATGTAGTAGTCCTGCCCCCGGCGGCTCTCCACCAGTTCCTGAAATTTGGGCACGATGCGGTCGTAGCTGCCCCGTCCGGCGAAATCCACCCGCAGGCGGTCATGAATTTCCTTCCTTCCGTCCAGGCTGAGGACCACGTTATGCATTTCCCGGTTGGCGAAATCAATAACGTCGCGGTCAAGGAGCATTCCGTTGGTGGTGAGGGTAAACCGGAACTTTTTTTTGCGGGGGGCCTCCAGGGCGCGGGCGTAGGCCACCAGCTCCTTTACTACGTCCCAATTCATCAGCGGCTCGCCGCCAAAGAAATCCACCTCCAGGTTCACTCTGCTTCCGGAGTTTTCCACCAGGAAATCCAAGGCCCGTTTTCCCACTTCAAAGGACATCAAGGCCCGTTCGCCCTGGTAGTTTCCCTGACTGGCGAAGCAGTAGGAGCAGTTGAGGTTGCAGGTGTGGGCCACGTGGAGGCAAAGGGCTTTTACCACCGGATGGTGGTTTTTGAAGTCGAAAGCCATCGGCTCAAAGGTGTCCTGGGTGAAGAGCTTTCCGGCGTCCTTCAGAGCCTTCACGTCCTCCAGGCAGGAGAGCAGCTCCTCCCGCGTAACGTCGGGGCGGTCTTTGTATTTCTCCAGCATCGCGGAGATGATTTCCTCCCCGGATTTTTCCGGATAGAGAGCGATTATGTCGTAGGCCACAGCGTCTACCACGTGAACCGAGCCGGAGCAGGTGTCCAGGACGATGTTGCAGCCGTTAAGCTTGTATTGATGGACCATTTTGGGTTCCTCCGTAAAGAGAAGTATGTAGAAAAACGCCGCCGTGGATACGGCGGCGTTCCTTGGCCTGAGCTTGTTTGTTTACTTGCCGGTGTTCTCGCACTGCTGGTTAGCAACGCCGCAGGACGTCTTGCAGGCGGACTGGCAGGAGGTCTGGCACTCGCCGCAGCCGCCGGTACGCAGGCTCTGGTTCAAATCGCGGGTCTCGAGAGTTTTAATGCGTTCCATAGTAGTATCTCCTATCTGGCCGCCGCTTTGGTTCCGGCGGCACTTCATACAAACTGCTAATTAGCATACCATAGATACCGGATATTGTCAAGAAAGCAGCGGTGAATTCCTTTCTGAGAGAAGCGCTGCCGGGGTATCACTTCGACAGCTTCTGCAAAACCATGTTGATTCCGGCAATCATGGTGTGCTATAATCAGTTCAGTAAATTCAAAAGGGACGGGAAGGTATGATTATGAAAAAGAATGCGATATTACTGCTGGCAGTCTTGATACTGCTTCTTGCAGCGAGCTGCGGAAAGGCCGCACCCCAACAGAGCCTTTCTGAGAAAATCGCTATGGAGATTTCTTATGCCGGAGAGCGGGAGAAAGAAGTGGAGAAGAAGCAGGGGGAAGCCGTCACACAGCCGGAGATGAATGCAACCGCCGAGGAGATGTACCGGCTGTGGGACGATACGTTGAACGCTGTGTGGGGACTGCTGGAAACAAACCTGGATGAAGCAGATATGGAAGTTTTGCGGAAAGAGGAAAGAGAGTGGATTGCATCCAAGGATGCAGAAGTGCAGGCGGCTGGGCTGGAAAATGGAGGCGGAAGCATGCAGCCGCTATTGGAAGCAATGAGAGCGGCAGAACTGACAAAAGCAAGGGTATATGAGCTGGCTGAGTATGCGGAGGAAAGGTGAACGGCACATGGCGGATCGCGTGAAACGGGAGATCAGCCAGAAGAATTACAGCTTAGCGGGCAGCTGCCTATACAGGTAACTGCCCGCTTTAGATATTTTGACGGTATAACAGGCGGAAAACCGCCGGGTCAGTCTTTCTTATAGTTGCGGCCAAACTGGAGGTCGTCCAGTACGCGGGTGTCCCCCAAATCATCCTCCGGGGACGCGTCCGGCTCAAACGGGTCATGCTCCGGCGGCGCGGGGGCAAAGGCGGCTGCTACGACAGGCGCCTCCTCTTCCACAACGGGGACCTGAATAGGCGGCTCCTCCGCCGCAGGCGGAACCGGCGGCGGCGTTTGAACCGGTGGCGCCTGAATGGGCGGCGGCACAGGCTCCTCCATGGGCAGTTCCGGCAGCAGCTCCAGCAGAGCCAGCTGGTCCTTGCAGAGGGAGGTCACCTCCTGAATAAAGGCGCGCAGTTTCTCCTGACCCAAGGCCAGACGCTTGCGTTCCGCCTCCAGTTCCCTGTCCACCCTGGCGCGAACCTCCTCCAGACGCTGCTCCTGAGCGGTAACAGCCTGTTCGGCCTGGGCCTGCCGGGCCTGGGCGGCGGAGGACGCCTCCAGCATCATAGCGGATTTCTTCTGCTCCGCCTCCGCCAGCATGGTGGAGGCCATTTTCTGGGCGGTCAGCAGGGTGGAGCTCATGGCCCCCTCCATATCCCGGTATTCCGCCAGCTTCTCGGTCACAGTTTTCAGCTTGGATTTCAGCGCGGCGTTTTCCTTGTACAGGGCAGAGTAGTCCTCCGTCAGCTTGTCCAGAAAATCGTCCACGCTGCTCATGTTGTAGCCGCCCATAACGGACTTGGCAAAGGTGCAGTTGGCCACCTCCTGCGGGGTCATCATAGTACGCTTCCCTCCCTGTTGGTTCTCACATTGGCGTCACATTCCTGCAAAAAAAGCATCAGGTCCATAAGCCGTTGCTCTCCAGCTCGTCAATGAGCTCTCCCTGGATATCCACGGAGTAGGGAGTGATAATGTAGGTATTTGCGGCTACCTTCTTGATTTTGCCCTCTCCCGCGTAGGCTACGCCGGAGAGAAAGTCAATCAGACGCCGCGCGATATCCTTGTGGGTGGATTCCAGATTCACCACCACGGTGCGCTTTTCCTTGAGGTGATCCGCGATCTCGCTGGCATTCTCAAAACGCTCCGGCTTGACCAGCACCACCTTCAGCTGCGTCGTGGCATGGATATTGACTACCTTGCCCCGGCGGTTGTCCACAGACCCCCGGTCATAGCGGGGACGTTCGTCAAAGAAGGGTGATTCCCGCTCGTCGTCAAAGGTCTCATCGTAATCGTCGTCTTCGTCGCTGATGGGGTTGATCATTTTCTTGAGATTATCAAGCAAGCTCATGGAAAACCTCCAATTCTCATTGGTACTGCCGCCGGCCGAAGATAGCGGAACCGACCCGGACCATGTTGGCTCCGGCGGCAATGGCATCCTCAAAGTCGTCGCTCATACCCATTGATAAGTATTTAAAGCTATTATCATACAAATCTCGGCTTATGTCAACATAAAGGCGATATACTTTTTCAAAATACGGCAAATTTCCATGGGGCTCCCGCTCCACCGGCGGCACAGTCATCAATCCAAGGACCTGAATATGGCGGAATTCCCGGGCCTGCGCCGCCGCGTCCCGGAGAACGCCGGGGGCAAATCCGCTCTTGCTCTCCTCGCCGCCGATGTTTACCTCCAGCAGCGTCTCCTGCCGGATGCCCGCCTTCTCGGCCTGCCGGTCAATCTCCGCCAGCAGCTCCAGAGAACCGGCGGAATGAATGAGGGAAGCCCGCCCCACCACCTGCCGGACCTTGTTGCGCTGTAGATGGCCGATGAAATGGAGCGGCGCGCCGTCGTAGGCGTGTTCCGCCAATTTTCCCAGCAGTTCCTGGACCCGGTTCTCTCCCAGGGCGTCTACGCCTGCGGCTATGGCCTCCTGGCAGGCGGCGGCGTCATTCATCTTGCTCGCGCCTACCAGCAAAATATCCTTCGGTTCCCGGCCAGAACGGAGAGCGGCCTCCGCCATGCGGTCCCGGATGATTGTTACGTTCTCCGCGATACCCATTACCGAATCACCTTCCCATCATACAACTCCGCTGCGGCGGTAATCACCGAATCGCCTACCCGCAGCTTCCGGCCCTCCCGGTTGCTCTCCGAGCTCAACCCGGCAAGCGCGTCCTCATCCGGCACCACCAGCAGATAGTCCTCCTCCTGCCAGAGCACCTCCACCGGCTTGCGCCGGGCGTAGCGGCCCCAGAGACAGTAGACGCAGGTGGAGGCCACTGTCTTCTGCTGTCCGGAGGAATCCAGCACCGGATTGCCCTCCTCATCCGTCACCGGTACGTTCTCCACCCGCACGGCGCTCCGAGGCACCCGGATGCCGGAATAGGTATCAAAAATCACCAGCGCGTTCTGCCGCCGCAGAAGGGTAGTCAGGCTCAGATACTTCTCTGAGGAGAAAACCACCACCCGCTGTCCGTCCTGCTGGGGACTGATGGTCTCCACCCGCATGGTCATATCCCGCTCCAGTCCCTTCTGAAACCGCAGGGTCACGGTATCTCCCTCTGCCAGACGGCCGGCGTCCTCAGCCTCCATCAGGGCAGCGAAGGCCCACTTGGAGCCGTAGACCATCCGTCCCACCCCCGCCGTGTCCTGGACAGCCTGGATTTCCCTGTACCGCTCCGGGGTAAGCATCTCCAGCATCTCCAGATTCAATACGGACTCATATCCGTCCACCAGACTGGAAAAAATCCCGGCGTCAGGGGCGGTAATCCTGGCGGTGCTGGGGTCCGCCGCCGCGGACAGAACGCTGATTTGCTCCTGAAGTCCGGCGATAGCCGCCTCCAGCTCACCCGTTCCGGAATAGGCGTAGCTCCGCTTCAGCACGGCTGTTCGCAGCGCGCTGGAGGTGTCCCCGGCGGAAGAGGCCTTTCCCCCCGCCAGGGACCTGCGGAACGCCATCAGCGCGTCCCGGATTTCGTCGTCCAGCCGCGCGGAGGCCTGGGTCCCCGAAGCCAGCGTCCGGGCATATTGCAGCTGCTCCAGCTGTTCCTCCAATGCCCGCAGGGCATTAGCGTCGTCCAGAGCCTGTGCGCTCTGGTATATGAGCGCAACGGTACCCCCTTTGCCGACCCGCTCCCCCTCGCCCCGGGCGGAGTAGACCAGCTCTCCGCCTCCGGTCAGGACCTCCTCGTCCCGCACAACGTAGCCGCTGACAGTCACCGCGTTTTCACCGGTAAAGCCGTATGCCACTGTGGTGATATAGGGGTCCATAAAATACGCGGCCATATTAAACCCGAAGTAGGCGATAACCGCCAGAAAGATGACGGCCATAGCCAGCCGCATGGCAAGAGAGCTGTTTTTCATGATGGGATATTTCTCCTTGGGTCAGTGGTGTAAAAGACGCTGCCGGACCTACACAGTCTCTTCCCAGTCCGACAAGTCCACAGTCCGCAGAGGACTGACGGTAGAAATGGCGTGCTTATAGATTAAATTCTGCTTGCCCTCCACCGTGAGAACCACGGTAAAGGCGTCAAACCCCGTAATGGTCCCCCGCATCTGAAAGCCGTTCATCAGGAATACGGTGACTGGAGTTTCGTTTCGCCGCGCGGATGCCAGGAATACGTCCTGGAGATTGGGTGATTTCGACATAGTGTCTACCTCTCTTTTATGTATGTGGCTGGACTGCTTGTCCGGCCCGAGACTATTGTAGACCCTTTGCGGCAAGATATTCTGTCGCATTTTGGAGAGCGGCGGCAAAATCACGTTCTTTTTCCCAATAGATCCAATGGATATCCGGATTCCGCCGCAGCCAGGTCAGCTGCCGCTTGGCGTACTGCCTCGACCGTACCTTTACCTGCTCCAGCGCCTCCTCCATAGTGCAGCTCCCCTCTATTGCCGCCAGCAGCTCCTTATATCCAATTGCCTGCATGGCCGTCGTGTCCCGGGGAATCTCCCGCCGCAGCAGCTCCCGGACTTCCTTTTCCAGACCTCCTTGCAGCATTTTGTCCGCTCGCTGGTCTATCGCTGCCCGCATGTCCTCCCTATCTCGAAATGCCAAACCAATATATAACGGCTCATATCGCTTCGGCTGGGCCTGGGTCTCCCGGTTGTGCTGGGAAATGGTTTTACCAGTCTCACGGTATACCTCCAATGCCCGGAGTATCCGCTTCTCGTCGGCGGGATGCAGCCGCCCGGCCGCCTCCGGGTCAATCTCCCGCAGCTCCTCCAGCAGCGGCCCTATACCGCCTTCCTCCAACTCCCGCTGCAAGCTCTGCCGGATTTCTCCCTCCGCGCTGCCCGGGGCAAACGTCCGCCCCGCTATGATTGCTTCCAAATACAGCCCCGTGCCGCCTACCAATACGGGAAGTTTGTTCCGGCTGATGATATTTTGTATGTATAAATCCGCCGCCTCCGCAAACCGTGCTACCGACCAGTTCTCACCAGGGTCCGCAATCCCTATCATATGATGCGGTATGTCCTCCATCTCGTCCATCCCAGGCGCCGCGCTCCCAACTTGCATCCCCCTGTATATCTGCATCGAATCAACGCCCACTACTTCCCCATTGTATCGCTGCGCTAGCTTTATTCCCATCGTCGTCTTTCCACATGCCGTCGGGCCAACTACGCAGAGGATTCTCCGCTGCTCCATGAGAGCCTCCTTCTTTGCGGCCCTCCAGGCCGCAAGGCGTTATTTTTTCTGACTTGACAGTCAGGATGGGGGAGTTCCGCGCCCCGGCGCGGGTTACTTTGCCACGAGCGGCAAAGTAACCAAAACGCCCTTGGACCTACGGTCCAAACCCCCTTCGCTTAAGGACACTGCGCAGTTCTTGGGACAGGCGAAGCCTCCGAATTGCCCGCGCCACTTTGCCGCATTGGCACGCGCCGTACTCCGCCTGCCGGCCCCTTCGACCCGGACCCCCCCTGCCGGAAGCCGCCGAGTTGGTCCGGCATGTCACTGTCTACAAAACTTAAACTGCTCCAGAAAATAACTAACAGCCATTCTACGCTCTTTTGAACATTTTTTCAATCTCATATTTTGTTAATTTTACTTTTACCGGCCTCCCATGCGGACAAAATTGCACCTCACCCCGCTGTACCTTCTCTATAATCGCCTTTAACTCCGCCGGATCACTTTTCCAACCGCCCTTTATAGCCGCCTTGCACGCCAGCGTATGTAGCATAGCATCCCTCGCGCTCCCCGGATCCGCACCGCCGCTCACTAGCTTGTCCGCTAGCATTTCCAACGTCTCTCGCACTAGCCCAATATCAATCTCCGACGGTATCGCCCGTACCATAAGACACCCCGTCCCAAAATCCTCAGCCTCAAACCCAAATTCCTCCAGCAGCGGCAAATTCTCCAGCAGTATCCCATACTGCTCAGGCTGTAAATCTACCCCCACCGGAGCTACCAGCGGCTGACTCATAATCGGCTCGGCATTCGCCTTGAACCGGTCAAAATTCATCCTCTCATGTGCCGCGTGCTTATCTATCAACCATACGTCGTCCCCATCCTCCGCCACAATATACGTCCTCAATACCTCCCCCGCATACCGCCACGGCGTATAGACCGCTTCCTCTATCGCCGTCTGCTCGCCAACCGTTTCAACGATACCTGCACCAGCAAAACCAGCCTTTTCCTCTCGCTTCGCCTCAACAGTCCGCACAGTAAACCCGCTCTGCGGTTTCGGCACATCTTCCCTCAAATCAGGCTTTACCACATCATGAAACGTAATCCTGCCGCTCAATTCCGGCCCGGCCCCCCGCCGCTGCGCCTGCCCCGGCTGCCGCACTGCCCCCTGCTCCCGGAACGTCTTCGCATCCATCCTCTGGTAAAAATCCTCCCGCTGCGTCACCACAGCGGCCACAGGCCTCGTCTCCTGCTTCGGCATCTCCTTCTTATCCAACGCGTCACTCACAACATGACGCACCGCCGATGCCACTGCCGCCTCCGATGCAAACCGTACCACCGTTTTTGCCGGATGAACATTTACATCCACCTGATCCAACGGCACGTTTACATGCAGTACGCACCCCGGAAACTTCCCCTTCATCAGCCTGTTGGCATAAGCCGATTCCAACGCGTCAGACAATAACTTAGACTTTATCATCCTCCCACAGCAAAAAAATGCCTGCGCGTTCCTTACCCCGCGGCACGCCAACGGGTCCGTAACAAATCCATGCACCTGAACCTTCTCCCCCGCCCCGTCTACAGGAATTAGATTCATCGCAAAATCACGCCCCCGCGTGGCATATATCGCCGACAGCAGCTTACTATCTCCCGGTGTATGCAGTTCCTCCTTGCCGTCCCGTATATACTGAATAGATACCTCTGGATGGCTCAAAGCAATCTGCTGAAGCATCCCCGCCACCGCAGACGCCTCCGCACTGTCAGATTTTAAAAATTTTAGCCGCGCCGGCGTATTATAAAACAAATTCCGTACCACAAACGTGGTCCCCTCCGGACATCCCGCCGTTTCTACACGCCCCGGAACGCCCCCGTCCAAACACAACGACGCCCCCAGCTCCGCTCCACTGCATCTGGAAAAGACCTCCATCCTGCTCACGGCGGAAATAGCCGCTAACGCCTCACCGCGAAAACCTAACGTCCCTATCTCCGCCAAATCCACCGCGCTCCTCAGCTTGCTGGTAGCATGACGCAAAAACGCGGTGGGCAGTTCCTCCGGCGCAATGCCAAAGCCATTATCTGTAACCCGGATAAGAGACATCCCACCATGTTGTATCTCCACAATCACAGTGGTCGCCCCAGCATCCAAAGAGTTTTCCACCAGTTCCTTTACCACGCTGGCGGGCCGTTCCACCACCTCGCCCGCAGCAATCAAATCCGCTACATGGGGCGCTAACTGTTGAATATGCGGCATAGAGAGGCCTCCTTATCGATGTCTGACATTTTCCTGTACCTTGTACTCCCGGCGAAAAGCTGAAGAACGCAGCAAAGCCGCCTCACACCCAAATCCCAAAATCACCATAGGCGAACCGTCCCCCGCCATGGCGCAGCAGTCCCCGCTCCTTCAACCCACGAAAGGCGTCCCGGATTCTTACCAGAATTTCCGGCTGAATATCCAAACTGTGATGCCCCGGAAATACCCGCTTCACTGGCAGAGCCGCTACACGCTCCATAGACGCGGCATATGCCTCCGGGTCCGTTGAGGGATAGTAAGCAAACAGCTCGTCCTTGTACACCAAATCCCCAGTAAAAAGATACCCCGTCTCCTTCTCCCAAAAGCACATATGACCCGGCGCGTGGCCCGGCGTATGCAGAACCTCCAGCCGCCGTCCGCCTAAATCTATCGCGTCCCCATCCCGCAGTGTCCGGGCCGGCCTGCCCTGAAAAAGCTCATACGTCTCAATCCGAAAATCCTCCGGCGCGTCGCACCGGTCCAGTACCATCCCCCGGACAACATCTAAGGGCAGCGGAAATTTCCCGTTCAACCACTCTAACTCCGCCTCGTGGGCGTAAAACTCCGGATAATACCGGTGGCCGCCAATATGGTCCCAGTGTATATGAGTGGCTGCCGCCGCTACAGGCAGGCTGGTAAGCTTCCGGACCTCCTGAGAAATATCGCAGATGCCAAGACCTGTATCAATCAGCAGAGCCCTCTCCTTACCGCAGAGCAAATAGGCGTGGGTTTCCTCCCAATGCCTGTACTCGCTGATGATAAAGGAACTCTCATCTATCCGGTCAATGGTAAACCAATCCCCCATAATAATATCCTCACTGTAATTTCTGCTTCAACTCATACAACAGACTCATCGCCTCCAGAGGAGTTAAAACCTCCGGCTGGGTTCTCCGCAGCCGGTCGATGACCTCAGCCTCCCCTAACGCCTCCATAGACATCTGATCGGTCTTGGGGACCGCCAGCAGCTGAGGAGTATGTCCGCTCCCGCTCTCCAGCTCCTTCAAAACAGCCCGGGCCCTTTTCACCACCGCATCCGGCAGTCCCGCCAGTTTCGCCACCTCAATGCCGTAGCTCCGGTCCGCTCCTCCAGGCAGGATTTTCCGCAGGAATATAATCTCGTCCCCACGGCTCTTTATAGCGATGTTGTAATTTTTTACCCCCGCCAAGTTGTTTTCCAGTTCTGTCAATTCGTGGTAGTGGGTTGCGAAAAGGGTCTTGGCTCCCAAACGCTTCCTGTCCGCGCAGTGCTCCAGCACCGCCCGCGCAATGCTCATACCGTCAAAGGTGCTTGTCCCCCGTCCGATCTCGTCCAGAATCAGCAGACTCCGGCTGGTCGCGTGCTTTAAGATATCGGATACTTCCGTCATCTCCACCATAAAAGTGGACTGTCCCGCGCTCAAATCGTCGCTTGCGCCAATACGGGTGAAAATCCGGTCCACCACGCCGATTCTGGCCGCCCGGGCGGGAACGAACGACCCAATCTGCGCCATCAGAGTAATGAGGGCCACTTGCCGCATATAAGTAGATTTTCCCGCCATATTGGGACCCGTGATAATCGCCACCCGGTTTTCCTGTTCGCCCATATACGTATCGTTTGGCACGAACAGACTCTCCTTGAGCACCTTCTCCACAACAGGATGCCGCCCGTCGTGGATTTCGATGACCCCGCCCTCGTCCACAATGGGACAGCAGTAATTATTCCGCGCCGCCACAGCGGCGAAGGAGCACAGCGTATCCACCTCCGCTACAGCGGCGGCGGTAGCCTGAATCCGTCCCATCTGCTCGCCCACCTGCTCCCGCAGCTTCACAAACAGCTCGTATTCCAGAGCCACCACCCGGTCGCTGGCGGTGAGTATGGTGTGCTCCAAATCCTTCAGCTCCTGGGTAATATACCGTTCGCAGTTTGCCAGGGTCTGTTTCCGGATATACTCCTCCGGCACCTGGTCATAGTAGGACTTGCTGACTTCAATATAGTATCCAAAGACCTTGTTATAGCCCACCTTTAGGCTCTTGATACCGGTCTTTTCCTTCTCTCTGGACTCCACCTCGGCAATCACGCTCTTCCCGCCGCTGAGAATATCGTGAAGCTGGTCCACCTCCCGGTCGTAGCCCTTCTGAATAAATCCCCCCTCGCGCACGGAAAAGGGTGGTTCCTCCACAATAGCCTGGCACAACAGGCCGTAGACATCCTCCAGCAAATCCAGCGCGCCCGCCAGCTCCCCCAGGCGTCCGGCGGCGAAAGGCTCCAGCTTTTCCCGCAGGTGCGGCAGTTTTTCCAACGACGAGCGCAGAGAAGCCATATCCCGTCCCCCCGCGCTGCCGTAAACAATCCGACCAATCAGCCGCTCCATATCCCCTAAGCCGCTCAGAGCCAGAATCAGCTCCTCCCGGCCCATCGTATCCCGCGCCAGCGCGTCCACCGCGCTGAGCCTCCGGTTGATTGCCGTGACGTTCAGGAGAGGACGTTCCATCCAGCTTCGCAGCAGCCGTCCGCCCATAGGGGTTTTCGTCTTGTCCAGAACCCACAGCAGACTCCCGCGCTTCTCCTTGCTCCGCAGCGTGGCCGTCAACTCCAGGTTCCTCCTGGCGGTCAGGTCCAGCTCCATAAACCGGCCTTCCTCGTAGTATTCCAGGTCGCGGATATAGCTTAAATCCGTTTTCTGCGTCTCGTACAGATAGCTGAGCAGACCGCCCAGAGCCATTGCCGCGGCGGGATTGCTTCCCGGCAAAGCGGCCGCCGCCTCCCTGCCGTACTGCCTTTCTACCCGCTTTGCGGCCTCCTCCAAGGCGAATCGCCTGTCGCCGCCGCTCTGTGTCAGACAGTTGAATTTCCCCCGCAGCAGCTCCACCAGCTCCGGCGTCCCAAAGGCCCCGCTGTTCATCACCGCCTCGGCGGGGGAAAACCGCCCCAGCTCGTTCATTACATGGTCCAGCCGTTCCGCCCCCGCGAACGCCGTGACATGGGTTTTTCCCGTGGTGACGTCGCAGAACGACAGCCCCGCGTGGTCCTCGTCTATGTATATGCCGCAGATGTAGTTGGACTGGTTCCCTTCCAGCATGGAGCCGTCCACGGTCCCCGGTGTAATCACCCGGATGATGTCCCGGTTTACCAGCCCCTTCGCCTGCGCCGGGTCCTCGGTCTGCTCGCAGATGGCTACCTTGTATCCCTTCGCTATCAGCCGGGATATGTATCCGTCGCTGGAGTGGTACGGTACCCCGCACATCGGCGTGCGCTCCCCCTCCGGCTTGGAGCGGTCCCGGCTGGTGAGCGTCAGGTCCAGCTCCGCACTGGCCAGCTCCGCATCCTCGTTGAACATTTCGTAGAAATCCCCCAGCCGGAAAAATAATATCGCATCCTTATGCTGACGCTTTATTTCTAAATATTGCCGCATCATTGGGGTCATATCTGACATTACTTTTCCTCTTTTCTTCTAGTTGGTTTCTTCGCGCCCTCCCGGCGCGAGGGGAAAGTGCCTGACTGGGAGGTCAGGCAGGGGGAGTTCCGCGCCCCGGCGCGGGTTACTTTGCCTACAGCGGCAAAGTAACCAAAACGCCGCTGGACCTACGGTCCAGACCCCCTTTGTTTTACGGGGGAATGAAGGACACTTCCGGCATATACAAGACAGGCGAAGCCTCCGAATGACCCGCGCCCTCCTGTTAGCATGGCGCTTATCCTTCTCCGCCTGCCGGCCGTTCCAAGGGGTAGTCCCTGCAACGCTCGCTACAAACTAACCCCGTCTATTTCACCATACAACGCCCACGTGTTGCTGTCCACAATCCTTACATCCACATACTGCCCCACTAACGACAGCCCGCCTCTTAAATGCACAAGCCTGCCCCCTTGCGTCCGGCTTGACAGCGGCCATAACTCATCCCCGCTACTACCGTCCACCAAAACCCGCACCGTTTTCCCAACGTACTCCCGATGTAATTCGCCGGATATCCGGTTCTGTTCCATTAGCAACTTGTCAAACCATATCTGTTTCTCCGCGCGTGTAACTGGGTCTGGTAATGCCGCCGCTGGCGTCCCAGGGCGCGGCGAGTATATAAACGTGAACAGCGCGTCGTACCTTACCTCCTTCACCAGCTCCACCGTCTCCATAGCCTCCGCCTCTGTCTCCCCCGGAAAACCTATGATAATATCGCTGGTCAACACTAAATCAGGCATCACCTCCCGGGCATACCGCACCTTCTCCAAATACTGCTCCCTCGTATACCCACGATTCATTGCCTTCAATACCCGGCTGTTTCCCGACTGCACCGGCAAATGCAGTTGTTTCGCTACATGCCCGCACCGCGCCATCGTATCAAATAACTTCTTCCCTGCATCCTTCGGGTGACTCGTCATAAACCGCACTAAATAGTCCCCGGAAATCCCGTCAATCTCCTCCAACAAATCCGCAAAGTCCACAGATTCGTCCAAATCCTTCCCATACGAATTAACATTTTGCCCCAATAACGTTATTTCCCGTACTCCGTCCGCAACTAACTCCCGTACCTCCCGAAGAATATCGCCCGGTTGCCTGCTCCTTTCACGCCCCCGCACATACGGAACAATACAATACGAACAAAAATTGTTGCACCCATACATAACGGAAACCCAGGCCTTTACCCCGCTCTCCCGTACAACAGGCAGTCCCTCAGCAATAGAGCCATTCTCCTGCTCAATAGAAAAGACCCGCCCCCGTTTCGTATAAACCTCATACAGCAACTCCGGAAATTTCCACAACGCCTGCGGACCAAAAACCAAATCAACATGCCGGTAAGATGCCCTTATTTTCTGCGCAACGACCTCCTGTTGCGCCATGCACCCACATAAACAGATAACAACATCAGGCCGCTTCTCCTTAACATGCACCAACTGCCCCACTATACCATAAACCTTTTTTTCCGCGTTCTCCCGAATCGCGCAGGTATTAACAACAATAACATCACACATATACGGGTCCTGCGTAAAACCATATCCCATTTCCCGCAGCATCCCCATAATACGCTGACTATCCGCCACGTTCTGCTGGCATCCATACGTCTGCACGCAGGCAAGCGCGGCCCTCTCAGCCCGCCCCTCCCACAATCCCTTTATCTTACCACAAAAATCAAGCTGCCGCTCTACAGCTTCCGGACATATCCGTCTATTCCCGCCCGAATCCTTCATAGCCGCGCCTCCTAGCTTCCGGAAAATACTGCCATCTATTATTTCTCACGAATGACAGCCATACCTGTGGCTTATTATAGCATTTTGATAACGTTCCCGTCAAATTATATTTTCCCGCTCCCTCCCCGCAGCAAATCGATCAAAAACGGCGTATGGATTCCCCACCCATACGCCGCCTTATAAAACAATCAGTTTTCCATATGCTTACCCAAAAACGCAGCGATAGTTTGCGCCAGCTTATATTCCGTCTCTCCCGTTACCTGCGGCTCGCCATCCTCCACAAATAACACCAGCCCCAGCACATCTCCCTCAGAAATGATAGGCGCGGCCACCGCAGCACAATATTTGTCTCCCGTCTCCGTTACAAAAATACGCCGCTCATCTCCAGTATGCTGATAGATTCTGCGGTCCTCCATGATTTGCTCCAGCTGAGGACTCAGCCGCTTACCAAGAAGCTCCCGCTTACCCCCTCCCGCTACCGCAATAATAGCGTCGCGGTCTGTAACAGCGGTTATAGTCCCGCAGCTCTTAGAAAGCGTCTCGCAAAATTGCGCCGCAAAATCGTCCAGCCCCCCCATCAGAGAGTATTTCTTAAAAATAACCTCGCCCTCACGGCTCGTATAGATTTCCAGCGGGTCACCCTCGCGGATTCTCATGGTACGCCTGATTTCCTTGGGAATTACCACCCGCCCCAAGTCGTCTATACGGCGCACGATTCCGGTTGCTTTCATTCTCGATTCCTCCCATATTTGCTATATAATGCATGAAAATAGATTTCAAGCCATGGAAAACATGGATAGTATCCGCAGATATTGGGAAGGTATGCAGAATACGGACTGGATTTGTTTACCTGCCCAAAAACTCCGCCATACCCTTTTCTATTAATATAGGTATCATACGTCAAAAATCAGCCCGCAAACCGGTCTGCAAAAAAAGTTGAAAAAAGTTGGAAGTAAGTACTTGACAAAAGAGGAAAGATTTGATATATTAACTGAGCCGCGAGGGAAGC
>CAMSIF010000023.1 GCA_947058885.1 uncultured Clostridia bacterium
GATATCTTAGTGTGACTGGAGTTCAGACGTGTGCTCTTCCGATCTTACCTCCTGTGAGATGTGAGGCGGTTGGCCGTCTCAGTTCATCATATGCGGGAGGCGGGGAGGGGTTCCAGATGTTTTCAAAGAATTTGCGGAACAGGGAAAACAGCCGCCGTCAGCGCCGGGTAATCCGGTAGCTGAGAGTCAGCAGGCTGTCAGCGAAATGGACGTCCTCAAAGCGGACGTTTTTAACATCGCTGACCAGCTCTACGTTGGTAAAATTCCAGAATCCCCGTATGCCCAGGTCAATGAGGCGGTCGGCGGTGCTCTGCGCCGCCGAATGGGGTACCGTCAGCACGGCGACATCGGGCCTGTGCTCCAGAACAAAACGCTCCAGCTCCGCCATATCCAAAATGGGAATCCCCGCGACCTGTGTGCCAGCGAGGGCGGGAGAGACGTCAAACGCGGCCTCCAGAATAAATCCGGCGTCATGGAAGCGGAAATTCTGCATCAAAGCGTGGCCCAGGTTGCCCACGCCCACAATAATCAGGCGGTGATGGTGGTCCACGCCCAGAATATGCCCAATCTCCGTGCGCAGCTCCTCTACATTATAGCCATATCCCTGCTGTCCAAATTCACCGAAGCAGCTGAGGTCCTGCCGGATTTGCGAGGCAGTGATGCCCATTTTTTCGCCCAGAGTGCTGGAGGATATCCGCACAATGCCCTTTCCGTGGAGATCGTCCAGATACCGGTAGTATCGCGGGAGACGGCGTATGACAGCGTCAGAAACATTTTGTCGTTTCATGTATTTTATGTAGCCTCACTTAATAATTTTTTTACATTTTACTATATTGGCAATTGGTTGTCAATTGGCGTTGACTATCATTTACAGGAGTTTTTCAATAATATTGGCACATTATGTGCCGGTCCTGTCCGGCAGGACAAAATATTCCGAAAAAGGGACTTCCATTTTCCGTTTGGCTGTGGTATACTATTTTTCAAAGTCTTTCCACTTTTCCGGATACCGTCAGCGTTCTACCGGTAAAATGGGTGGGCTTTTACTATGTCCCCATACAAGACTTTAAAAAGGAGAGAGTAACCGTGCCCGGGAAAAAAGCGGATCCCCACAGACGGGAGATAAAAAGGAGCCTCAACGGCAGAATCCTACGTAACACAATCCTCAACATCCTTGTGTTGGTGATTGTGTGCTGCGTGATTATGGCGGCAGCCATGCAGTCTCTGGCGAACAATATCCTTCTGGACAGTCTACAGCCCATGGCCCGGCAGTCGTCAAAAACTGTGGAGGCCAACATCCATATGCTGGCGGACCGGATGATGACCATTGCGGGAGACCCCCGTATGAGCGCGGAATCCGCCGCTGCCTCCGGCTCCGGAACGCTTCGGGCAAGCCGGGACGAGGTGCTGACGGAAGCCGCAGAAATCTATGAGTTGTACACCATCGCCCTGTATGGGCTGGACGGCCAGCTGATCCAGGGGATCAGCGGCGCGCCGGAAAGATTGGAAAGCGGATTTTTCTCCCTTCTCCAGGAGACAGATAATCTGACCACAGACGCCTCAACGAATCTCCAAAACCGCTTGGGTATCACCATGGGAATGCCGGTGAAGGAGGACGGGGAGACCGCTATGTACGTGGTTGGCGTCTATAAATACGATACCCTTAACGATGTTATCAGCAGCATCAATCTGGGCCGCCACGGCATGGCCTATATGGTCAACCACGCGGGCCAGGTCACCGGCCATCCGGACCAGTCCCTGGTTCTGTCCGGCGCGTCCCTGGACCAGCTCTGCGGCGGGAACCAGAAGGCTGTCAGCCGGATTACCAGCGACGAGACTGGCGCGGCGGAGTTCCCTGTAGACGGGGAGACCATGCTGGTGGCCTTCTCCCCTATCCGGGGAACCCAGTGGTCCCTGGTTATCCAGGTCCCCAAGGCGGACTACGGCTCTTACATCAACGGCGCAATGCTGGTGGCGGTAGCGGCTACGTTTGCCGTGCTGGTGGTGTCCATCTTGGTGGTGCTGCGTTTGGCGAGATCCATCTCCCTCCCGGTGAAGCGCGTAACGGACCGGATGGTGACCCTCTCCAGCGGCGACCTCCACACCAAGGTGCTCCAGGTACAGTCAGGAGATGAGCTGGAGCTGCTGACCCAAACCCTGGATACCACCGTGGAGAGCGTCAACCAATACATATTGGACATTCAGCATGTGTTGACCCAGGTGGCGGATGGAAATCTGTCCGTGGGACCCCAGGTGGAATACAAAGGGGACTTTGCCCTGATTCGTTCGAGCCTGCTCACCATCCTCCAATCCATGAACGAGACGATTGCGGGCTTCCGCGCCGCCGCCGCCCGGCTGGCGGAGATGGGCGAGGAGCTCAACGGACAGTCCGGACAGCTGCATCAGGCCTCTATGGAGCAGACCCAGTCCACGGGAGAACTGGTGGACGAGGTGTCTCGCGTGAAGGAACGTCTGGCCAGCGTGGCGGAGAGCAGCAGCCAGACCCGGATAAAGACTGGAGAGATTACCCGGTGTATCCAGGAGGCCAATACCCATATGGACGCTCTCTCCAATGCCATGGACGGTATCAGCGCCAACGCCCTCAAAATTACGCAAATTGCCAAGGCTATTGAAGATATCGCCTTCCAGACTGGTATCCTGGCCATCAACGCCTCTGTTGAGGCGGCGCGGGCCGGAGACGCTGGAAAAGGCTTCGCTGTGGTGGCGGATGAAGTCCGGCAGCTGGCCGCCAAGAGCAGCGAAGCCGCTCAGAGCGCCGCCGATATGGTCAGCAGCACCAGGGCTATCATCCAGGCGGGTGTGGAGCGGACCGCCGATACTGCGGGTTCCCTTCAAAATATTTCCGCCGTCTCCGGCCAGATCAGCGGGATTACTGACCAGCTGGTAACGGCGGTTCAGGGACAGGAGAGCGCGTTGGCTGTCATGGAGGAGCGGATTGCGACGATCTCCGCTATCGCGGAAAGGAACATGCAGAACGCCAGCGGTACGGAACAGGCCAGCGGCCTGTTGGCGCAGGAGGCGGAATCGCTTCGTCTCAAGGTACAGAAATTTGTTGTGAAGGAGGAAAGCGGCAGATGAAACGGATACTGAGTCTTTTTCTGGCCGCGTTTCTGGCGGTGTCCCTGACGGCCTGCGGCGGCGGAACGGACCTCCAGGACGGTTATTATACCGCCCAGGCCGCCAAGTATAGCCACGGCTGGCGGGAGTTTATCACCATTATGGTCAAGGATGGCAGTATTGTTTCTGTGGAGTACAACGCGGAAAATGCCAGCGGATTCATAAAAAGTTGGGATAACGCTTATATGCAGACGATGCTCCATTCCAACGGGACATATCCGAACGAGTACACCCGTTATTATGCTGGACAGCTTCTGGAGGAGCAGGGAGTGGAGAATATCGACGCTCTGACAGGGGCCTCCTCCTCATATGGTTCCTTCCAGCAGTTGGCGGCGGCAGTGCTCGAGCAGGCCCGAAAAGGGGATTCCAGCATTGTGTTTGTGGATACGGCGCACTGATTGACGGTTAATATTCATTTAATACCTACGGTATTTCGTGCTTAAACGGGGAATTGACGTTTTCATTGTTCGCTTCTTATTCCGCATTTGACAGCGCAGCACTGAGGAAGCGCAGTTAATTTTAAAACTCTAAAGCTTCGTTTAACTGGCTAACCTTCCTTTGGTGCATATGGGTTTTGCAAAAAACGAAAAATTTATTGTAGTCCTTCCCATGCACCGCAGGGCGCGGTTCCTCCGAGAGAGGTAGTGACTGTCCCGCCAGTCACTACCGGACAGCTTCACCGGCGTAGCCAGGGATAGTGTATCAATAGGACTTTCGCCTGGGCAATCTGGTTCACGTTGCTGGAAATGGAGCGCAGGAGCTTCACCAGCTCCTCCACGCTGAACTCGATAAGGAGCAGGCCCAAGCCGTGAACGTGGCGCAGTTTATCGCCTTGGTGAAGAAGTACAGCGAGATTGACACGATTACCCCGGCTATTGTCAATGAGTCTATCTAGCGTATCAACGTACACGCCCCGGACAAGTCCAGCGGCCACCGCTCCCAGCAGGTTGATATTGTTTATAACTTCATTGGTGTTCTTCCCACTCCCCAGACCAAGAAAGAAGCGGCGTAGCCTTTTGACTACGCCGCTTCTTTCAAGTGAAAATACTTCCTTATGAGTCCCCCCGGTTATCCGGCGGGACCTTGTCCTCAGGCCAAACTGGCTCGCTTGTAGCATAGCTGGCTGCGTCTACCGGCAGGCCCTTCTTTTTCAGCCGGTAGGCGGAGTAGCTCCGCACGCCGGTGTAGAAGCACGCAAAAACAGGCACCCCCAGGAACATGCCCGCTACGCCCCACAGCCCGCCGCCTGTCAGTATGGCGACCATAACCCAGAATCCGGAGATACCTGTGCTGTCGCCCAGAATTCTGGGACCCAGAATATTTCCGTCAAACTGTTGGAGGGCCAGGATAAAGATGATAAAATACAGACACTTGATGGGACTGTCCAGCAGGATAAGAAACGCGCTGGGGATGGCCCCCAGAAACGGCCCGAAAAAAGGGATGACGTTTGTAACGCCCACCACCACGCTGACCAGCGGCGCGTAGGGGAACTGAAAAAGACTGGAAAAGAAGAAGCAGAGAATGCCGATAATCAGAGAATCCAGCAGCTTGCCCCGGACAAATCCGCTGAAAATACGGTCTACCTCCTTCGCGCCCCGGACCACCCGGGCCGCCCACCCCTCGGACAGGAGGGTATAGCACAGCTTGCAGGTGCCCGCGCCAAAGGCTTCCTTCCCGGCCAGAAGATAGATGGACACCACCACGCCCAACAGGATATTTTTGAAGAACACCAGCATTCCTACCACACCGCCGGTGACCGCCTGCACCGCCACCTGAAGCTGCGGCACCAGATTGTTGTTGACCCAGGCCAGGGCCTCGGCATAGTATTTTGACACCAGGTTTTCAGCCCATTGACTGATTTCCGGGTTGTTTTCCCACAGATGCCGCACCCAATTGTAGACGGTATAATAGTAATCCTTGGCGTTGGCGGCCAGCTGCATAACGCTCTTATACAACTCCGGAACCAGGATACTGAAAATGGCGTACAGCATCGCCAGAACCACCAGCCAAGTCAGCGTTACCGACACGGCCCGCACCCACTTGCCGGGATTTCCCGCCTTCTTCCGCCGGAAGAAGGCGCGTTCAAACCAGTTGACCACTGGCGAGAGCAGGTAAGCCATGGCAAAACCGTACAGCACCGGGGCAAGAATATCGAGCAGTACTGCCAGGTATTTCAGAACAATGCTGCTCCGGAATACAAGGTCATAGAAAATCAGTACGGCGCAGACTACCCCCACGGCGGTCAGCCCCCAGGCAAAATAATGGTTGTCCTTCCTCATCGTATTCAAACGCCTCCCCGACATAATTTTGCTGTATTCTATCATATACGATTTTTTTCGAGATTGCAATATGTTCCAACTTATGTTATACTATTCGCAAAGAAACTTTAACATGATTTTCATTTATTTTTTTGAAAGGGAGCAGACAACCATGGCAAAAACGCTTCTTTTTATCGTAAATCCCCGGGCGGGCCGTACCCGCTCCTCCGCGCCGCTGTTTGAAGCTGTGGCACACTTCTGCGAAGCGGGATATCTGGTCTCTGTGCGTCAAACCCAGCGGCAGGGACATGCCGCAGAGCTGGCGGAGGAGGAAGGCGGCAATTTTGACCGCGTCGTCTGCTGCGGCGGAGACGGCACCCTGAACGAGACGGTCAGCGGTCTCATGCGGCTGGCGGATCCCCCGCCGCTGGGGTATATTCCCGGCGGCAGTACCAACGATTTCGCCGCCAGTCTGGGCCTCCCCGGCGACGCCCTGGAGGCGGCCCGGCGTATTACCGCCAGCGAGGGCCGTTTGCTGGATGTGGGTTCCTTCAACGGCAGGCCCTTTGTCTACATCGCGTCCTTCGGAGCCTTCACCCGGGCGTCCTACAGCGCGCCGCAGTCCGTCAAGAACGACCTTGGCCATCTGGCCTATCTGCTGGAAGGGGTAAAGGACCTCTCCACTCTGCGCCCTTACCGGGCCACTGTCACCGCTGGAGAGGAGGCCTTCGACGGCGGCTTTCTGTTTGGGGCCGTCACCAACTCCATGTCCGTAGGCGGCCTCATGAAGCTACAGCCGGATAAAGTGGTCCTGGACGACGGTCTCTTTGAACTGCTGCTGGTTCCCAACCCCACCAACGCGGCTGAGCTGCAAGCCCTTATTCGCAGCTTGGTACTTCAGGACTTCGAGGGCGGGGGCGTCGTCTTCCGCCACGCCTCGGATATCACGGTGGAGACTCCGGAGGGGTTCCCGTGGACCCTGGACGGCGAATACGGTTCCGGCGCGGAACAGGTGGAGATTAAAAATCTGCACCAGCGGCTGAAATTCCTGATATAGAAGCGTGAAGCCGGCCCGGTTGGGGCGCATACCATAAGAAGTGAATTCCCGCCGGCAGCAGGCTGCTTTCCGGCGGGGATTGCTTTATTCTGATTGGACCAACAAATCTTGGCTTTATGGAGAAAGACAGAATGAACAGGATAATACCAAGAACAGGCTCTGTGATCGTTACAGTGGCGGTATTTCTTTTTGCGGTCTGTTTGATCGCTGACTTTCCTTTTGGCTCATACTTCGTATGTATGTTTCTGCCTATTGGTTACATCATGATGGCGGCAGGACTGCATTATGAGAGTTATGAAAACCGGCGTGTGGCCGCAAATACCGGGATGGCGTTTGCGGTTGTCTATGCAGTATTGATTTTTCTTGTATATTTTGCGCAGACGACAAGCGTTCGCTTAGGCGGGTTGAGCGAACAGGCACAGGGTATTCTGGATTTTCAGCGAGGGGGGCTGATGTTCAACTACGATCTGCTGGGGTATGGAATGATGGCGCTTTCCACATTTTTCATGGGCCTGTCTGTCCAAGCGGACAGCAAAGCAGACAAATGGATGAAAGCCCTAATGGAGATTCATGGCGTTTTCTTTTTCAGTTGTTTCATCATGCCAATGACCGGTGTGTTCATCAGTATGTCAGATGGAAAAACAAATATCGGAGGCACCGTTGCGCTTGTCGCGTGGTGCGCATACTTCTTTCCCGTTGGGATACTGGCATACAGGCACTTTGGGAAGGAAAACTGATCATTTTCAGGATTTGATATCCAAAAGCGGGGTAAGCGAAAGAAGCAATGCCGCTGGCGTCGGAGAAGAACATAATCAGGCTGTTCCGTTCCCCGGCTGCGAATCCCCCCTCTTGCTCCTCTCAACGGACAAGAAGGATTTGCAAATCATGCTGAATTGCGGTATAATATCCCAAAACGCAACATTGGAGGGCTGACTATGGATTACGGTTATACACAGCAGCTGGCCAGTCCCCTCCGGGGCGAAGCCCTGGAGGAACTGAAGACATTCCTGTCCCAAATGGAACTCCGCTACGCCCCCGGCATTGAACACACCGCTCTCATCCGGGACAGCGAGGGACGTATCGCTGCCACCGCCTCCCTGGAAGGAAACGTCATCAAATGTGTGGCCGTAGACCCGGCGGGCCAGGGCCAGGGCTTTACCGCCCCCTTGCTCACCGCCCTGCGTCAGAAGGCCATGGAGGAGGGCCGGCGGCGGCTGTTCCTCTACACAAAGCCGGAAAACCGTACCCAATTCTCGGGTATGGGCTTCTGGGAAGTGGCCCGGACGGACCGCGCTCTGCTGATGGAGGACAAGCGGAAGGGCTTTGAGACATGGGCGGACAGCATCCGCGCTCCCCAGGCGTCCGGAATCCTGGGCGCGGCGGTGATGAACTGCAACCCCATGACCCTGGGCCATCTCTACCTCATCGAACAGGCCGCCGCGAACTGCGACTTCCTCTATCTTTTTATTGTCTCGGAGGATAAAAGCGCGGTTCCGGCGGAGGACCGCAAGGCCATTGTGGAAGCCGCCCTGAGCCGTCTGGAGCATATCTCGGTGGCGGCCACCGGACAATACCTCATCTCCTCCGCTACCTTCCCGGACTATTTTCTCAAGGACAAAAAACGGGCCGGAGAGGTCTGGACCGACATGGACGCCGCCGTCTTTCTCCGCCTGGCGGAGCGGCTGGGGATTTCCCGCCGCTTTGTGGGCAGCGAACCCTTCTGCCCGGTGACTAACGCCTACAATCAAACCCTGGCCCGGGTTCTGCCGCCCCGCGGCGTGGAGCTGGTGGAGCTGCCCCGTCTGGAGCGGGAGGGAACCCCCATCAGCGCAACGGCAGTCCGGGAACTGGTCCGCGCCGGACGGTGGCAGGACATGGAGGCCCTCGTACCCCCCGCCACCTTCGCTTGGTTCTCAGACGGCGCAAACCGGGAACGTTTCCTGGCCCGGCTGTCCTGACGCGCTGCCGTAGAATTTTCGTTTTTCTGTTGCCTCCTGGTAAAAAGTGGTATATAATCCAGATGTTGACAGCAATTGGCGGGTCCTGGCTTTTGGGTCCGCATAAAAAATAAGGAGGATTACCCTATGAAACGAATCGGAATGCTCACCAGCGGCGGCGACTGCCAAGCGCTGAACCCGGCCATGCGGGGCGTAGCCAAGACGCTATTCAACGGCAAAGAGCCGGTGGAAATCTACGGCTTTCTGGACGGCTATCAGGGGCTGATTTACGGTCGCTTCCGCCTCTTGACTTACGGTGACTTCACCGGTATTCTCACCAAAGGCGGCACGTTCCTGGGCAGCAGCCGGACCCCCTTCAAGACCATCCAGATTCCCGGCCCGGACGGTGTGGACAAGGTGGCCGCCATGAAGCAGACCTACTACAAATTGCAGCTGGACTGTCTGGTCATTCTGGGCGGCAACGGCACCCACAAGACAGCCAACCTTCTGCGTCAAGAGGGCCTGAACGTAGTCACGCTGCCCAAGACCATTGACAACGACCTCTGGGGGACGGATATGACCTTTGGCTTCCAGAGCGCGGTGGACGTGGCAACCGACGCCATTGACCGTATTCACACCACCGCCGCATCTCACGGACGGGTCTTTATCGTGGAGGTTATGGGTCACAAGGTGGGCTGGCTGACGCTGAACGCCGGTATGGCGGGCGGAGCGGACATTATCCTGATCCCTGAAATTCCCTACGACATCAACAAGATCGCGAAGAAAATCCGGGAGCGTCACGACAGCGGCGGACGCTTCACCATTCTTGCTGTAGCCGAGGGAGCCATCTCCAAGGAGGATGCCGCCCTCAGCAAGAAGGAATACAAGAAGAAGCTGGAAAAGCGGCGGGTTCCCTCGGTCTCCTATGAGATTGCGGAGGCACTGCGGGAGAAGAGCGGCTTTGACGTTCGGGTAACGGTGCCCGGCCACACCCAGCGGGGCGGCGCGCCCTGTCCCTACGACAGAGTGTTTGCCAGCCGTCTGGGCAGCGAGGCCGGGGAACTCATCCTGAAGGGCGAGTACGGCTTTATGGTGGGCTACAAAAACCGGGAAATCGTAAAAGTACCCCTGGAGGACGTAGCGGGGAAGCTGAAGGCCGTGGACCCCGACGCGTCTATTGTCAAGGAAGCGAAGCTGCTGGGGATCAGCTTCGGCGACTGACGGTTCAAAATGGGACCGCCGGCGTTGGCTGGCGGGTCCCTGAAAATAAGGAGGAGCTATGAAACAGATTCACGACTACATTCGCAGCCAGCTGGCCGCCGTTATCGCGATTGACAGTCCGTCGGGCTGTACCAACGAAGTGCAGCAGTACATTGCCGGCCAGCTGACGGACATGGGGTTTGCCCCGCAGCAGCTGGCAAAGGGCGGCATTCGGGTGACGCTGGGCGGCGAGGGCAACCCCCTGACCCTGACCGCCCACGCGGACACGCTGGGCGCGTTTGTGCGCTGCATCAAGCCCAACGGACGGCTGGCTATTTCCAACATGAACCTGAACTCCTTTAACGTGGAGGCGGAGAACGTGCGGGTGATTACCCGGTTTAACGGGGTCTACGAGGGGACGCTCCAGATGGTCAACGCCTCCGTACACGTCAACCCGGAGCCCCGTCAGGAGCGCGACATGGATAAAAATATGGAGATCGTTCTGGACCAGGACGTTCGTACCAAGGAGGACGTACAGGCCCTGGGGATTCGTCCGGGAGACGTGATTGCCGCCGAGCCTCGTTTCCGCATTACGGACACCGGCTATGTAAAGAGCCGCTTCCTGGACGATAAAGCCTCCGTGTCCGTTCTGCTGGGGCTGGCGAAATGGGTCAGCGAAACCAAGCCCGTTCTGAATCGCCGTCTGGATCTGCTGTTCACGGTGTTTGAGGAAATCGGCCACGGCGGCGCGTGCGGCATCGCTCCGGATACAGTAGAGCTTATCGCGGTGGATATGGGCTGTGTGGGGGATACCCTGGAATGTACTGAGCGGCAGGTATCCATCTGCGCCAAGGACGCCAGCGGCCCCTATAACCGCCAGGTGACAGACCGGCTGATTCAGTGCGCGGAAAAGGCGGGCGTCGATTACGCGGTGGACATCTATCACCGCTATTCTTCCGACGCCTCCGCCGCGCTGCGGGCCGGATACGACGTCCGCCACGGCCTGATTGGCCCCGGCGTCTACGCCTCCCACGGCTACGAGCGCACTCATCTGGACGGGATTTACAACACCTTCGCGCTGCTGCGGGCGTATCTGGAGGAGAGCGAGGCGTAGGCCGGGTCTCTTTACAAGAAATATGGACAGAGTAAGGCACAAGGACCGCCATGGGGCCCTTGTGCCTTACTTGTACCGGGAAACCGGATTTTTAGCCTGTGAAAAGCGCTTTATTGATTAAATATTGACCAATTCATACTCCCGAACGCCCAGGCCCAGTTCGGCGGCCGCCTCAATGGTATGGATGCCGTTGCGGGACTCCATGCGTTCAATCAGAGCGGCCTTGCCGGGGTCCGGGGAGGCGTACACCGCGTCCACGCAGGCCTGGTCTACCGCCACCGGGTCCAGGGAGGCAAAGATGCCGATATCCATCATCTCCGGGTCCGCCGGGGCCTCGCAGCAGTCGCAGTCCACGCTCAGCCGGTTGGCTACGTTGATATAGACGATATTCTCCCGGCCCATGTAGGCCATTACGGACTGGTCCGCGTCCGCCATAGATTCCAGGAAGCTGTCCCGGTCCGCCGTCATCAGAGCCTGGAAGCTGTCCTCGCCGCTGCCGGAGGTGTGAATCCATTGCTTTCCGTGAGCGGAAGCCACTCCGATGGACATATTTTTCAGCGCGCCGCCCAGACCGGCCATGGGATGGCCCTTGAAGTGGGACAGCATCAGCATAGAGCCGTAATTTTTCAAATTCACGCCGACAAAATTTTCCTTCAGCTGCTTGCCGCCGGTAACGGGCAGGGACATCTCGCCCTGTTCGTCCATCAAATCGCAGGGGGCGATAGCGGCGAAGCCGTGGTCCTTGAAGGTCTGCCAGTGGGCCTCGCTGGTGTTGCGGCGGCCAGCGTAGGCGGTATTGCACTCTACGATGGTCCCGTTAAGCTCCTTGACCAGGGGAGCGATGAGGGCGGGCTGGAGGAAGTTGTGGCCTCCCGGCTCGCCGGTAGAGATCTTTACCGCCACCTTGTCTTTCAGGGAAACGCCAAGGGCGTGGTAGATTTTTTGCAGGGCCTCGGGGGTGATTTCTTTTGTAAAGTAAACTTTAGCCTTTTCCATAACAATACTCCTTTTATCGTTTTTCCGTTCCAGGGCCGGAGACAAGGCCCTGGACAGTCTGATAGGCGTATTATAACATTTAGAGCGGACTCCAAGTCAAGCGTTTTTCCGGAAAAAGGAAAAACCAGAGGACCTTTCGGTCTTCTGGCGTTTCCTTATGGTTTGGAGGATCAGATGAAAAAGAAGTTTTGTCACTTGCAAGACCTATCATACCCGCAGGTTGTTAAGAAAACCAGCAGGGTTTGTTACAAAAGTTTAAAATCTTTTAAGCGTCAATTGTCGAAATACGGCTGGAAATGGCCTCCAATACGTCCAGCAGGGCGCGGACCGTGTCCAGGGAGGTGAAGGTTGTGACGCTGTTCTCAATAGCCAGCCGCCGCAGCTCCACCCCTGCGTTCAGATGGGCGGAGGAGCTGAGGTCCCGGGTATTGACCAGGTAGGCGGTCTTACCGCCGCGCAGGGCGGCGGTGATATCCGCCGGGTCCTCGGTGTAATCCCGCTTGATCCGGGTGCGAATGCCGTGGTCTTTAAGAAACCGGGCCGTACCGGTGGTGGCCTCAATATTGAAGCCCAGCTGGTAGAACCTGCGCACCAGGGGGAGCGCTTCCTCCAGGTCCTCCGGGCAGATGGAGAAAAGAACGGTACCGTGGTCCTGGAGCCGCATTCCGGCGGCCTGCATGGCTTTATAAAGAGCCCGGGGGAGCTGGGCGTCATAGCCAATGGCCTCTCCGGTGGACTTCATCTCCGGAGAGAGGTAGGCGTCCAGGCCCCGCAGCTTGCTGAAGGAGAAGACGGGGACCTTGCAGTACCAGCGTTTCTTCTCCGGCGGGTACAGCTCCGTAATGCCCTGGTTCCGGAGGCTTTCCCCGAGGATAACCCGGGTAGCGATATCCGCCAGAGGCCAGCCGGTGGCTTTGGAGAGGAAGGGGACCGTCCGGGAGGACCGGGGATTCACCTCGATAATGTAAACCTTCTCCTGCCGGTCCACAATAAACTGGATATTGTAGAGCCCCACAATGCCGATGCCCAGGCCCAGACGCCTGGTGTAATCAAGGATGGTATCCTTCACCGCCTGGGAGATGGAGAACGCGGGATATACGCTCACAGAGTCCCCGGAGTGGACGCCAGTGCGCTCCACCAGCTCCATGATGCCTGGGACGAACACGTCCTGGCCGTCGCAGATAGCGTCCACTTCCACCTCTTTGCCAATAATGTATTTGTCCACCAGAACGGGCTTATCCGTATCCACCTCCACGGCGGTTTTCAGGTAGCGGCGCAGCATCTCCTCGTTGGAGACGATCTCCATGGCGCGGCCTCCCAGGACAAAGCTTGGCCGTACCAGAACCGGGTACCCAATCTCCGCCGCCGCCCGGACGCCGTCCTCCAGGTTGGTGACCGCCTGACCGGCGGGCTGGGGGATATCCAGCTGGCGCAGAACCTGTTCAAAGATCTTCCGGTCCTCGGCCCGCTCGATGGCGGCGCAGTCCGTACCGATAATTTTCACCCCGTGGTCCCGGAGGGGCTGGGCCAGATTGATGGCGGTCTGGCCCCCTAAGGATGCGATAACGCCTACGGGCTTTTCCAGCTCCACCACGTTCATCACGTCCTCCACGGTGAGGGGCTCGAAATAGAGCTTGTCGGAACAGGTGTAGTCTGTGGATACCGTCTCGGGGTTGTTGTTGATGATGACAGCGTCGTAGCCGCTCTGCTTGATGGTCTGTACCGCGTGGACGGTGGAGTAGTCAAACTCCACCCCCTGGCCGATACGGATGGGGCCGGAGCCAAGCACGATAATTTTTTTGTTTTCAGAGACAATAGACTCGTTTTCGTCCTCGTAGGTGGAATAGAAGTAGGGGACGTAACTCTCAAATTCGCTGGCGCAGGTGTCAATCATCTTGTATACCGGGAAAATCCCCAATTCCCGGCGTTTGTCAAAGATTTCCCGTTCGCTGCACTTCCAGAGCCAGGCCAGGGCTTTGTCGGAAAAGCCTTTTCGCTTAGCCTTCCGGAGGACGGAGGGGTCCCAGGGCCGCTGTTTGATTTCCTCCTCACAGCGGACGATGTAGCTGATTTTATCCAGGTACAGCATATCAATCTGGGTTGCGCTGGCAATCTGGCCCAGGTCGGTGCCCCGGCTCATAAGTTCCGCGACGGCGAAAATGCGGTCGTCCGTCCCCAGTTTGATGTAGTCCAACAACGCCTTTTCGGAAAAATCGTTGAATTTTTCCATATAGATATGGCCTACGCCCGCCTCCAGGGAGCGCACGGCCTTTAAAATACTTTCCTGGAGCGTGCGGCCGACCGCCATGACTTCGCCGGTGGCCTTCATCTGGGTGTCCAGCACATTGCTGGCGGAACCGAACTTATCAAAGGGGAACCGGGGCATTTTGGTGACAACATAGTCCAGGGCAGGTTCAAAACAGGCGGGAGTGTTGGCCAGCCGGATTTCCTCCAAACGGAGGCCCACGGAGATTTTTGCGGACACGCGGGCGATGGGGTAGCCGCTGGCCTTGCTGGCCAGGGCGGAGGACCGGGAAACCCGGGGATTGACCTCGATAACGTAGTACTGGAAGCTCTGGGGGTCCAGGGCAAACTGGACGTTGCAGCCGCCCTCAATTTTCAGCGCCCGGATGAGCCGCAGCGCGCTGTCGCGGAGAAGGTGGTACTCTTTGTTGGTAAGGGTCTGGCTGGGGGCCACCACAATGGAGTCGCCGGTGTGGATACCCACGGGGTCGATGTTCTCCATATTGCAGATGGTGATAGCGGTGTCGTTGGCGTCGCGAATGACCTCGTATTCAATTTCCTTGTAGCCCTTGATGCTCTTCTCGACAAGCACCTGGCGGACGGGGGAGAGTTCCAGCGCGTTTTTCATCATCTGGCGCAGTTCCGCGCTGTCCCCGGCGAAACCGCCGCCGGTACCGCCCAGAGTAAACGCCGGGCGCAGTACCACCGGGTAGCCAATTTCTCCGGCAGCGAGGAGGGCTTCCTCGATGGAACGGGTAATCCGGGAAGGCACCACTGGCTCTCCCAATCCCACACATAGTTCCTTGAAGAGCTCCCGGTCTTCGGCCTTACGAATACTCTCATAGCTGGTGCCCAACAGCTCCACGCCGCACTCGTCCAAAATGCCTTGCCGGTGCAGCTCCATGGCTAAATTCAGCCCTGTCTGCCCGCCGGTGCCGGGGAGGATGGCGTCAGGCCGCTCGAAACGCAGGATTTTCGCCAGATACTCCACCGTCAGAGGTTCCATATACACTTTATCGGCTATGGACGTATCGGTCATAATGGTGGCAGGGTTGGAGTTGGCTAAAACGACCTCGTAGCCCTCCTCGCGGAGAGCCAGGCAGGCCTGTGTTCCGGCGTAATCAAACTCCGCTGCTTGTCCAATAACAATGGGACCGGAGCCAATAACTAGAATTTTTTTCAGATCCGTCCGCTTAGGCATGGCGTTTTCCCTCCTCCATCATCTGGATAAACCGGTCAAAGAGATAGCCGCTGTCCTGGGGACCGGGTGCGCTTTCCGGATGAAATTGAACGGAGAATACCCGGTCCCTCTGGCACCGCAGGCCTTCCACCGTGTTGTCCAGCAGATTGATGTGGGTAGCCTCCAGTCCGGTTCCGGCCAGGGATGCGGCGTCCACGGCGTAGGAGTGGTTCTGACTGGTAATTTCCAGCCTGCCGGTAGTCAGATCCTTTACCGGATGGTTGCCGCCCCGGTGGCCGAATTTCAATTTATAGGTTTTGCCGCCGTAGGCCAGGGCGATCATCTGGTGGCCCAGGCAGATGCCAAAGATGGGGGTTCTCCCCCGCAGGGCGCGGACCAGCTCGATAAGAGGGAGAACGTCCTCCGGATTTCCGGGGCCGTTGGAGAGGAACAGGCCGTCCGGTTCCATGTCCGCGATAACGGCGGCAGGGGTGTCGTAGGGGACCACGGTGACGTTGCAGCCCCGCTGGTTCAGGGAACGGACAATATTCAATTTCATACCGCAGTCCACGGCCACGACATTGTAGCGGTGGTTGGAGGTGCGGGCGTACCAGCGTTTTTTGCAGCTGACCTGGGCGACCTGGTCCCGGGGCAGGACCGTTTCCCGCAGGCGGGCCAGGGCCTCTTCTTCTGGAACGGAAATGTCTGTGAGAAGGACCTTCCGGCTGCCAAAATCCCGGATACTGCGGGTAAGCTTCCGGGTATCGACGCCCTCGATGGCGGGGATGTTGTAGTCCTCCAGAATTTCCGAGAGGGTTTTGGTGTAGCGGAAGTTGCTGGGGATGTCGTTGTACTCCCGAACCGCCAGGGCTCCGGCGGTGGGGATTTTCGTCTCAAAGTCCTCGTCCGTGATTCCGTAATTGCCGATAATGGGGTAGGTCATCACCACCATCTGCCCGGTGTAGGACGGGTCGGAGACAATCTCCTGATACCCCACCATAGAGGTATTAAATACAATCTCGCATACCCGGTCCACCCGTGCTCCGAAGCGGTAGCCGGGGTAGGCCGGGCCGTCCTCCAGCACGATTTTGCAGTCATAGTCTCTGATCATCCGCTGGTCCTCCTTTGGAAACGAAAGAATATGCAGTATATTCGCTTTTTATTGGGAAAAAGCGGATAAAACCGGCGCGGTTTTGGGGGTTTTATTCATATAGAACTATTACATAGTTTTATATGGAAGTCAAGGAGAATTACCGAAATTTTCCCGATTTATGAAAATTTCATAGATGAACCGCAAAATCCCAGATAAGAATTCATGCACAATTCCGCTTGCGTTTTTGTACGGAAAATGGTAGCCTTACGGTGTATTATTTGCTATGATAGACCCGCCTGCAACTGACGGAACTGTGGAGCACCACATGGGAACAGGTTGGGCGTGTTTTGCCGGCCGTCTGGGCAGCCTGTCTCATTGGGATGGGTCTGCCCATTTTATCTTGAAAAGGAGAGTTGTCAATGAAAAAAGTAGCCGTTATCATGGGCAGCGCCAGCGACCTTCCGGTGGTCCGCAAAGCCGCCGATACATTGAAGTCCTTTGGCGTGCCCCACGAGGTCCATGTCTATTCCGCCCACCGCACACCGGTTGAGGCCGGAGACTTTGCCCGCGGCGCCCGCCGGAACGGCTTTGGCGTCATAATCGCCGCCGCCGGTATGGCCGCCCATTTGGCGGGAGCTATGGCGGCGGGCACCACCCTCCCCGTTATTGGGATTCCTATGAAATCCAACGCTTTAGACGGCGTTGACGCCCTTTTGTCCACGGTGCAGATGCCCTCCGGCATCCCGGTAGCCGCCGTGGCTATTGACGGGGCCGTCAATGCCGCCCTTCTGTCCATCCAGATTCTGGCGGTGGAGGACGCGGAGCTGGCGGAGAAGCTGGAGGCCCACCGGGCCGCCGGTGCGGAGAAGGCCCTGAAGGCCAACGCCGAGGTGGAGGCAGAGTTCAACTCCGCCGGTTGAGCCGGGGGACTGCTATGGAACAATAAAAAGAAAAATTACAATCGGATAAAATTCATTTTAGGAGGACGCACTACCATGGAAAAAACCGTACAGCTCTACGAGGGCAAAGCCAAGAAGGTCTACGCCACCAGTGACCCTAATCTGGTCATCGTCTCCTACAAGGACGACGCCACCGCCTTCGACGGAACCAAAAAAGGCACCATCCGGGGAAAGGGCGCGGTGAACAACCGCATGAGCAACTTCCTCATGGGCAAGCTCTCCGAGGCCGGCATCCCCACCCACTTCGTCCAGGAGCTCAATGACCGGGAGACCGTCGTCAAGAAGGTGGAGATCGTCCCCCTGGAGGTCATCATCCGCAACGTCTCCGCGGGGTCCTTTGCCAAGCGCTACGGCGTGGAGGAGGGCATCGTCTTTGACGAGCCTACCTTCGAGTTCTCTTATAAGAACGACGACCTCCACGACCCCCTGCTCAACACCTCCCACGCCCTGGCCCTGAAGCTGGCCACCCGGGAGGAGATCGACACCATCCGCGCCATGGCTCTCAAGGTCAACGAGGTATTGAAGGCCTTCTTCGCGGCGTGCGGCGTGCGGCTCATCGACTTCAAGCTGGAGTTCGGACGCCTGGCGGACGGCACCATCGTCCTGGCGGACGAGATCTCCCCCGACACCTGCCGCTTCTGGGACGCCAAGACCAACGAAAAGCTGGACAAGGACCGCTTCCGCCGGGACCTGGGCAGCGTGGAGGAGGCCTACCAGGAGATGATGCGCCGGGTCTTTGGTGAGCAGGCATGAGCAGTCTTCACGAGGAATGCGGTGTCTTTGGCATTTGGACCCCGGAGGGTTCGGCTCTCAGCCCTGCCCACGAGGCCTACGCCGCTCTCTTCGCCCTCCAGCACCGGGGCCAGGAGGCCTGCGGTATCGCGGTGAACAACCGGGGCGTCATCCGCTGCCACCGGGACGTGGGGCTGGTGGGCGAGGTCTTTGACCAGGAGCGGCTGGACGCCATGCCCGGCTCCATGGCTATCGGCCACGTCCGCTACTCCACCACAGGAGATCCCCGCCGGGAAAACGCCCAGCCGCTGGCGATTACCCATATTAAGGGCAATCTGGCTCTGGCCCACAACGGCAACCTGGTCAACGCCGGGGAACTGCGCCGGAGCCTGGAGCTGAACGGGGCTATCTTCCGCTCCTCCTCGGATACGGAAGTGCTGGTCTACACCCTGGTTCAGGCCCGGCTGAAGGCGAAATCCATCGAAGAGGCCGTGGTCAACACGATGGGGGTGATTCAGGGAGCTTACTCCCTGTGCATCATGTCCGCCCGGAAGCTCATCGCCGCCCGGGACCCCAGAGGAATGCGCCCGCTGTGCATGGGGCGTATTGGCGAGGCGGTGGTATTCGCCTCCGAGTCCTGCGCGCTGGACGCCCTGGGCGCACAATTTGTCCGCGACGTGGAGCCCGGCGAGGTGGTGGTGGTGGACCACGATGGGAAAGTACGTTCCCTGCGCGTTCCCTTCCAGACGGAGAGCGCGGCCTGCATTTTTGAGTATATCTACTTCGCCCGTCCGGATTCCGTCATTGACGGGGCCTCGGTGGAGCTGGCCCGGCAGGAGGCCGGAAAATTCCTCTCCATGGAGCACCCCGTGGGGGCGGACATGGTGATGGGTGTGCCGGACTCCGGCATCCCCGCCGCTATCGGCTACGCCAAATGTTCCGGCATTCCCTACGGCGTGGGGCTCATCAAAAACCGCTACATTGGCCGGACCTTTATCCAGCCCGGACAGGACAGCCGCGAGCGGTCTGTCCGGCTGAAGCTCAACGCCCTCCGGGAGGCGGTTCGCGGCAAGCGGGTCATCCTGGTGGACGACTCCATCGTCCGGGGCACCACCTGCGCCCGGCTCATCAAGCTGGTCCGGGACGCGGGGGCGGAGGAGGTGCATCTGCGGGTTTCCGCGCCGCCCTTCCGGTATCCGTGCTTCTTCGGCGTGGATATCCCGGATCAGGAAACGCTGCTGGCCCACAACCGCACGGTGGAGGAGATGCGGCAGATTGTAGGGGCGGATTCCCTGGGATTCCTCTCCGTGGAGGCCCTGCGGAGCATCGCCCGGGACTGCAAGCTGAACTTCTGCAACGCCTGTTTTGCCGGGGAATATCCCATGGACGTACCCGCCCAGGGGGCGAAAAATATTTTTGAAAGTGAGATTGACACATGAGCGACAGTTACTCCGCCTCCTACGCCGAAGCCGGTGTGGACATCACCGCGGGCTACAAGGCCGTAGAGCTGATGAAGCAGCATGTTGCCCGGACCATCATCCCCGGCGTCGTCTCCGGCCTGGGGGGATTTGGCGGCCTCTTTGAGCTGGACACCGCCGGAATGGAACGTCCCTGTCTGGTCTCCGGCACCGACGGCGTGGGCACGAAAATCCGCGTCGCGCAGCTGATGAATCAGCATAACACCATCGGCATCGACTGTGTGGCCATGTGCGTCAACGACATTATTTGCTGCGGCGCGAAGCCGCTTTTCTTCCTGGACTATATCGCCATCGGCAAAAACGAGCCGGAGAAGGTAGCTTCCATCGTCTCCGGTGTGGCGGAGGGGTGTGTCCAGGCGGGCTGCGCTCTCATCGGCGGCGAGACTGCCGAGCACCCTGGACTGATGGACCCCCAGGACTATGACCTGGCGGGCTTTGCCGTGGGCGTGGTGGACCGGACCAAAATCATTGACAACACCAGAACCCGCCCCGGCGACGTTATTCTGGCCCTCGGTTCCAACGGCCTCCACTCCAACGGCTTTTCCCTGGTACGCAAGGCACTGGACGTAGAGCACGCGGACCTTGGCGCGTGGAGCGAGGAGCTGGGATGTTCTCTGGGCGCGGAGCTTCTCCAGCCCACCCGTATTTACGTCAAACCTGTGCTGGCCGCCATCCAGGCCGCAGATATCCACGGCATCAGCCATATTACAGGCGGCGGCTTCTATGAGAATATCCCCCGCTGCATCCCGCAGGGGCTTACGGCGAAAATTGAGAAATCCTCGCTGTGGATTCAGCCCATTTTCCGGATGATTCAGCGGCTGGGCAACATTTCTGAACACGACATGTTCAATACCTTTAACATGGGTACCGGTATGATTCTCGTCGTAGCCAAGGAGGACGCGGACAAGGCTGCCGCCGCCCTCAAAAAAGAGGGAATGGGCTCGACGGTCATCGGAGAGATTGTCTCCGGCGAAGAGAGGGTCATCCTATGCTGACAACGCGTATTGCCGTATTGGTTTCCGGCGGCGGTACCAATTTACAGGCCCTTATCGACGCCCAGGCCAGCGGGGAGCTGAAAAGCGGGGTTCTGGCTCTGGTTATCGCGGATAAGCCGGGCATCGGGGCCATCGCCCGGGCGGAACAGGCGGAAATTCCCTGCGAGGTTATCCCCCGGAAAGAGCCGGGCTTTGAAGAGAACGTCCTCCGCGCCCTGGAGGCAAGCCAGGCCGGCATGGCCGTACTGGCGGGCTTTCTGGGTATCCTGAGCGGGGATTTTATCCGCCGGTTCGGGAAACCTATTATCAATATTCATCCCTCCCTGATTCCCGCCTTCTGCGGGAAGGGGTTTTACGGACTGCGGGTCCATCAGGCCGTTCTGGACTATGGCGTGAAAATCACCGGGGCCACGGTTCATCTGGTCAACGAGATCACGGACGGCGGCAAAATCCTCCTACAGCGGGCGGTGGATATCCTCCCCGGAGACACGCCGGAGACCTTGCAGCGCAGAGTAATGGAGCAGGCTGAGTGGAAGCTGCTGCCCCAGGCGGCGGAGCTGGTTGCCGCAGAGATTGCGGAAGAAAAGGAGAGTACGCTATGATTCACGACCTTTGTGCGCTTCTGCGCGAAAATTCCTACCCAGGACGGGGGATTCTGCTGGGGCGCAGCGCGGATGGAAAGCACTCTGTTATCGCCTATTTCATCATGGGCCGCAGCGAAAACAGCCGCAACCGGGTCTTTGAGGCCACAGAGGACGGCATCCGTACCAAGGCCTTTGACGAGAGCCGGATGACGGACCCCTCCCTTATTATCTACCACCCGGTCCGGCGGCTGGACAGCGGCGTTACCATCGTCACCAACGGCGATCAGACCGACACCATCCGGGACGCTATGGCGGAGGGACACTGCTACCGCCACGGCCTCCACAGCCGTACCTTTGAGCCGGATGCCCCCAACTACACCCCCCGCATCTCCGGCGTGGTCCTGCCGGACGGCAAATACGCCCTCTCCATTCTTAAGAGCCTGGACGGCGACCCGGCCTGCTGCTGCCGGTATTTCTACGAGTACGAGGCCCCCGCCCCCGGAAGCGGCCACTTTATCAGCACCTACCAGGGGGACGGCGACCCGCTGCCCTCCTTCGCGGGAGAGCCTATCCGGGTCAAGCTTACCGCCTCTAACGCGCCTACCCTGGCCCATGAGCTGTGGGACAGCCTGAACGGGGACAATAAGGTTGCCCTGTTCGTGCGCTACACCAGCTTGGAGACCGGTAGGCTGGAGACCAGCATCATCAACAAACTGGGCTAAAAGGAGACCGGACTATGGAACGAAATCGAGACGGCTACCTCTCCCCCCTCTCCACCCGCTACGCCAGTAAGGAGATGCAGTACCTCTTCTCCGATAACCATAAATTCCGCACCTGGCGGCGGCTGTGGATTGCTCTGGCCAAGGCGGAACGGCAGCTGGGCCTGCCTATCACGGAGGAGCAAATCGCTCAGCTGGAGGCCCACGCGGAGGACGTCAACTACGACGTGGCGGAGGCCCGGGAAAAACAGGTGCGCCACGACGTTATGAGCCACGTCTACGCCTACGGCCAGCAGTGTCCCGACGCCGAAGCCATCATCCACCTGGGGGCCACCAGCTGCTACGTGGGAGACAATACCGACATCCTCATCCTCCGGGATGCCTCCCGGCTGGTCCTGCGCAAATGCGCCCAGGTGCTGCGCAACCTCTCCGCTTTCGCGGAACAGTATAAGGACCTGCCCTGCCTCGCCTACACCCACCTCCAGCCCGCCCAGCTCACCACAGTGGGGAAACGGGCTGCCCTGTGGATGAACGAGCTGCTGATGGATATCGAAAACCTGGAGTTCCAGCTGGACAGCCTGCGCCTGCGGAGCGTCAAGGGCGCGACCGGCACCCAGGCCAGCTTCCTGGAGCTGTTCGAGGGCCGCGAGGACAAGGTCAAGGAGCTGGAGAAGCTGGTGGCGGAGAGCCTGGGCTTTGAAAAGTGCGTGGCCGTATCCGGCCAGACCTACTCCCGGAAGGTGGACGCCTATTTCCTGAACGCCCTCTCCGGCGTGGCACAATCCGCCTGCAAATTCGCTACGGACCTGCGGCTGCTGCAAGCCTTTGAGGAAATGGAGGAGCCCTTTGAGAAAAATCAGATTGGCTCCTCCGCCATGCCCTATAAACGCAATCCCATGCGTTCCGAGCGCATCTGCGCCCTGGCCCGTTTCGTGATTCAGGACGCGGTGAACCCCGCCATGACCGCCGCTACCCAATGGTTTGAGCGGACCCTGGACGACAGCGCCAACAAACGCCTGTCCGTGTCCGAGGCCTTTTTGGCGGCAGACGCTATTCTGGAAATTTTTATCAACGTCACCGGCGGTCTGGTGGTTTACGACCGGGTGGTCCGCCGCCGGGTGATGGAAAAGCTGCCCTTTATGGCTACGGAAAACATTATGATGGAGGCTGTCCGGCGGGGCGGCAACCGCCAGGAACTCCACGAGGCCCTGCGCCAGCACTCCCACGCCGCCGCCCGTGCGGTGAAGCTGGAGGGCGCGCCCAACGACCTCATCGACCGCATCGCGGCGGACCCCCTCTTCCCCTTGACCCGAGAGGAAATCGACGCCCAGCTGGCCCCGGAGAAGTACGTGGGCCGGGCCCCCAGTCAGGTGGCGGAGTTTCTGCGGGAGGAAATCGCGCCCCTGCTGGCCCGCTATCCGGACGAGTCGCTTCACGCGGAACTGAATGTATAGGCACTGTTTGGAAGAAAAGGAGTCATCCATGAACGAACTGGAATTGAAATACGGCTGCAACCCCAATCAGAAACCCGCCCGCATATTCATGCGGGACGGAGGCGAGCTGCCTGTCACCGTACTCAACGGCAGGCCCGGCTACATCAATTTTCTGGACGCCCTCAACGCCTGGCAGCTGGTAAAAGAAATGAAGGAGGCTCTGGGCCTGCCCGCCGCCTCTTCCTTCAAGCACGTCTCCCCTACCTCCGCCGCCGTGGGCCTGCCCCTGAGTCCCACTCTGAAAAAGGCCTATTTTGTAGACGATGTGCTGGAGCTGGACGCCAGCCCGCTGGCCTGCGCCTACGCCCGGGCCCGGGGTACGGACCGGCTGTGCTCCTTCGGCGACTGGGCGGCCCTCAGCGACGTCTGCGACGTAACCACCGCCCGGCTGATTGAGCGGGAGGTCTCCGACGGGGTCATTGCGCCGGGATACGAGCCCGAGGCGCTGGAAATTCTCAAGGGCAAGCGGGGCGGAAAATACTGTGTGGTACAGATTGACCCGGACTACGTACCCGCGCCCCAGGAAACCAAGGACGTCTTTGGCGTCACCTTCCAGCAGGGCCGCAACGAATGCAAAATCGGTATGTCCATGCTGGAGAACATTGTGACCGCCAACCGGGACCTGCCGGACAGCGCAAAGCAGGACCTGATTGTCGCGCTCATTACTCTGAAATACACCCAGTCCAACTCCGTCTGCTACGCGGTAGACGGGCAGGCCATCGGCGTGGGCGCGGGCCAGCAGAGCCGTATCCACTGTACCCGCCTGGCTGGCAGTAAGGCGGACACCTGGCATCTGCGCCAGCATCCGAAGGTCCTGGCTCTGCCGTTTCTGCCCATGCTCCGGCGTCCGGAGCGGGACAACGCGATTGACAGCTATATCAACGGCAACGAGGAAAATGTCTGCGAAAACGGCCACTGGGAGAAATATTTCATCCGGAAACCGGATATCCTCACCCCCCAGGAGGCACGGGCCTGGCTGGACCGGCTGAAGGCCGTGGCCCTGGCCAGCGACGCCTTCTTCCCCTTTGCCGACAACATTGAGCGGGCCCGGCGCAGCGGCGTGCGGTACGTGGCGGAGCCGGGCGGGTCCATCCGGGACGAGGACGTTATCGCAAAGTGCAACGATTATGATATGGTGATGGCGTTTACCGGCGCGAGGCTGTTCCACCACTAAGGAATCTGTGAAACCCTTGCCGGGGCAGGCGTTGGAAAACCGCTTGTCCCGGCAAAACATAAAAAGGGGGAGACCTATGAACATCATGGTCATCGGCGGCGGCGGCCGCGAACACGCGATTATTCAAAAATTAAAAGAGGACCCCAGAGCGGAAAAAATCTACGCCCTGCCCGGAAACGGCGGCATGGCCGGGGACGCGGAGTGCGTCTCCATTGCCGCCACGGATATCCCTGGCATAGTGGAATTCGCCAAAAGCCACGCCGTTAACTTCGCGGTGGTTGCGCCGGACGATCCCTTGGTACTGGGCGCCGTGGACGCGCTGAACGAGGCCGGGATACCCTGCTTTGGGCCCCGGAAGAACGCCGCTATCATTGAGGGAAGTAAGGCGTTCGCGAAAAACCTCATGAAAAAATACGGCATTCCCACCGCCGCTTACGAGGTCTTTGACCAGCTGGACGAGGCCCTGGCCTATGTGGCCGCCTGCCCGCTGCCCACCGTGGTCAAGGCCGACGGTTTGGCCTTAGGTAAGGGTGTGCTCATCTGCGAAACCCGGGAGGCGGCCCGGGAGGCGGTTCTCTCCATGATGGAAAGCCGCCGGTTTGGCGAGAGCGGGACCCGGGTGGTGATTGAGGAATTTTTAACCGGACCGGAGGTGTCCGTCCTGGCCTTTACCGACGGCGAAGCTGTTGTGCCGATGACCTCCTCCATGGACCACAAACGGGCCCTGGACGGCGATAAGGGTCTCAACACCGGCGGCATGGGCACCGTGGCCCCCAACCCCTGCTACACCGCCGGAATGGCGGAGCGGTGCATGGAGGAAATTTTCCTGCCCACCATCCGCGCCATGAAGACAGAGGGACGGCCCTTCCAGGGGTGCCTGTACTTCGGACTGATGCTGACCGCCAACGGCCCCAAGGTGATTGAATACAACTGCCGGTTTGGCGACCCGGAAACCCAGGTGGTGCTGCCCCTGTTGGAGAGCAGTCTGCTGGAGGTCATGCTGGCGGTTGCGGAGGGCCGTCTGGCGGAGACAGAGGTCCGGTTCAGCGGCAAAGCGTCCTGCTGTGTGATTATGGCCTCCCGGGGATACCCTGAACACTATGAGAAGGGGTTTGCCATCACCTTGCCGGAAACTGGAGAAAACGAGCGTATCTATATCGCTGGCGCGGCCCAAAAGGACGGACAGCTGGTCACCAACGGAGGCCGGGTGCTGGGCGCTGTGGCCGTGGCGGAGAGCCTGCCCGCCGCCGTCCAGGGGGCTTACGCTCTGGCGGATAAAATCCACTTTGATAACGCTTACTGCCGCCGGGACATCGGCCGGAGGGCGTTGGAAGCCATGGGAGGGACAAACTGATGGTCTATCGCGTTTTCACGGAGAAACGTCCCGGCTTATCCCCGGAGGCGGGGAGGCTTTTGAGCGATTTGAGGGACTTTCTTGACATCAAAACCCTGGAAAATATAAGAATCCTGAACCGATATGATGTGGAGGGCATTTCTCCGGAGGTCTGCCAGCAGGCTAAACGGGTAGTTTTTTCAGAGCCGCAGGCAGACATGGTCTGGGATGAGTTTTTCCCGGAACCCCGGAATATCCACACCTTACTGGCGGTGGAAGCCCTGCCGGGGCAGTTTGACCAGCGGGCGGATTCCTGCGCGCAATGTATCCAGCTGCTGGCCGGGGTGGAGCGTCCCCTGGTGGCCTGCGCCAAGGTCTATATGCTGGAGGGAAATTTGAGCAGGGAAGACCTGGACAAAATACGCGGCTACCTTATCAACCCCGTGGAGAGCCGGGAGGCGTCCCTGGACAAGCCGGAGACCCTGGCCCGCACCCACGCCGCGCCGCCTATGGTGGAGACCCTGGAGGGGTTCGCCAGCCTGGACGGAGAGGGGTTGGCCGCCCTGCTGGAAAAGCTGGGACTTGCCATGGACCTGGACGACCTGAAATTCTTGCAGGCGTACTTCCGGGACCAGGAGCGCCGGGACCCCACCATTACCGAGGTACGGGTAGTGGATACCTACTGGTCTGACCACTGCCGCCATACCACGTTTTCCACCCATCTTGATACTGTGGAAATTCACGACCCCCGTGTAAAAGCCGCCTATGACCGGTATCTCGCGGCCCGGGAGGAGGTCTACGGCAAAGAGAAAGCCCTCCAGCGGCCCCAGACCTTAATGGACATAGCTACCCTCGGCACAAAGGTCCTGAAAAAGCGGGGCCTGCTCCCGGAGCTGGACGAGAGCGAGGAAATCAACGCCTGCTCCATCCACGTTCCCGCCGTGGTGGATGGCGAACCGCAGGACTGGCTGCTGATGTTCAAAAACGAGACCCATAACCATCCTACGGAAATCGAGCCCTTCGGCGGCGCGGCAACCTGTATCGGCGGCTGTATCCGGGACCCCTTGTCAGGCCGTGCTTACGTCCATCAGGCCATGCGCGTCACCGGATGCGGCGACCCCAGAATGCCTTTCCTGGAAACGCTGCCCGGCAAACTGCCGCAGCGGAAGCTTGCCGTTACGGCGGCGGAGGGCTACTCCTCCTACGGCAACCAGATTGGCCTTGCCACGGGCCATGTGGCGGAGCTCTACCATCCGGGATACATTGCCAAGCATCTGGAGTGCGGCGCGGTCGTGGGCGCGGCCCCCGCTGGGAACGTGCGGCGGGAAGTCCCCGCGCCGGGCGACCTGGTGCTTCTTCTGGGCGGCCGGACCGGCCGGGACGGCATCGGCGGCGCTACCGGTTCCTCCAAGAGCCACAACCTGAAATCCCTGACCACCATGGCCAGCGAGGTTCAGAAGGGCAACGCCCCCGAGGAGAGAAAGCTTCAGCGGCTCTTCCGGAACCCCGCTGTTACCGGCCTTATCAAGCGGTGCAACGACTTCGGCGCGGGCGGCGTGTCGGTGGCCATCGGCGAGCTGGCGGACGGCCTGACCATTCAGCTGGACGCGGTGCGCAAGAAGTACGACGGCCTGGACGGCACGGAGCTGGCTATCTCCGAGAGCCAGGAGCGCATGGCGGTAGTGGTAGCCCGGGAGGACGCGGACAAGCTCATCGCCGCCGCCCGGGAGGAAAATCTGGAGGCCTATCCGGTAGCGGTGGTCACAGAGACTCCCCGGATGGTAATGCAGTGGCGGGGAGAGACCATCGCGGACCTGAGCCGGGAGTTCTTGAACACCAACGGCGCGGTAAAGCACGCTCAAGTTTCTGTCCCGGAACGCCGGGAACACAGGACCGGACAGCCCGCCTCCCTGCGGGAAATAGCTTCCAGCCTGAAGTGCGCCTCCCGGCGTGGGCTGGTAGAGCGGTTTGACAGCACCATCGGCGCGGGCAGCGTGACCATGCCCTTTGGCGGGAAGACCCAGCGGACTCCCGCACAATCTATGACCGCGCTGCTCCCGGTGCTGCCGGGACAGAAGACCGCGCAGGCCAGCGTCATGGCTTGGGGATGCGACCCGGAGATTCTGAGCGCGGCCCCCTATCAGGGCGCCTATGACGCGGTGGCCGTATCCCTTGCCAAGCTGGTGGCCGCCGGGGCGGACTATAAAAAGGCGTACCTGACCTTGCAGGAGTACTTTGAGAAGCTTCGTACCGACCCGGAACGCTGGGGCAAGCCCTTCTCCGCCCTGCTGGGGGCCCTGGACGCTCAGCTGGATTTCGGCGCGGCGGCTATCGGCGGCAAAGACTCCATGAGCGGCTCCTTCCTGGATATGGACGTCCCCCCCACGCTGATCTCCTTCGCCATCGCCCCCATCCAGGCGGGAGATGTGATTACCCCCGAGTTCAAGGAAGCGGGACACCCGGTGTACCTCTTCCAGCCCGACGGCAGCGCACAGGATCAGCGGGCGGCCT
>CAMSIF010000024.1 GCA_947058885.1 uncultured Clostridia bacterium
GGACGCCGCCAAGGAGGTCGCCAGCGGGTATGAGTGCGGCATGACCATTGAGAAATTTAACGACATTAAAGAGAGCGACATCATTGAGTGCTTTGTAATGGAGCAAATCCAACAGTAACAAGAAAAAATAGGGGCGGGCGTGACGCCCGCCCTCTTTGAATATCTCAGCACCATCGAAAGCGGCCTGTGGAGAACAACTTTTGATAAGCTCGTTTTGTTGGCTAAATTCTTTGAAGTCTCCACAGACTACCTCTTAGGCCTGCAAGACGAACCCTGAGAACAAAGGAGAATAACCATGGCAACCAACAGAATTGGACGTGTCAACGAAGAAATCCAGCGGGAGCTTTCCACGCTTCTGCGTTCCCTGAAGGACCCCCGGCTGCAAAGCGGTCTCCTCACCATCACCCACGTGGACACCACCAGCGATCTGCGCTATTCCAAAATCTACGTCAGCGCGCTGGACAAGTCCCAGGAGAAGGACATGATGAAGGGCCTGAAATCCGCATCCGGCTACTTGCGCCGGGAGCTGGGCGCGGCCATTAACCTCCGCTACACGCCGGAACTGCAATTTATCGCCGATGACTCCATCCAGCAGGGGGCCCATATTCTGGAAATGTTGCGGGATCCCTCAGTAGTCAAGCCCGCAAATCCCGCCAACGAGCATATTATATTAGAGGACGGTGAGTAACCCATGACCATCCAGGAAGCCGCCGGACTGCTGCGGCGGCAGAACAACGTCCTCCTTCTGACCCACCGCCGTCCGGACGGTGACACGGTGGGCTGTGCCGCCGGGCTCTGCGCGGCTCTCCGCCAGCTGGGAAAGACGGCCTTCCTCCTGCGCAATCCGGACATCACGGACTCCAACGAGGTCTACGCCGCGCCCTACTGGGCTCCGGAGGATTTTGTACCGGATTTCGTGGTCTCGGTGGATATTGCCGCGAAAAGCCTGTTTTTCCCCGAAGCAGAGGTCTATTTTGATAAAATCGACCTGGCTATCGACCACCACCCCTCCTTCGGGGGTTTTGGCAAAGCCTGCTGCGCGGACCCCTCTCGGGCCGCCTGCGGGGAAATCGTGTACGACATCTGCCGGGAGCTGGGCGAGATTACCCCGGCGGTGGCCCTCCCCCTATACGCCGCCGTGGCTACGGACACAGGCTGCTTTGTCTACGCCAACACCACCGCCAACACTCACCGGGTTGCCGCCAGACTTTTGGAGACAGGAATCGACTACTTTTCCGTAAACAAACGGCATTTTCGCACAAAAACCCGGAAACGTCTGGCCCTGGAAGCCGCGATGCTGGGGGAAATGGAGTTCTTTCAGGAAGGCCGGGGAGTGTTTATGACGGTCCCGCTCTCCCTGATGGAGCGCATCGGCGCGACGGAAAACGACGCCGAGGATTTATCCGCCCTGGCGGGTATCATCGAGGGCGTGGACTGCGGCGCGGTACTGCGGGAGCTTCGGCCCGGAGAGTGGAAGCTGAGCCTGCGCACCGGGGCCAACGGGCGGGTAAACGCCAGCAGAGTTTGCCAGCGGCTGGGCGGCGGCGGCCACGCCATGGCGGCGGGAGCCACCGTCCTGGGGACGCTGGAACAGGTAAAGTCGCAAATCCTGAAAGCAATCGAAGCGGAGGAGAGATTCTGATGTCTGAAGAAACACGGGCCATCGGCTACATCTGCCCGGACTGCGGCAAGCCGGTCTACGCCGAGCGCACAGCCTTCGCCCTCAGCGCGGCGGCGGTGGGCGTGGTCTGCGCCTGCGGACACGGCGAGCTTACCGCCGAACCCGCCGGGGATACTTACCGCATCACCGTGCCTTGCGGCGTCTGCGGCGGGGATCACCGGGCGGAGGTCCCCGCGAAAAAACTGCTGCGCGGCGGCGGGGTGGCCTTGGCCTGCCCCCAAACCCGCCAGCTCTGCTGCTATATCGGTGACGTCTACCGGGTGGAGGCCGCCCTGCGGGACCTGGAAATCGCCGCAGAGAAAAAGAAAGACAACGAAGACCCGTTCGTTGACAGTGTCATTATGTACGAGGTACTCTCCGAGCTGAAGGAGATTACCGCCCGGGACGGCGTCTCCTGCGTCTGTGGCGGAAGGGGCTGCTCCATGGAGGTCAGCGGCGCGGCGGTAGACCTGATCTGCCCAGACTGCGGCGGACGGCTGCGGGTCCCCGCCGCCACCAGCGAGGACCTGGACCGCCTCTGCTGTCAGTATACTCTCACCATCCGGGGGCGCGGCTGATATGTTGACTGCCTGTTTTGCCGTATTTTTCGCCCTGGTGGCGGGGTGTCTGGTGTTCAAGCTTTCGGTAGCCTGGGCTCTGCTGGGGGGACTGGTCCTATTCTGGCTGCTGGGACTCAAGCAGGGCTTCCACAACCGGGAGCTGTGGGAGATGGCTTGGGCCAAGTGCAAAAAATCTTTGATTGTGGTAACCATCATTGCCCTTATCGGTGTCATTACCGGCCTCTGGCGGGCCAGCGGCACCATTGCCTACTGCGTAGTCAAGGGCGTGGAGCTGGTGACGCCCAACCTGTTCCTGACCGTTAGCTTCCTGCTCTGCGCGGCCCTGAGCTATGTTCTGGGTACATCCTATGGCGTCAGCAGCACCATGGGGGTCATCCTTATGGCTCTGGCCCGGTCCGGCGGCGTGGACCCCACCGTCACGGCGGGGGTTATCCTCTCCGGGGTCTATTTTGGGGACCGCTGCTCCCCCGCTTCCTCGGCGGCCAGCCTGGTGGCGGCGGTGACGGATACGGACCTCTACCGCAATGTGCGCCAAATGCTGCGCACCGCCCTGCTCCCTACCCTACTAACCTTGGCAGCGTATACGCTACTCTCCTTCCGCCACCCCATCTCCGGCACAGGCGGCGGCGCTCTCTCCGCCCTGACAGACCACTTCTCTATCTCCTGGACAGCTCTGCTGCCAGCGGTTGTCATGTTTCTGCTGCCGTTGTTCAAGGTCCCCATCAAGCTGGCAATGGGGGCCAGTATCGCCGTTGCCGCCGTTTTGGCCGCTACCGTACAGGGCTTCTCACCGCTGGAGCTTGCCGCCATCGCCTGGAGCGGCTACCATCCCGAGGACCCCGCCCTGGCGGCGGTTCTGGAGGGCGGCGGCGTCACCAGCATGACCGCAAGCTACGTTATTGTTGTCCTCACGGGCCTCTACTCCGGGATTCTGGAGGGCACAGGAAGCCTGACGCCCCTCAGCGGCGCGGCAGAAGCCCTGGCCGGGAAAATCGGAAAATTCCCTGCCATGATTGCCGTTTCCGCTCTCTGCGCCGCTGTTCTGTGCAACCAGGCGGTCACCAGCATGATGGGCGAACAGCTTTTGGGCCGGGCCTACGGGGACCGGGAGGAGCTCGCCCTGGATATCGAAAATTCCGCCATCCTGATTGCCGGACTGATTCCCTGGTCCATCGCGTGCAGCATACCCCTCGCCATGCTGGGCGCGGACACAGGAGCGGTCCCCTACGCCCTGCTGCTGTGGCTGATTCCCATTTGTTACGTCTTTACCAAGCGGCGGTACTACCCCGCTTCTGGTTCATCCAACGAGGTATAGCGCATGATCAATTTCTTATCCCGGCTGTTCATTCGGGACCGTGAAAACCTAAGCGACCCCGCCGTCCGGCGGGCCTACGGCATTCTGTGCGGGTGCGTAGGCGTCGGCCTGAACCTGCTGCTGTTTTGCGGCAAACTTCTGGCGGGCATCCTCAGCGGCTCTATCGCCGTCACCGCTGACGCCTTCAACAACCTCTCCGACGCTGGTTCCTCTGTGGTGACCCTGCTGGGGTTCAAGCTGGCGTCCCAAGCCCCGGACAGGGGCCACCCCTTCGGCCATGGGCGGATGGAATATATCTCCGGTCTTGTGGTGTCCATGATTATTATTCTGATGGGCGTGGAGCTGGGAAAAAACTCCGTTGAGAAGATTTTTCGTCCCCAGGCGGTGGCGTTCAGCCCCCTGGTAGCCGCCATATTGGCCGTCTCCATATGCGTCAAGCTCTATATGGCCCTCTATAACCGCTCCGTCGGACGCCGGATTCACTCCGCCGCTATGTCCGCCATAGCCCTAGACAGCCTCAGCGACTGTCTGGCCACGGCGGCGGCCTTGTTGGGCGCGGCGGCAGGGGCCTGGGGCCTCCAAATCGACGGCTGGTGCGGCGCAGTGGTGGCGGCGTTCATACTATGGTCCGGAGTCCAGGCGGCCCGGGAGACCATCAATCCCCTCCTAGGCCAGCCCCCTTCCCAGGAATATGTGGAACAACTCCGGGCGGTCGTATTGGCCCACCCGGAGATTACTGGCGTACACGATTTGATTGTCCACGACTACGGTCCGGGCCGCCGGATTCTCTCCCTCCACGCGGAAGTTTCCGCGACCGGGGATATTCTGGCCCTCCATGACGTGGTGGACGAGGCGGAACGGGAACTGAACGAAACCATGGGCTGTCTCGCCACGATTCACATGGACCCGGTGGTCAGCGGGGACCGCCTGACCGAGGAGACCAGAGAGCGGATCGCCGCTATGGTGCGGCTTATCGACCCCGGCATCTCCATCCACGATTTCCGCATGGTCCCCGGCCCTGTCCACACAAAGGTTATCTTTGACGCAGAGGTGCCCTACCACTGCCCGCTGAGGGACCAGGAGGTCAAAAACCGCATTCTCACCGGCGTTCAGGCCCTGGACGCCAGCTGGTCCGCTGTGGTGGAGGTGGAGAAAAGCTACGTCTAGCCCTTGGCCTTTGGCAGCCTCGGTACCCGCACGCGCTTGCAGAGAGCGGCCAGGGCCTTCAGGGGATGTCCGTTTGCCAGCTCCACCGCGCCCCGGGCCACGTTCCAGGGCAGCAGCGGCCCCGCCGACATAGAGATAGAGCGGAGCGAATTGCTCTCCAGTATGTGGCGCGTGAAGAGGGCCCCTTTTATACGGTTGTCCCGTTCCGGCCCCTCCGGCAGGCGCATCGCGAGCTTTAGCTGCAATCCGGCCACTCCAGCCGCAGCGGCGTACAGGACACGGCCCGCTGGACGAAGCCGAAAATCCGAAAACCGGGATTCCATCGTCAGAGGAAGCCTGGGAGGCGGGGCGGGAATTTTCAGGCCGCTCATGGCCTCGAAAGGTCCCTCGGTCATTCTCTCCACCGCCGCATCCCGATAAGCGTCCGGCGTTTCGGGCAGACAGACCTCCTCCCCCGCCAGCGGCAGGGACTTCTCCAGCTGGACGGTTTCGCAGTCGGAGCAGAGCTGGAAGCGGTAACCGCCCCCCTCCAGAACCCAACGGTTCTCCTTGATGTGGAAGTACCGCAAGTCCTCCAGGGGCACAGTGATGGATACGGTTTTCGTCTCTCCTGGCTCCAGGTGGACTTTTTGGAACCCCCGCAGCTCCCGCTTGGGTTTGAACACGCCCTCCGGCCCCTGGGTGTAGAGCTGTACCACCTCGGCGGCGGCTATTTTCCCAGTGTTTTGCACCTGGCAGGAGACTGTCACAGCGTCTCCGCCGCAGCGCAGTTCCATGCCGCCGTACTGGAAGCGGGCATAAGAGAGTCCGTAGCCAAATGGATACCGGACCCTTTTCCCCGCAGTCAGGTAGTAGCGGTAGCCCACGTAGACGCTCTCCCAGTAGACCTCCTGGCTCAGCCGTCCGAAGGAAGCGCCAAAGGGTACGTCCTCATAGGATATGGGCCAGGTCTCCGCCAGACGTCCGGCGGGGGATTTGTCCCCAAAGAGCAGCTCCGCCGCCGCAGTTCCGCCGTTCTGTCCAGGGAGAAACATGTGCAAAACAGCGTTCATCCGTCCGGCGAAGGGCAGCTCCACCACCGATCCGCCGAACAAAACCAGCACCAGCTTTTTCCCCGTTTCGCAAAGGGCCTCTATCAGTGCGAGCTGGTCCTCTGGCAGGCGCATATGCCTGCGGTCGCATCCCTCGCTCTCAGCTGCGTCGGTTAGCCCCGCAAAAATCAAGACCGTATTGTACTCCGCCGCCCGGCTTACGGCCAGGGCGGCGGTTTGCTGTCCGCCGCCAGGAAGGTATTCATACCAGACGCCCCGGCGGTCAAAGGTGTCGCGCGGCGTGGTAACCTGGACCGGGCAAATCATGGAACTGCCCGCGCCCTGGTAGCGCATTTTCTCAAATAGCTCCCCCACTACCAGGACCTTTTCTGTGCCGTTCAGCGGCAGAACACCGTCATTTTCCAGCAGTACGGCCCCATCCGCTGCAATCTCCGCCGCGAGGGTGTGGTGGGTGGCGAAATCCACCGGCGGGGCGGCAGGCCCGTCCGCATAGGCGTCCACCAGCCGCAGGACGCGCTCTACAGCCCGGTCTAGGTCCTCCATTTTTAGGGAACCGTCCGCGACGCCGTCCAGGATTTGCCTGCGGCACACCGCCGTATCACCCGGCATCTCCAGGTCCAGTCCGGCCTCCAGGCCAAGGTTCCGGTCCCGAACCGCGCCCCAGTCGGTCATCACCGCGCCGTCAAACCCCCACTCCCCCCGGAGTACATCCGTCAGAAGCCAGCGGTTTTCCGAACAGAGCGAGCCGTTAATCTGATTGTAGGCGCACATAAGGGCGGCGGGCCGCGCCTCCCGGACAATCCGTTCAAAGGGCCGCAGGTAGATTTCTCTAACCGCCCGCAGGTCCGCTACGCTGTCGCCCACAAACCGGAAGTCCTCGTTGTTATTAAGGGCAAAATGCTTCACAGAAGCCCCCACACCCCTGGACTGCAAGCCTCGGACCTGCGCCGCCGCCATGGTTCCCGCCAGCAGCGGGTCTTCGGAGAAGTACTCAAAATTCCGCCCACACAGAGGGTTGCGCTTCACGTTGACCCCTGGTCCCAGCAGAAGCCCCACACCGTAATGCCTGCACTCCGCCGCTATGGCCTCCCCCATCCGCTGGGCGTTTTGGGGGTTCCAGCTGGAGGCCAGCGACACGGCGGTGGGGAAAGCGGTGGCCGGTTCGCTGCGGGCCGAGCCGTTGTCCAGCTTGCCGGACTGCTTGCGCACACCGTGGGGACCGTCAGCCATGCATAGGGCGGGAATGCCCAGACGCGGAATAGGGTTGGTATACATAAAATTCGTTCCAGAGACCAGCGCGGCCTTCTCCTCCGTAGTCAGCTGGGCCATCAGGGACGGGAAATCCCTTCCTCTCTTCCCTGCCAGCCTGTTTTTTTCCGCCGCTTGGTTATACATTTCCATCTTGTCCTTTCCGCTCCTCCAGCAGAGCCGCATCCACATTTTCCGCCACCCGGTCCAGCAGATGGAAGAGCTGCTGTGTCTCCGCGCCGGAGAAGCCGCTGAACAGCAGGTCCCTGTACTGCCGCTGTACGGCGCGGCCCCGCTCCACAAAGGGGGCGGCCTCCCCGGTCAGGCGGAGATGAATTGTTTTCCGGTTTCCCTCCAGGCGGCAGCGTTCCAGGAGTCCCCGGCACACCAGAGCGTCGATACCGGCGGAGACGTGGGATTTCGCCAGGCGGCGTTTCTCCACCATATCCCGGGCGGTATCGTATTCCGGGTTGTTCGCCAAAAAGAGTAAAATGTCCGCCTCCAGCTGCGTAAGGCGGTATTCCTCCAGCAGGGGCAGGAACAGCAGCCGGTAGAGCCTGCGCAGACCCTGAGAACGGATAAAAAAAGCTGGCAGCATAGTGCGCCTCCTGTTGTTCGTTTGCGGACAACAGTGTAGCACCAGCTGCCAGAAAAGTCAATGCGAAAGGGGCTTCTATTCCCTGGAGAGAGTGAAGGAATCCACCAGCTGCTTAAGGCTGGCCGCCTCGGCGGAAAGCTCCTCACTGGCCGCCGCGCTCTCCTGAGCGGTGGCACTGTTGGTCTGCACTACGGCGGAGACCTGGTCAATGCCCTCGGTAACCTGCTCGATTGCGGTAGTCTGGTCCTTGATGGCCTCTACCACAATGTTCATCTGTGCGCTCACGTTTTCGGCAATGCTGCTGGTCCGCTTCAGGGATTCGGTGACCTTATTCACCACCTCACCGCCCTCGTTGACGGCGGCAATGGATCCTTCAATCAGATCCTTTGTAGCCTTGGCGGCCTCGTCAGACTTGGAGGCCAGGTTGCGCACCTCGTCTGCGACCACGGCGAAGCCCTTACCGGCGGTTCCCGCCCGGGCGGCCTCCACGGCGGCGTTCAGGGCCAGGATATTGGTCTGGAAGGCGATGTTTTCAATGGTGGCAATAATCTTGGAAATTTCCTCAGAGGAGTTGGAGATTTTTTCCATAGCAGTATTCAAATCGTTGACATACTCCATACTCGCGCCCAGCTGCGCCCCCGCCTGCTCCACATACTGGCCCGCCTCCACGGCGGCGCCGGACGTTCTTTTGGCGTTGGCGGAGATATCGTTGATGGTAGCCGCCAGCTCCTCCACAGAGCTTGCCTGCTCTACCGAGCCTTGGCTCAGGTTTTGGGCTCCCTGGGAGACCTGGTTGCTGGCAGAGGACACCTGGCTGGTGGAGCTGTCCAGCTGCCGGATTGTGCGGCTCATCTCCACCTTCAAGTGGCTCATGGACTCCAGGATACTTTGGAAACCTCCCACATAGGCCTCCCGGTGGGAGGACTTGATATCAAAGTTCTGCTTTGCCATCTCCGCCAGCAGAACCTGGATATCGTTGATAATCGTTTTCAGGCCCGTCACCATCTCGGCAGTGGAACGGGTGAGCTCCGCCGTCTCGTCCCGGCCTCTGGTCTCCGGGACGGGGGACTCCAGGTCTCCCTGGACCAGCAGCTTCATCCGCTCGGCGCAGGCGCGCATCGGTACGCTGATATTGCTGGAGAGCTTCAGAGCCACCACGATGGAGGCCAGCATAAAGGCCACGATGACCGCCACATTAAGGAGGATATTAAAATATGTATCGGACAGATAATCCGTCTTCAAAGCGGTGACGGCAAGGCTCCAGCCGTCCGTACCACCCACCGGGGCATAGGCGGTAAACCGGGGGCCGTCCTCGTCCCGGAAGCTGCCGAAGCCGTTCTCACCCCGCCGCATGGCCTCGTGAATAGCCGCTAGGCCCTTCAAAGAGGAATCGCCCTGGGCTTCCTGCTCAATATTCTGGGTGGTAATCGTCTCCAGAGTGATATCCGCAATGGTGTCGCCGGATTTATTTATCATGTAGGCCCGGCTGCTCGGGCCCACCTTAATGGAGGATACAATATCGTTGAGGAAGGTCTCCGGCGGCACAAAGTAAACCACGCCTACAATCTGGGCGGACTGGTTCCCGCCGGAATAGATGGGTGCGGCCACCATGATGGACAGCTCCCCTGTGATTTTGCTGATGAGGGGTTCGGACACATATACGTTGCCCTTCATGGCCTGCATGACGTATTCCCGGTCGGAGTAATCCTTGTTGTCAAAGATGCTGTAGCCGTCCAGACCGATGACGTTGCCCCGCTGGAAGCCATGCATATTGACCCGTTCGTCAATGATGGCGCGTTTCTCCTCCACCGGCACAGCCACATCCGCCAGCTGGGGAATGCAGCCTGTGTCCATCGCCACGTTCCGGTAAGCCGTCAGCTCCTGCTCCACTCTCTCCGCCGCCAGTACGGCGGTCCGGCTGAGCATCTGGTCTACGGTGGCGACAGTACTCCGGTAGTTAAGGGTAATGCTGGAAGCTCCCACCAGAAGCAGAGCGGTCAAAACGGTTGCCATCAGGGACACTGTGATTTTTTTGCGAATACTCTTCATCTCTCTGCACCTCATTCTTCCATATCTACTGTGCGTATCCCTCTGCACATATCCATTATATGGTGTAATCGTTCTGCTGTCAATGCTTTCCTGTCTTCCTGCCCGAACGGATTATCTCAATTTTGCATTTCCGCGACCACAAAAGCAGCAGGTCCGGAAACAGACAGCTTCAAAATCAAGGACTGCGCGTCTTCCAAAAGAACCCCCTCCCCTTTTGAAATGGCAGCGCGGCCCTCTGCGCACGTTAAAATACCTCCACCTCCGCCGCAGAATACCAGCATTGACCGGCTGTGCAGACCGTCCTGAAGGGGGCCTTCAAACCGTACTTCCCTCTCCCCGACGCCAGAGAAAAGGAGTGGGCGAAGCGAGCCAACGCTTTTGCCTTTGCGAAGCATAAGGTTAAAATCCGTACAGCGGCCTTGGGCGATGGTGCGGCTGCCGCCGTCGAAGGGGTGGGCTTGGTAGGGCTCCAGCCGGACGGTGGGACCGCCGTCATGGACTAGGTCCAGCGTTCCCTCCAGCAGGAGAAGCCAGCGGTCATATTCAGGGAGCGGCGTGAAAACGCTCTCCTCGTCCTCCACAACCGCCGAGCTGACCCGCCAAAGGAAGTCCCGGTCCCCGTAGGCGGCATCCGGAGGCATGATAGCGATTTGCGTGGTGGTCCCGCCGGACCAGCGGCTGACCTTACAGCTGTCCTTGGTTAAAATAATCATAGCACATCACAGTTCCTTTCTTTTTCTCAGGTCTGGTCCTCTATGCAGCAGGACATTTTATACCACAGTTTTCGCCAAGCGGCCTGGGCTTCAGGAAGAGACACCAAGCGGAAACGGACCGCCGCGCCCGGCCTCAGCTGAGCGGCGGCAGACAAGTCCGCCGTGATGACATGGGCGATTTTAGCGTATCCTCCCACAGTCTGGCAGGCTTCCAGCATTAAGATAGGCTGTCCCGCAGAGGTGACCTGGATATCGCCGGGCAGCATCCCTTCCGAGAGGATATTTCCGTCCCTTCCGGGCGCGAAGGCGGCGGCTTCGCCGGAAAAACGGATTCCCATTCGGTCGCTCTGGGGTGAGCAGACGTAAGGTCCTTGGTAAAACGCCGCCAGACCCTCTGGAGAAAAATGCCCGGCGTGGACACCCTCTGTCACCCGCAAAACGGCCTCCTGTCCCGGCAGGGCCAGGGGGTCCGCCGTCATCCGGCGCAGCGCGGGAGCGGTTCCTTCACCGAGCTTCAGCCGGTCCCCGGGACACACCGGTTGGCCGGAAGCATCTTCTATCCCGCCGGAAACGGCCAAGTAGACACGGCTCCCTGCCTGCAAAAGGTCTCCCGTCAGCTCGTCGCCCGTCTGGGCCAATACGGCCTCTCCCATGGGGACGGGCAGCTCCTGGCCGTTCCGCAGGAGGCGCGGGCCGCAGGGACCGCCTGTCAGGGCAAAGCTCCGGCTGTCCAAAAAACGCAGGCGCGGCACGGTCATAACCGCCTCCAACGCGCCCGCGTTGTCCGGATTGCCCACCAGGCGGTTAGCAAGGAGGCAGCGGCAGCGGTCCAGTGGCCCCGCGCTGGGGACGCCGAAACGTTCCAGACACCGCCTCTCACCGGAAACCGCCAGCGTAAAAAAGCCCTTATCCAGAATTTCTATCATACCTGCCACTCCCCTCCCGCCAAAATCTCTTCATACGCGGCGGTGGAAACCGGCACAAACCGCAGGGTATCGCCGGGCCGCAGCAGCGATTCCCCGCTGTAGAGCTTCAGGGGCGTTCTGCCGATGATGTTCCAGCCGCCGGGGGACGGCTCCGGGTACACGCCGGTCTGCTCCCCCGCAATTCCCACGCTGCCTCCCTCAATACGCAGCCGGGGTGTAGCCCGGCGCGGGGTTGCCAGCCGGGGATCCAGACCGCCCAAATAAGGAAAGCCGGGCCGAAATCCCAACAGGTATACCCGGTACTCCCCCGCCGCGTGGCGGGAGACCACCTCCTCCGGTGTCAGGTCCCCATAGGCCGCCACCTCTTCCAGGTCCGGGCCGAACCCGCCGCCGTAGCAGACGGGAAGCCGTACCACCCGTCCGGCAGTCTTCTCTTCCGGAGAAAAGGGCAGGCTCCGCAAAATCCCCGCCGCCTGTCCGTAGGTCAGCAAAAGGGGGTCGTATTCCACCAGGAGCGTGCGGTAGGACGGAACGCAGTTGACAAACCCCGGAATCCGAGCCGCATCCACAGCGGCGCACAACGCCAGAACCTGCCGGTTTACATCCTCGGAAATCTCGTTGGGAAACAGCGCGTTTACCGCACGGTCCCCCTGTGGCACAAGGGTAAATTCAGCGGCCATGGTATCCCCCCGCAAACGGTTTGAGCGCAACGCCGTTTTCCACCAAGACTTCCCGAATCCGGCAGGCCAGGGCCGCCGCTGCCGGATTGTCCCCGTGGAGGCAGATGGAATCCAGTTTTACTGCAACCGGCTCTCCGGTTACGGCCTCCACCATCCCCTCCTGTACCGCCCGCAGAACCCGGCGGCAGATCAATTCCGGCTCAGAGATGACCGCCCCCGGCTCACCGCGCGGAACCAGGGAACCGTCCCGCCGGTAAGCCCTATCTGCGAAAAATTCCCTGGCAACCGAGATGCCTACAGCCAAGGCGGCCCGCTCCATCTCGCTGCCAGCCGGACAGAGCAGAAATAGTCCGGCAGAAAACGACCGAACCGCCTCCGCCACCGCTTCGGCCAGAGCGGCATCCCGGGCGGCGGCGTTATAAAGTGCGCCATGGGGTTTGACGTAGGCCACCGCAGTCCCCACAGAGCGGCAGACGCCCTCCAACGCGCCTATTTGATAGAGCAGCGCGTCCGTTACCTCCCGGGGCGTCATGTCCAGGAATCGGCGGCCAAACCCCATGCGGTCTGGGTAGCCAGGGTGTGCGCCCACTGTCACATTGTTCTCGCACGCCAAAGCCGCCGCCCGCCGCATGATGCCCGGGTCGCCGCCATGCCAGCCGCAGGCAATGTTGGCTGACGTGACCAGGGATAACAGCTGCTGGTCCGCGCCATATGTATACGCGCCGTAGCCCTCCCCCAGGTCGGCATTCAAATCAATCGTATGGCTCATATTTCCCTCCACAAAATAAACGTTTCTTTGTTGGTAAATATAGTGTTACTATATAGCATTTACCTGCCCTCCGTCAATCATAAAAATAACTGCATTGGCAGGTACAGGCGGCAAAAAATATTGGAACCGCTGGCAAAACGGCTTTTCTTATTTCGGGAATCTTAAAAATACTTTAAGGCCGGAAATATTTCTTGCCCCGGAGGAGATAATTTGATATAATAGGGCCACAAACAGAGGCCGTAAAAGAGCCCTGCCTCACCGGAAGGAAGCGACAGGTATCTATGAAAATACTCATTACTACAGATTGGTACGCCCCGATCATCAACGGCGTGGTAACCTCCGTACTCCTCCTTCAGCGGGAGCTGGAGCGGCGCGGACACGATGTACGGGTCGTTACCCTCTCCAACAGCATTCACTCTTATAAGGAAGGCCCCGTCTACTACATGGGTTCTGTCAGCGCGGGCAAAATCTATCCCGGCGCACGCCTGCGGATGAACCGCGCCCGGAGCATGATGCGCGAACTTGCCGCCTGGCGGCCAGACGTTATCCATTCCCAGTGCGAATTCAGCAGCTTCCGTATCGCCTATCTACTTTCTACCCGGCTGGATATCCCGATTGTTCACACATACCACACCGTATACGAGGACTATACCCACTACTTCTCTCCCAGCGTGCGGGTGGGCAAGATGGTTGTCTCCGCTTTCTCCCGCTGGATTTGCGGCCGGACCGCCTGTATCGTCGCGCCCACCCAAAAGGTGGAAAGCCTCCTGCGGGATTATAATGTCCACTGCCGCATTGAGGTTATCCCTACAGGCGTGGATTTGCGCCTCTACCGCCAGGCCCCCGCGCCGGAACGCCTGGAAGCCCTGCGCCGCCAGTGGAACATTCCTGAAGACCATACCGTCCTCCTCTATCTGGGCCGTATGGCAAAGGAAAAAAATCTGGAACAGCTCATCGACCAGATTGCGGACGCCCAACGCCAAAACATCACGCTCCTTCTGGTGGGAGACGGACCGGACCGCGAGGCCGCCCTGGAGCGGGCCCGCCAGCGTCAGGTTCCTGTCATCTATACCGGCATGGTGTCTCATCAGGAGGCCCCGGATTACTACCATTTGGGCGATCTCTTCGTCACCGCCTCCACCAGTGAAACCCAGGGTCTGACTTACTTTGAGGCCCTGGCCGCCGGACTGCCAGTGCTCTGCCGCCGCGACCCCTGTGTGGAGAATGTGGTGGAGGATGGCTTAAACGGCTGGCAATATGATACTGGAGAGGACTTCGCCAGACATCTGGCCAAGTTTTGCGGCGATCCCTCCCTGCGGGAGGAAATGCGCCGCGCCGCACAGCAATCCTCTGAGAAATTCTCCGCCGAAGCCTTCGGCGCGGCGGCGGAAGACCTCTATCAGTCCATACGGCGTTCTGTAGTCCCCATGGCTTCAGGAGCCCGCTGGTAAAATCCGGCGGGCTCCTGCCCGTTTTACGCGCCTGGCCAGTCAATTCGCGCAAAACCGACAAAACTTACCATTGCAATCTGTCAACTTTCTGATATAATAACAGTGGACAATATGAAGAAAGGAAGTGGCTTACATGAATGACAAGACCACAAACGTCGATATCGACGATATGATTTTTGAGGAGTGCGGCGTCGTCAGCAGTGACCGGTAGTTCCATTGGGAAACAACGGCATAACTGGGTAATCCACGCTTCTTGAGCGTGGCTTTTCTTTTTTACGCCCCGCCGCGGACCCGCCTTCAGGCGGGCCCGCTTTTTCTTTGCCAAGACCGCGCTACTCCTTGCTCTGGAACAGCTTGTACGGCTCCACACACAGCACGTCCGCTATCCTGAAAACCACGTCAAGAGACACCGCGCAGTCGGCAGTTTCAATCCGGCTCATGTGGGTACGGCTGATATCCGCTTTTTCCGCCAGCTTTTCCTGGGAAAACCCCCGCAGCTTGCGGTAATAGGCAATATTCAAGCCCAGATTCCGGTATCGTTCCCGCTGCCCCTCCAGCATAGCTTCACCCCCTACCATATTCTATCCGCTGACAGGAGGTTGTAGAATAACTCATAATATAATTTTTGTAACTTGACAAGTTGCAAAATGTACGCTATACTTAACGTTGTCCCACTCCCATTCATGGATGGACAAGGAGGAAGCCCCGGTGAAACCCCTTCTGCTTCTGCTCGCATTGCTGCTGGCCGCCCTCTTCTTCGGACGGACCCAAAAACGAAATCCCGCCTATTCCTGCGCCCCCCTCTCCCGCCAGGACCTGGCGGGCCTCTGGCGGCAGTCCACGGACAGTCCCCTCGTGGGGTATCTGTACTTTGCACCCGACGGCTCCGTGTACTTCATGGCAAGCCGGATTCCCGCCTCTGCCAATATGTTTACCAGTAAATTTAAGGTGGCCGCCTCTTACTCCAGCTGCGGTTTTTCCCGATGGAAGCTCCAGGCGGAAAAAAACTCCGGCGGCGGACTCCTGCTGGCCGTCTCCGGAGAAGCCATCGGCGGTATTTATCATAAGATAGGCTGAAAACCCCCCGGCGCATAACGCGCCAGGGGGTTTCTTCCGTTACAGGCACACGCCGCCGCTTACGCCAGCGCGATGCTGTCAATCATCGTCTGGAACATCGCGTTGCCCGCGTCGCCGTAACTCTCATGGAGGTAGAAGTTAAACTCTATGCAGAGATCGTCCTTCAGCACAATTACAAACCGGTTGTAGAAGTTCTCTCCGCTGGAGGACTGCTCCCAGCCCTCGCCGTCAACGGCCGGAAGGCCGCTCACCGTGGTCTCCTGCACCTCGTAGCCCTGGTCCGCCAGATACGCGGCCAGCTCGGCGGCATCGCCGGTCATACCGTCGGTGTAAGCGTAGAAATACATGCTGCCCATATCCCAGGCGTTGTCGCCCTCAAACCGGGAGGAGAACAGGAGATCCGTCTCCCCTTCTTCGGAGATATCCTCCGCATCCCACTGATAGGGACACCGGAAGCTCACTCCAACGTTCTCCACCGTATAGGGCACCATCACAGGCGTCAGGGCGGGGGGCTCCTGGGTCATGGCCGTATGTATCTCATCCATAGACAGGGTGATGCCGCACTCCGCTCCGGTATCCGCCAGAATTTTCTGCGCCAGCAGATGGGTGACCGGGCCCAGAGCGGCGAAGTGGTCCGCGCCCTCCACCAGATAGCAGCTGATATTCTCGTTCTTGGACGCCTTCTCCATATTCTGGAGGTTTTCGGCATTGCCCTCGCTTCCCTCAATGAGGAAGGTGGGGGATTTTACATCTTGCAGCCAGTGGATGGGGGAGCGCATGGTATACTCCTCCTGATTGCTGGTATCAAAAGTAAACTGGCTGTTATTGTGGTACTTCACCTCGTCCACCGCGCCGAAGCAGAACACCGCCCGGAATTTGTCCGTGTACTCCGAAGCCAGCAGCGCACGGGTACCGCCGGTGCTGTGGCCCCCCAGATAAATCCGGTTCGGGTCCACATAGGGCAGGGACGCCGCGTACTCATAGGCGGAGACAATGTCGTCCACCTCGCCGAAGAGAGCCTCGTAGTGGCCGGGGTTGCCGCTGCCGCCCCGGAAGGACGGATACATGGTCAGAACGCCCGCCTGCCAGAAAGCGGAACCAGTCTGGTCGTTGTCCCACTCAGGATAAGTCCAGGGGAATTCGTCAATGCCGTTGCCCCAGCCGCCTACAACCCAGATAATCATGGGGTGTTTCTGTCCGTCGCCGGGGTCGCTGGACACGTACGCCGCCAAATCGCCTACCTTGGACGGGTAGCTGACCAGGTCAAAAACGCCCTCCGGCGGGTCGGGGATGGGGTCGCTGTCATTCTCCTCCCGGACCAGTTTGGTCTGGAAAGCGTCGTGGGCCTCCGCGAAACTCTGATCTGGCTTCTTGGAGCAGCCTGTCAGGAGCGCCGCCAGGGCCAGCGCAAGGGCAAAAACGATCCGGACTCTTTTGAAATGCATGTCTCAATCTTCCCTTTCCAAAAAATTAGACCGCAAAACGGCCTTTAGACAATTATACTCATTTTAATATGTTTCTTCAATCCTGTTTTTACCTCCCCGGCAATTTTCTCAATTCCGTACATCAGTTCCTCTTTTCCGGAGGTTTTTTTCATCTATATTGTAAAAAGGCGGCTGTGTCCGGCAGCCGCCTTGAAGAGTTCACTCCCCCTTTTCCTCCTTTTCCTTCCGGTACTGCCCCAGGAGACCGTCGTACTTCCTGCCGGTGGCACGGAAATAGATGTCGAAGCCAATAGTCATAGCAAGATAGATGGCAAAGAATATGCCCACAAATATCGCCCAGCTCTCTAGGCTCTCCGCCGGGAACCACTGGGCCTTCCACCCCAGCAGCGCAAGCATAGGAAGAAAAATGGCTACAAACAGCAGGCTTCGCAGGGTATAACGCATATTTTTGATGACTAAATCTGTGAAGCATACCATTTGAACCAGCGCTCCCAGCACGCAGGCCAGCAGCAGTGACCAGAGCATGAAGGTAGAGACCATCTGTTGGTCAAACACCAGTAAAAACACCAGATAAAGAACCATCGATCCGGTGTACATAAAGCAGGCCCCGGTCTTCCACTCGATAACGCCCCTTAAAAATCTCTTCATGTCAAAATACTCCTTTCCACATCCCGCAGCTTCTCCTTCAACTCAACGGCGTACTGGCGGGACACATACAGCCGTTCTCCGTTGTCCATGGTTACCAGCATTCGTCCCCCCAGCTCCGGACGGATGGACTTCATCCGCCGGAAGTTGACAATAGCGGACCGTCCGGCCCGGAGGAAATCCATCCCCTTCAGGGCCTCCTCCAGCTCGTAGAGCCGCAGGGCGCACTCGTAGGCCGCCTCCGCTGTATAGAGGAAGGTGCGCTTATCGGCGGTATCAATGTAGAGGATATCCTTGGTGTCCAGCAGATGCCGCTCCCCATTCAGGACGCCCACTAGTTTCTTTTGATGAACGCGCAGCATGGCTACCAGGTGCAGGATGTCCTCGTCCGCTTGGGGGCAGTTGATGATGACCTCCGTCTCTGGGAAGGACGGATCTTGATTCAGCGTAATCTTCATGTGTCTCCCCTCCTTACGGGACCATTGTAGCAGACGGTAGATTTTTCGCAAGGGAATTTGCCTCAGTGGAAGCCTCCGGGGCCTCAGCGGCGTATTTTCCGGCGGGAAAAGCGGGAGGGCTGGGGAACCTTCTCCCCAGCCCTCCCCTATTTTGTTTTTGTTTACCGCTGAACCCGGCCGGAACCGTCGCCCCCGGCCAGCTTCTCCACCTCGGAGACGGAGACGCGGTTATAATCCCCTTCTATACTGTGCTTGAGGGCGGAAGCCGCCACCGCAAACTCCACTGCCTCCTGGGAACTCTTGCCGGAGAGCAGGGCGTAGATAAGGCCGCCGCCGAAGCTGTCGCCGCCGCCTACCCGGTCCACGATGTGGAGGTGGTAGCTCTTGGAGAAGCAGTAATTTTCCCCGTCGTAGAGCATACCGGCCCAGTCGTTGTCGCTGGCGGAAATGGAGGTGCGCAGGGTGATGGCCACCTTTTCAAAACCGAATTTTTCCGCCAGCTGCCTGGCCACGGACTTGTAGCCATCGTGGTTAAGCTTGCCGCCGTAAATATCGGTGTTCTCCGCCTCAATGCCGAAGACATCCTTGGCATCCTCCTCGTTGGAGATACAGACGTCCACGTACTGACAGAGATCTGTCATAGCCTCCCGAGCCTGCTCGCGGGTCCAGAGCTTGCCCCGGTAGTTAAGGTCGCAGGAGATTTTTACGCCCTTGGCCTTGGCGGCCTTGCAGGCCTCGCGGCAGATTTCCACCAGATTAGGTCCCAGAGCCGGGGTAATGCCGGTGAAGTGGAACCAGTCCGCGCCCTCAAAAATCTTATCCCAGTTGAAGTCCCCAGGCTGCGCCTCCTGGATGGCGGAGTGGGCCCGGTCATAGACGCAGACGCTGCCCCGCTGGCTGGCCCCCTTCTCCAGGTAGTAGATCCCCACCCGATCGCCGCCCCGGACAATCATGGAGGTGTCCACGCCGAAGCTGCGGAGGGAGTCCACTGCGGCCTGACCGATGGCGTGCTTGGGGAGCTTGGTGACGTAAGCCGCATCCAGGCCGTAGTTTGCCAGGGACACGGCCACGTTCGCCTCTCCACCGCCGAAGGTGGCCTGCATCTGGTCGTTCTGGAAGAAGCGGTAGTAGCCGTTGGGGGCCAGGCGGAGCATAATTTCGCCGAAGGTGATAATTTTACCCATGATGTTGATTCTCCTTTTATTTATATGAATTTCTGCTTATTTCTGCACCAGATGGATAGCGAAGCCGCTGAGTTCGTTTTTCAGGTAAATCGTGGTGGTTTTTCCTTTCGCGTCCGTTTTCCGGGTCGATTCATCAAAGGCAACGCCCCGGCGGCTCAGGTGGTATACCGCCCGGTCCACGCTGTTGGTGCCGATGGCGATATGTCCGTTTTTCCCCAGATAGGGCTGCTTCATGCACTCCACCGCCTTTCCGGCAAAGATGGAGGAATTGCCCGCCTTGTACTCCAGGCCGAAAATCGCGCAGAGGGTTTGAGCGGTCTCCTGGGCCTCCTGTTCGTTCGCGCAGTTGAAGCCAACATGGTGGAGGGTAAAGCCCAGCATCGTCTTCACCGCGTCCTTACAGATACGAGTGATTTCCTCCCAGCGTTCTCCCTCAATGAGGTCCTTTTTCACCATCCAGGTGCCGCCGCAGGCCACGATTTGGTCAAAGGACAGGTAATCCAGCATATTTTTGGTGTTTACGCCGCCGGTGGGCATCCAGCGGAGATTCCGGTAGGGGCCCGCCAGTGCTTTCAGCTTTTCCACGCCGCCGTTCTGCTCGGCGGGGAAGAACTTCACCACTTCCAGCCCCAGGGCCATAGCCTGCTCCATCTCTCCGCCGGTGGCGGTGCCGGGCAGCATAAGAGCCCCCTTGGAAATGCCGTACTTCACAATTTCCGGATTAAAGCCTGGGCTGACAATAAATTTCGCCCCCGCGTCCAGGGCCCGGTCCACCTGCTCCTTGGTGAGCACCGTGCCCGCGCCTACCAGCACGTCCGGGACTTCGGCGGCAATACGGCGGATGGCCTCCTCCCCCGCGGCGGTGCGGAAGGTCACCTCGGCGGCGGGCAGTCCTCCCTCCGCCAGGGCCCGTGCCAGCGGTACGGCCTTGTCCGCGTCCTCGATGGCGATAACCGGCACGATGCCGATTCGGGAAATAGTCTGAAGAATCTCGTTCATTGCAGCGTTCCTCCTCAATAGATACAATATAGGATACCCATGTACGCCCGCGTTAAGAGCTATGATCCTATTATAATACTTGTATACTAGAATGCAATACGGTAAATTCGATAAATTTCTGGTATATTTTTGTGCAATATGCCCATCTTCTCTCCGAATCTTCCCAGTGTGTTCCAAAACCGGCTTTTTATATAGTATATACTTTCCTATTTCCCTCATTTTGACGGTTTGCACAAAAGAATTGGTAAAAGGTTATCTAGTATACTAGTAGACAAATCCTCCGCCTTGTGCTAAAGTGGTATCGCGTTAAGAGCACAACAAGAATCAACTTGGCTTCTCTGGAAGCTTGTAAGGAGAACAAAACGATGAAAATGACATTCCGCTGGTATGGCTCCAACAGCGACAATATTTCTTTGCGCCAAATTAAGCAGATTCCCGGCATGAGCGGCCTCATGGGCGTCCTGGACTACAAGGCCGCCGGAGAGGTCTGGACCGAGGAAGAAATCCGGGCCTACATGGACGAAGTCCACGCCGCCGGACTGGAGTGCGAGGTCATCGAGTCCGTCAACGTCCACGAGGATATTAAAATGGGCCTCCCCTCCCGGGAGCAGTATATTGAAAACTACCGCCTTACCATCCGCAACCTGGCCAAGTATGGCGTGAAGGTGATTGTCTACAACTTCATGCCCGTCTTTGACTGGCTGCGCACGGACCTGGCCCGTCTTATCCCCGAGGACGGCTCCAACAGCCTCTACTTTGACGAGGCTGAACTGGGAGATATGGGGCCCATGGAGATTGTCCGCAACACCATCGAAAACTGCAACGGCTTCACCCTCCCCGGCTGGGAGCCGGAACGTCTCAGCGAGCTGGAAACTACTCTGGAGCGTTACAAGTCCATCACCCCCGACGGCCTGCGGACGAACTACAAATATTTTCTGGATGCCATTATCCCCACCTGCGAGGAGTGCGGCGTCGTGATGGCCTGCCATCCCGATGATCCGGCGTGGCCGATTTTCGGCCTGCCCCGCATTGCCCACAGCCAGGAGGATTTTGACAAAATTGTCCAGCTCCACGACTCCCCCTCCAACGCACTCTGCCTCTGCACCGGTTCTCTGGGTTCCCATCCGGACAACGACATCCCAGCCATTATCCGCCATTTCGGCCAGCTGAACCGCATTGGCTGCCTCCATGTGCGCAACGTCAAGTACCTGGGCCACAGAAAATTCCGGGAGGCCGCCCACCTCAGCTCCGCCGGAGATTTGGACCTCTTTGAAATCATGAAGGCCATCCACGACACCTGCCCCAACGTCTATATCCGGCCCGACCATGGGCGCATGATCTGGGGCGAGTCGGGCCGTCCCGGCTACGGTCTCTATGACCGCGCCTTGGGCGCAGCCTATCTCAACGGTCTCTGGGAAGCTATCGAAAAGATGTCCAAATAGGAGGAAACACCTATGAAACTCAACTACAAGGGTCTGAAGGACCGGGCCGCCTGGACCGCCGCCGGAGTCAAGCTGCCGGAGTACGACTGGCGGGAACTGCGGGAGGCCACGGAAAAAAATCCTGTCTGGGTCCACTTCGGCGGCGGGAACATTTTCCGGGGCTATATCGCCCATCTCCAGCAAACGCTGCTCAATCAGGGTTTGGCGCGGCAGGGCATCTGTGCCGTCAGCGGCCGGAGCCGCGAGGCTATCGACAAAATCTACCTCCCCCATGACTGCATGACTCTTCTGGTGAGCCTCCTGCCCAGCGGAACCATGGAAAAGGAGGTTGTCGCCTCCGTAACGGAAGGACTCTGCGCCGGAAGCGATTCTCCAGAGGATATGGAAAAGCTGCGGGCTATTTTCCGCAGTCCCTCCCTCCAGCTGGTCAGCTTTACCATCACCGAAAAGGGCTATGCCCTGACAGGTTTGTCCGGGAAATTTTTGCCGTCCACGGAGGCCTGTATCCAAAATGGACCTAAAGAATGTCCCCACACGATGGGACTGATTGCCGCCCTTCTGCTGGAGCGTTTTCAGGGCGGCGGTGCGCCTCTGGCCCTGGTAAGCATGGACAATTGCTCCCACAACGGGGAAAAGCTTCGCTCCAGCGTCATTACTATCGTGGACAAGTGGCTGGAGAAAGGCTTTGTGTCTCCGGAATTTTCCGCCTGGGTGCGGGATGAGGACAAGGTCTCCTTCCCCTGGTCCATGATTGACAAGATTGTCCCCCGCCCCTCCAAAGTTGTGGAGGACGCCCTGACCGCCGCCGGAATTGAGGACATGACCCCCATTGTCACTGGCAAAGATACTTTCATCGCCCCCTTTGTCAACGCCGAACAGCCGCAGTATCTCGTTATTGAGGACCGGTTCCCCAACGGGCGTCCGCCCTTAGAGAAGGCCGGCGTTTACATGACGGACCGTGACACCGTGAACCGTACAGAAAAGATGAAGGTTACCACCTGCCTTAACCCCCTCCACACTGCCCTGGCGGTCTTCGGCTGTCTGCTGGGGTTCGAGACCATTGCCTCGGAGATGAAAGACCCGGAACTGAAAGCCTTGGTAGAACGGCTCGGCTACACGGAGGGCCTGCCCGTAGTGTCGGACCCGAAGATTATCCGGCCCCTGGATTTCCTCCGGGAGGTGCTGGAAAAGCGTATCCCCAATCCCTTCCTGAACGACACTCCTCAGCGTATCGCCACCGACACCAGCCAGAAGGTGCCCGTCCGTTTCGGCGCGGCCATTAAAAGCTATCTGGCCCGTGAGGACCTGGACGCCGCCGGACTTACCGCCATTCCCCTTGCTATTGCGGGCTGGCTTCGTTATCTGCTGGCGGTGGATGACAGCGGCAATCCCATGACATGCAGCAGCGACCCCATGCTGGAGACTTTACAGAGCCAGCTCCAGGGCATAACGCTGGGCGTACCGGAAAGCGCGGACGGCAAGCTTCAACCCCTTCTCTCCAATGCCGTGCTCTTCGGCACAGACTTGAACGCGGCGGGACTAGGTGGAAAAATCGAAGGCTTTTTCAAAGAAATGCTGGCCGGTCCCGGAGCCGTTCGGAACACCCTGAAAAAACATCTGTAGCCGAAAGGAGGGATACGATGCATCTGCTGGAACGACAGTCCAGAGAAACCGGAAGAGACTATGCTTTAAGGACTGTAAAGGAAAATATCATTACGTTGGAGCTGGCCCCTGGAAGCCAAATCAGCGAGAACGAACTAGCGGCGGAGATGGGCCTTTCTCGCACTCCTGTGCGGGAAGCGTTAATTGAGCTGGCGCGGGTGAAGATCATTGAGATTTACCCGCAGAAAAAGAGCGTTGTGTCCCTCATCGACTGTGATCTGGTGGAGGAAGCCCGCTTCATGCGCAGCGTCCTGGAGTGCGCGGTGGTAGAGCTGGACTGCCAGCTAGCTACCCCTGCCTCCCTGGAACCCCTGCGGCAGAACGTGTTGCTGCAAAACTTCTACCTGGACAGCTATTACCCCGAGACTGTCCGGGAACTGGACAATCAATTTCATGGGATTTTGTTTGATATTGCCCGAAAACCGGAAGTTTTCGCCCAAATTCAAAACATCTCTATTCACTTTGAACGCGTCCGCAGCATCGCCCTCTCCACAGTGAAAAATAATAAAATCGTAGAGGACCATCAGGCAATCCTGGACGCCATCTCCCAAAAGGATATTCCGCAGGCCCGCGCCCTGATGGCTGGTCATCTGGACCGCTACGAGATTGATACCGATGCCATTCGTGAAAAATATCCCCAATATTTTAAGTGAAATATCCCCCGGACAGATGAAAACCAGGCGTACCGTCACATGACGGCACGCCTGGTTCTTTTAGTGGATAGTTCATCTCTCTCGTCTGCCCCATTTCCGTCCATATGTACCTCCTACAGTACGGAAATGCGCAAGGTCATATTCACGGCGGAACTTCTCTATCTGTATCCCATGCTCCTGATAGTCTATCAGCAACTGTGCGCAGGCGCGGCTGTCGCTCCCCGCCTGGTGGTGGTCCAGCTCAATATTCCGATACTCGCACAGCGTATTCAGCCGGTGATTGGGCAGCTCTGGGTAGCACCTCCGCCCCATCTGGCACGTACAGACATACTCCACAGTATCCTTCCAATCCACGCAATACGCACGCAGACACTTGGCCAGCACAGACATATCAAACGGCGCGTTATGCGCCGCCAGCACCCCGCTGGAAAAAAGCGGCGCGAGCTCCGGCCACAGCTCGTCAAACCCCGGCGCGTCCGCCGCCATCTCCGGCGTTATGCCCGTCAGTCCAATATTGAACCGCGCAAACCATGTCTCCGGGTTTACCAGCGTGGACAGCTCCTCCACAATGTTCCCATTTTCCACCACTGTAACGCCAATCGCGCTCATTCGGTCATTATTCGAGTTGGGAGTCTCCACGTCAAAGGCGATATATCTCTCTACCATAGGTTCCTCCTGTTTTTCTTCCTTTTCTTGAAAGAAAAGGAAGCGAAAAGAACTTTTGCGCAAAGCTCCGCTTTGCTTTATTCTAAGTCAATCCGCTCTACCTGGACCGCGCCGTCCTCCACCGTCATAACCGCCATGGATATGCCCCCGCCAAATCTCGGCCACGCACAGCTGCCCGGGTTCAGCCACAGCCTTCCCCCCAACCGCTCTTCCATATACACATGAGAATGCCCAAACACCACCACTTGTACATCACCCAAATCCTGCGGCGCATGCTGCCGGTTATGAACCAGAAAAAAACTCACCCCGCCCAGTTCCACCGTCCGAGTCCTTGGCAGCTTCCCCGCCCAGCCGCCCCAATCGTTATTCCCGCGCACTGCGCATACCGGCGCAATCTCCTCCAGCTCCTCCAGAATCTCCCTCCGGTCAAAGTCCCCTGCGTGAAAAATGTAATCGCAGCCCTCCAGCCTCCTCTGTACCTCCGCCCGCAGCCGCCCATGGGTATCAGAGATAACGCCGATTTTTACTGCCATATATTTTCTCCTCTGCCGTTTCAGATATCCTGCTCCGCAAGAAGCCCGCATAAATCCTCGCCCGCCTGCCCCGGACATCCGGTCCGCAAAGCCTCTTGCAGCTCCTCCAGCCGGAACCTGCGCCCCGTTAACGCCCGCTCCGCCTCCGCCGCAAACGCCCAGTCCATAGCGTCGGTATAGACCTTCGCCTCCCGGACGCTCCCCTCCTCCACGGAGAGCTGTAAGGTAACCTCTCCCCACGAAAATCGTGCGGAGCACTCCAAAGCGCAGTGCAGTGCGCGTCCATACAGCCATTCCCAGCTGCCATTTCGCAACGTCAGGGCCTCAATGCGGTCAGGGGCAAAGTTCGCCCCATCCAGCCGCCGGGCGGTCAGGCCATAGACCCGCTGGAAAGCCTCCTCCATCTGTTCAGCCATCTCAAGGATGGTCAAATCCGGCTTCAATTCCCGGAGGTTCACCACCCGGGATCGGACCGATTCCACTCCCTTCGCCGCCAGCTTCGCCTTGGAAGGACTGAGGTACCGGCTCATCTCTGCCATGTCCACGTCCACCAGCAGAGTGCCATGATGATAACATTTCCCCTGATGCTCGTAAAAAGCGTTTCCAGAGAACTTCCGGCCGCCGCTGAGTACGTCGTTGCGCCCGGAGAGCTCCGCCGGAATCCCCATAAGCCGGCAGGCCTCCACAATAACGCTCAGCTGGCGCGGCAGGTCATAATCTTCCTTGTTTACTAAAAAGGTAAAATTCAGATTCCCCAAGTCGTGGAATACCGCCCCCCCGCCGGAAAGACGGCGGGCCAAAAACCCTCCGTCCTCCTCCAGCTGCGTGGTCCGGCACTCCTTCCAGGCGTTCTGGTTGCGCCCTATGACCACCGTGCGGCGGTTCTGCCAAAGGTAGAGCGTGCAGGTGTCCGCCGCCGCCGTCTCCAGTAAATACTGTTCTACCGCTAGGTTGCGGTACGGATTTGTGCAGTCTGTCCGGTAGATCTGGATATTTTTTATCATCACATAAAACCTCATGAAAAGAATTAGGGTTCCACCAAAAACCAGAGGCCTGTCCAAAGCTTACCCCTGTCCCTCCAGCATGGCGGCAAACTCCTCCTCCGTGAGGACGGGAATTCCCAATTCTCCAGCCTTGCGGAGCTTACTGCCCGCGTTCTCTCCGGCTACCACATAGGTAGTTTTTTTGCTGACAGACCCGCTGGACTTGCCTCCCCGGTCCTCAATGAACCGGGCGGCCTCCTCCCGGGTAAACCGCTCCAGCGTCCCCGTGAGAACAAAAGTCATGCCCTTGAACTGGTCTCCAGACGGCTGTTCTACCGCCTCCATAGATACCCCCGCCTCTTTCAGACGGCTGATGAGATGCTGGGATTGGGCGTTCTCCAGCCATTCGCGAATATAGGCTGCGGTGATAGCTCCCACGTCGTCAATTGCGGTCAATTCCTCTTCCGGGGCGGCGGCCAGGGCGTCGAAGCTGCCAAAATGGGCGGCAAGCACCTTTCCCGCCTTCTGACCTACCTGCCGGATTCCCAAGGCGTACAGCAGACGCTCCAAGCCCCGGCTGCGGCTGGCGTCGATGGCGTTAATGGCGTTCTGGGCGGATTTCTTCCCCATCCGCTCCAGGTCCGCCAGCTCCTGTTCCGTAAGGTAGTACAGATCTGCCGGGCTTTTCACCAGCCCTTTGCCAATCAGCTGGCTCATGACCGCCGGACCCATACCGTCAATGTCCATGGCGTCCCGGCTGGCGAAGTGCGTCAGATTCCGGTGAAGCTGTGCGGGACACTCCGCGCCGGTACACCGGATAGCGGCTCCATCCGGGTCCCTGGCCACCGGTGCGCCGCACACTGGACACACATCTGGCAGGCAGTAGGGCTCTGTCCCCTCGGGACGCTTTTCCCGCAGAACCTCCACCACCTCGGGTATAATCTCCCCCGCTTTCTGAAGGACCACAGTGTCCCCGATTCGGATATCCTTTTCCGTGATAAAATCCTGGTTGTGGAGGGTGGCGTTGGTGACGGTAGTACCGGCCAGACGAACCGGTTCTACTACCACCTTGGGCGTCAGCACACCTGTCCTGCCCACCTGAACCACAATATCCAGAACCTTGGATGATTTCTGCTCCGGCGGGTACTTGTAGGCCACCGCCCACCGGGGACATTTGGCGGTACTGCCTACAGCGGCACGGTCTGACAGGGAATTTACCTTTACAACCGCGCCATCCATATCGAAGGGCAAATCTTCCCGGCTGTCCCCCAAGCGAAGGATCTCCTGATTCACCTCCGCCGCGCTTCCCAACACTTTTCGCGGTATGGTTTGGAACCCCTGGTTCTCTATATAGTCCAGCGTTTCGCTGTGCGTGGCAAACGAGCGACCCTCCGCCAGCTGGAGGTTGAAGACCCGGATGTCCAGCAGTCTTTTCGCGCAGATTTTGGGGTCCAGCTGCCGCAGGGACCCGGCTGCGGCGTTGCGCGGATTGGCAAAGGGCGTCTCTTCCCGCTCCTCCCGCTGGCGGTTAAGTTTGTGGAAGACGTTCTTGGGCATGAACACTTCCCCCCGGACAATCAGTCTGGGAAGCTTTTCCGGCAGGACCATGGGGATGGACTGAATTGTG
>CAMSIF010000025.1 GCA_947058885.1 uncultured Clostridia bacterium
TACACAACCGCGGACACTCTTTCCCTACACGACGCTCTTCCGATCTAACTGCTCCGGGAACAGCTTCTCCACCATGGCGTGCCAGGCGGGACAGCAGGAGGTCGCCATAAAGTCCTGCTCCGCCGGGACCTTCTCCAGGAAGTCCTTGGCCTCCTCAATGGTACACATATCCGCGCCCACGGCAACCTCCACCACCCGGTCAAAGCCCAGCATTTTCATGGCGGTGGTGAATTTCTCCGGGGTGGAGTGCTTGCCAAACTGGCCGATGAAGGCGGGGGCCACGATAGCAACGACCTTGTCCCCCTGGGTGATGGAGCGGATGACCTGGAAAATCTGGCCCTTGTCCACAATGGCTCCGAAGGGACAGCTCACCAGACACTGCCCGCAGGCTACGCACTTATCCTGATCGATAACAGCCCGGCCCTGGCTGTCCCAGCCGATGGCGTCCACGCCGCAGGCGGCTACACAGGGCCGCTCCATATAGATGATGGCGTTATAGGGGCAGGCTTTGGCGCACTTACCGCATTTGATGCACTTGTCCGGATCAATCTGGCTCTTGCCGTTGACAAAGGAGATGGCCTCCTTGGGACACACCTGCTGGCAGGAAGCGGCCAGACAGTTCTGACAGAACTGGGTGACCCGGTACTGCCGGGTGGGGCAGACGTGGCAGGCGTATGGAATGATGTTGATGAGGGGCGGCTCGTAGTACTGCTCCGCAATAGCGGCGTTGTCCATGCCCTCGGTCATAAGGGTCCGGGTCTCCACCGGGCGGATGGAGAGTCCCATCGCCAGCCGCACCCGCTCCTTGGCGATGGCCCGCTCCAGGAAGATGGACTCCCGGTGCAAAGGGCTGTCGCCAGGGACGATAATGTAGGGCAGGTCCTCGGCCTTTTCATAGCCGTCAGTCTCGTAGGCCATGCGGGCCACTTCGGTAAAGACTTTCTTGCGGATGTCTGTAATCAGGGACGGAATTCCACGCATGGGGGGTACCTCCTTTTTATGGTAATTGTATCATTAGCGTTTTAAAGCTCTCCTCACCGCCGGGGCCAGCAGCAGCCCCAGCGCGCCGCCAATCAGAGCCGTCACCAGCTGAGGGTAGGAAAACATAGCGGTAAACAGGTCAATCTGGGGCTGTTTCAGAGGCAGTACGCCGCAGAGGAGCTGCACTACCATCAGGTAGAGCACAGCGAATTTCCCCAGAGCCGCCGCCAGCCACGCCAGCCCCCGCCGCCAGAGGGGCAGGTCCTTCGCTCCCGCCAGCAGATGCAGCAGGAATACATACACCACGTTCCCCGCCGCGATAGCCGGGACGATGGGCAGCAGCTGGGGGCCGATTCCCAGCAGGAACGCAAAAAACGGGGACAAAACTGCCACCGCCGCCCCGCTCCATAGGCCCGAAATCAACACCGCCGCCGCCAGAACCGCGTTGACACAGGAACCGGTGACATACTGCCCGGCGGGCCTGGTAAGGGCTTGCAGAGCGATAAGGAGGGCCGCCATAGCCGCCGCCTCAGTAATCCATAAAATCCGTTGCTTTACAGCCGTCATTTCCTACCTCCCAAATGTTTTTTCTCCGGCATTTTATCACAAATGTTGGGAGAAATCAAGTTGACCGCCGTTTCGTCCGGGAGCTAAATCCCCAGCAGCTGCCGGGCCACGGCAAAATATACCAGAAGGCTCAGCGCGTCCACCACAGTGGTGATAAACGGGGAGGCCATCACGGCGGGGTCGAATCCCAGACGCTTCGCCAGCATGGGGAGCGTACAGCCCACCAGCTTGGCAATGCAGACCGTCAGGAACACCGTCACCGACACCACGACCGCTACCAGCCAATCCTGCCGGTCCAGCGTGACGGCCTTTAGGAACACCGCCGCCGAGAGAGTGGCCGCGCACAGGACCGCCACCCGCAGTTCCTTCCACCATACGCGGGGCAGGTCCCGCAGGCGGAGCTCGCCGAGAGACAGGGCACGGATGACGGTAACAGACGCCTGCCCGCCGGAATTGCCGCCGGTGTCCATCAGCATGGGAATGAACATGGTCAGCGCGGCGTAGGAAGCCAGGGCGCTTTCAAAGCTGCTGATAATCGTCCCGGTAAAGGTGGCGGATACCATCAGCAGCAGCAGCCAGGGAATCCGGTTCCGCCAGAGCTGGAACACGCTGGTCTGCATATAGGGCCGGTCGGACGGCAGGATGGCCGCCATTTTCTCAATGTCCTCCGTAGCCTCCTCCTCAATGACGTCCATTACATCGTCAAAGGTAATGATTCCTACAATCCGGTCCTCGCCGTCCACCACCGGGAGAGCGGAGAGGTCGTATTTACCGAAGAGCTGGGCCACCTCCTCCCGGTCCTCCCCAGTGCGCACGGAGATGACGTGGGTCTCCATGATGTCGGCGATACGGGTCTCATAGCTGCTCAGCAGCAGCCGGCGGACGCTCACCACCCCCCGCAGCATCCGGTTTTCCGTCACATAACAGGTGTAGACGGTCTCCTTGTCCAGGCCCTCCCGGCGGATACGGGCGAAGGATTCCTCCACCGTAGCGCTGGGGTGGAGGGAGATAAATTCCGTGGTCATAATGGACCCGGCGGAATCCTTGGGGTAGTTGAGCAGCTGGTTAATTTGGTCCCGTGTGGAAGAGCCGGTATTGCGCAGAATCCGGGAGACCACATTGGCAGGCATATCCTCAATAATATCCACCGCGTCGTCCAGATACATCTCGTCCATTACTTCCCGAAGCTCCTTGTCGCTGAGGACGCCGATAAGTTTCGCCTGGTCCTCGCTGTCCTCCAGGTAGGTAAAGACATCCGCCGCTTTCTCTTTTGGGAGGATGCGGAAGACGATAGCCTGCTGGTCATCTTCTAATTCGTCCAGGAACGCGGCGATATCCACCTCGTTCATCCAGGTCAGTTCCTCCTTTAACGGCCGGAACTGTTTTTCCTGGACCAGCTCCTTCAATTGCTCCAGGTTGCAGCTTTCACGCATACTTCCATCCTCCTTTCGCAAAAGTGCGGTAATTTATGAACAACATTTTAATATTATATCACTCCGTTTAGGAAGCGTCCACCTCCATTTTTACCAAAATCCACCGTTTCAGCCGCCTTGTTCGCCGCTGGAAGGCAGTTTTCCTATTGCCTTTCTACCAGATTTTATGGTATGATTGTCCCAGTCAGATTTTCCGAACAGGAGAGGGATAACGCTATGGAACAAAAAAGACCCAGGGGCCGGGAGAAAAACGTATCCGGTCCCGCTAAGAGCGTAAAGAAACGGGGCGATGGCCTCCACACCGGTCCGGTAGGCGATGCCGGCGGCTACGGCGAACGCAGGCCGGAGGCCGGAAGCTCCTCCTCTGGAACTCGCAGCGGCAGTTCCCGGGCCGGAGGCGGCATGAAGCTGATTGTTCTGCTGCTAGTGGCTCTGCTGGGCGGCGGAGGCGGGCTCGGCGTCTTGCTGGGCGGCCAGCCGCCTGCTCAGAGTCCGTCCAGTCAGACAGGACAGCCCAGCCAGTCCGGCGGTTCAGACTTGGCTTCTCTGCTGGGAGGTCTGGGGGGCGGCAGCGTATCCTCCGGCTGGCAGGGGGAAAATAATACCGGACGTTTGGATACCAGCGTGGCGTCTGGGGCCCGGGAGAAGTATACGCGGCTGCTGGGAAACGGCAGAGATACCGCTACCATTATGGTATACATGTGCGGCACGGATTTGGAGTCCCGCAACGGTATGGGTACCGCTGATTTGCAGGAGATGCTTGGCGCGGATTTGGGGGACAGCATCAACCTGCTGGTTTATACCGGCGGCTGTAAGGGCTGGCGGAACAATCTCGTCAGCAGCGGCACCAACCAGGTCTGGCAGGTGAAGGACGGCAAGCTGGCCTGCCTGGAAAAGGACCTGGGCAGCGTATCCATGACCGACCCGGAAAATTTGGCCTGGTACATTAAGTGGTGTGCGAAAAACTATCCCGCCAGCCGCTATGAGCTGATTCTATGGGACCACGGCGGTGGCTCTGTCAGCGGCTACGGCTACGATGAGAAATTCGTCTCCAGCGGGTCCATGAATCTGGCGGGGATTGACACCGCCCTGGAGAAAGCGGGGGTGAAGTTTGACTTTATCGGCTTCGACGCCTGCCTGATGGCTACGGCGGAGACAGCCCTGATGCTCACCCGCCACGCGGACTATCTCATCGCTTCTGAGGAGACCGAGCCCGGCGTGGGCTGGTACTACACGGACTGGCTCACCGCTTTCGGGGAGAATCCCTCCATGCCCACTATTGAGGTCGGCAAGAACATCGTGGACGATTTTGTGAACGAGTGTGCGCGTAAATGCCGGGGCCAGCTCACCACGCTCTCCGTTGTGGATTTGGCGGAGCTGGAGGCCACCGTTCCAGCGGAGCTGAAGGCTTTTTCCCAGTCCGCCAGCAAGCTGATTCAGGATAAGCAGTATCAGACCGTCTCCAACGCCCGCAGCGGTGCGCGGGAGTTCGCCCAATCCAGCAGAATCGACCAGGTGGACCTGGTGCATCTGGCCCGAAACCTGGGGACGCCGGAGGGCAGCGCCCTGGCGGAAGCTTTGCTGAGTACGGTGAAATACAACCGCACGTCCTCCAACATGACCAACGCCTACGGTCTCTCCATCTATTTCCCCTATCAGAAGGCGTCCACTGTGGACCGGGCGGTGTCCACCTACCGGCAGATTGGCATGGACGAATCCTATGCCCGCTGCATCCAGCAGTTCGCCAGTCTGGAAGTCAGCGGACAGGCCGCCTCTGGCGGTACCGCCTCGCCTCTGCCCGCCCTGTTGGGAACTCTTAGCGGTTCTGCCGGCGGAGCGGACGCTATTTCCCAGATTCTCGGCGGATTCCTTGGCGGCGATTTTGGCAGTATCGCCGGGCTCACCAGCGGGAACACTGGATTTTTGAGCGGTAAGGCTCTGGACCTGGAGGAGACTGCCCAATATTTGGCGGAAAACCGTTTTGACCCCGCTAACCTGGTGTGGACCAGCGGGGCGGACGGCGCGCCGGTAATGCGTTTGAGCGAAGAGCAGTGGGCCTTGGTGGACACCCTGGAGCTGAATATCTTCTTTGACGATGGCGAGGGCTATATTGACCTGGGCCTGGACAATGTGTACGATTTTGACAGCGAAGGCGGGCTGTTGGGGACGCAGGACGGTACATGGCTCGCCATTGAGGGCCAGCCGGTGGCCTACTACCACACCTCCACTGTGGACGGCGGCGAGGATTATACGATTACCGGACGGGTGCCCGTGCTCCATAACGGAACCCGCGCGGAGCTGGTACTGGTCTTTGACAACGAGCGGCCCACGGGCTATGTAGCCGGAGTGCGGACCGTGTATACGGAAGGTGAAACCGATACTGTCGCAAAAAGCGGCGCTGGGCTCCAGCCCGGCGACACCCTGGAATTCCTCTGCGACTACTACAGCTATGACGGCGGATATCTGGACAGCTATCTGCTGGGCGACCCGCTGACCGTCGGGGAAGAACCGCTGTCCATCAGCAACGTGCCCCTCACAGGCGGTACGCTCCAGGCCACCTTCCGCTTTACTGACATCTATAACCAATGCTACTGGACGCCTCCCGTACAGTAAGCCGCTTTTAAAGGAGGGGCCGATATGCCCTACAAAATCCATTTTATTTCTCTGGGATGCGCCAAAAACGTGGTGAACTGCGAACAGATGATGGCTCTCTGCCGGGATGCGGGGCATATCCTCCAGGACGTCCCGGAGGGGGCTGATGTGGCTGTGGTCAACACCTGCGGTTTCCTCTCCAGCGCAAGCGAAGAGGCAATTGAGCACATCCTCCGTCTGGCGAAACTGAAAGATGCTGGGAAGCTGGGCAAAATTCTGGTTACCGGCTGTATGACCCAACGCTACGGCGAGGACGTCTCTATAGAGCTGCCGGAGGTGGACGGCATTCTGGGCACCGGCAGCTATAAGGACATCACAGCCGCTGTAGAGGCGGCGGTATCCGGAGAACACCCCAGATATTTTGGCGATATCAACGCCCCGGTAGACGAGCTGGACCGGGTTCTGACTACGCCGGATTACTATGCCTACTTGCGGATTGCCGAGGGCTGCGGCAACTGGTGCGCCTACTGCATCATCCCCAAGCTGCGGGGAAAGTACCGCAGCAGACCCATGGAGAAGGTCCTGGAGGAGGCACGCGGACTGGCGGAGCGGGGCGTGAAAGAGCTCATCGTTGTCGCCCAGGATATCACCCGCTACGGCACGGACTGGGACGGGCGGCGCCATCTGGCGGATTTGCTGGAGGAGCTGTGCCGGTTGGACTTCCACTGGATTCGCCTGCACTACCTGTACCCGGACCAGATTGACCAGCGGCTGATCGAGGTTATCGCCAGGGAACCGAAGATTCTCAAATACCTGGACATCCCCCTTCAGCACTGCAACGACGATATTTTGCGGAAAATGAACCGGCGGGGGGACAAGGCTTATATTGAGACCCTGCTGGACAGCCTTCGGGAACAAATTCCCGGCCTCGCGCTGCGTACAAGCATTATCACCGGACTTCCGGGAGAGGACGAGGCCGCTTTCGAGGAGCTGTGCCAGTTCCTGTGGGACCAGCGGATGCCCCGGGCGGGGGTGTTTCCCTACTCCCCGGAGGAGGGCACCCCGGCGGCGAAGATGGAGCGGGTGGACACGGAGGAGGCGGAACGCCGGGCGGAACTGGTGGTGGACATCCAGTCCCGTATCATGGACGAATGGAACGAGGCCATGCTGGGGGAAACCCTGGAAGTTCTCTGCGGCGGCTTCGACGGGCAGTCCATGTCTTATTGGGGCAGGAGCTACGCCGAGAGCCCGGATATTGACGGGAAAATCTACTTCACCGCCCAGCGGGATTTGGAGGCGGGCCGTTTTTATATGGTGCGCATAACCGGAACCATGGACGGCGAGCTGACAGGCGAACTGGCGGAGGAGTGCGATGGAATGGCGTAACGCCTTCCCCATAGCGGGGCCGAAGGTCCCGCGAGAAAGAGAGGAGAATGGGAAATGAATCTGCCCAACAAGCTGACCTTATTACGAATAGTATTAATTTTGCCGTTTTTACTGGTTTTGTATCTGGACATTCCCTTTGCCGCGTATGTCGCCCTGGCAATTTTTATCGCGGCCAGTCTCACGGATATGCTGGATGGTAAAATCGCGAGAAAATATCATTTGATTACAGACTTCGGCAAGTTTGCCGACCCCCTGGCGGACAAAATGCTGGTCACCGCCGCCATGCTTTGGTTCGTGGAAAAGGGGCAGATGCCCGGCTGGGCCCTGCTCATCGTCATTGTACGGGAGTTCGCGGTCAGCGGCCTGCGGATGGTGGCCAGCGATAAGGGCCGGGTCATCGCCGCCGGGTGGTCCGGCAAGGTGAAGACCGCGGCTACCATGGTGTGCATCATTTTGATGTTCCTCCCCATTCCGCCGTGGGTGAATACCGCCTGTGTGGCGGTGATTGTGGCGGCAACCATTTATTCCGGTGTGGAGTATTTTATAAAAAACAAGGATTGCCTGAGCGATATGTAATCCGGTTGACAAAGCAGCGGTCATATTTTTGTCCGTTCTGGACAAAGTATGTCCATGAAAAAGGAACGATCAACTGCGGAACAACCTTTGCTTCTCTTTTTCCTGCTCTCCACCGCCGGGTGGCTCTGGGAGGTCCTTTTTGTTCGGATTTCCACGGGGGAAGCTGTCAACCGGGGCTTTCTCCATGGTCCCTGGCTTCCTGTCTACGGTACGGGCGGACTGCTGATTCTTTTCCTGCTCTCCCGCCTGCGAGGCGCGCCGCTCTTCCTTCTGAGCGCACTGCTGGGCGGTACGGTGGAATTCGCCGCCTCCCTCCTTCTGGAGTATTTCTTTCACGCCCGCTGGTGGGATTACTCCCGCTGGCCCCTGGACCTGGACGGGCGGGTCTGCCTGGGCAGCGCCGCCGCCTTCGGTCTGGCAGGATGGTTTTTGGTCCGGCTGGCGGGTCCGGCTTTGGCACAGCTTTTCGCCTGCCTCCCCCGCCGGCTCAGGGTACGCTTCTGTCAGGCGTTCTGTATTCTCTTCGCGCTGGATGCCGCTGTATCTCTGGCTGTGCCCAACACCGGCATGGGTATCAGCTTTCCTGTATAGAGCTTTGCGGTATGCTACGCTTCCCGGTAGTGGTCCAGAAACGCCTGATTCAGTTTTTCCCAGGCCCCCCGGCTGACGGGGACGGTCCGGCCGCCCTCCAAAAGGCACTCGGTCCGGCCCACACGTTCCACCCGGTCTAAATTTACCAGGAAGCTCCGGTGGGCGGACACAAAATTCTTTCCAAGACGGCGGAATAAGGCGGAGAGCGGTTCCTTCACTGTGATGGGGCCGCTCTCTGTTTGCACCAATACCGTATGGCCCCGGGCTTCCAGGCAGAGGATACTGTCCTCCTCCAGGCGGCGCTGCTCGCCGTCCACTTCCACCACCAGATAGCGGCTGCCCTTCTCCAGACGCTCCAGCGCCAGGTCCAGCAGAGGGAACAAGCTCTCCTCCTTTACTGGCTTCATCAGGTAGCGCAGGGCGGAGACCTCGTAGCCCTCGAAGACGTATCCCGGGTGGTTGGTGAGGAAGGCAAGCGCCACCCTTTTGTCCGTCTGCCGTATTTTCCGGGCCAGCTCCAAGCCGCTGAGATTCCCGCCGCCCAGGTCGATGTCCAGCAAAATCAGGTCAAACGGGTAGCTGCCCGCCGTCTCAAAAAGAAGCTCCTCGCCGCTGGTGAAGGCTTGAACGAGACAGAGGTGGTGGTATATCCCGCCCCAACGCTCAATAAGTTGTCCCAGCAGTGTGGATAAGGCCCTCTCATCGTCGCAAATGGCAATGCGCATCGTCACGCCTCCTTTGTCTGATAAAAGATGATTCCATACAGCATATAAATGTTCTTGCTTAACTTGATATGATGGCAAAGCGCGGCGTGGAGACACGCCGCGCTCTGCTTTACCATATGTTTCGGTTTTCGATTAATTTCCCGCGCCCATGCGCATCAGAATGGTGGCAACCTCCGCGCGAGTGGCGCTGCCAAGAGGATCTAAAAGATTACCGTTCTTTCCGGTAACCAGCCCCGCTCCATTGGCCCAGCTCAGGGCTTCCGTGGCCCACGCGGACACGCTTCCAGCATCGGAGTAGATATTCAGATTCCCGCTGGCTGTGGTTTCCGTACCCTTAAAGCGGGTGTAGCGGTAGAGAATAGCCGCCAGCTGCTCGCGGGTGATATTGTCCTCGGGGCCAAACGCGCCGGTACCGTAGCCGTCTACGATTCCCTGGCTCGCGGCCCACTCCACCGCCTGCGTATACCACTGCCCAGCCGTTACATCCGAAAAGCGTCCGGAAGCAGCCGCGGCGGGTTCGCCCTCCAGGCGGTAGAGAATGGTCACAATCTGGCCTCTGGTTGTCACGCCGTCAGGAGCGAAGTCATACCCGCTTACGCCGTTCATCAGGCCCTTGCCGTAGGCATAGGATACCGCGTCATAGTACCACATATTCTCCGGCACGTCCAGGAAGGGCAGGGGCGTTTTTTCAGGCTGTTCCGGCTTCTGCACAGGAGTATCCTCCTCCGGCTTTTCCTGGACAAAGGCCGCCTGGATGGTGACTGCGGAAGCGGGCATGACAAAGCTGTACCTTCCCTTCCCCAACTCGGTTAGGGGCACTGTCTTGCTGTTGGCCGTGACAGCGGAAATATAGTCGAGCACATACCCGCTGTTCGGGGTAACAAATACCGTCACCGGCTTTCCGGCCTCCACCCGACTGGAGCTGACCTCCACTGTGCCGTTGCGCAGCCCGTCAGGAAGGCTTACCCGGTAAGTAACCGCCGCCTGTCCATTGTTGCTGCCGCCGGTACCGTCAGGCTTGCCGGTAGGGGGCGTAGAATCGCCGCCGGGAGTCGTGACCTGGTTGACGCTGGCGGAATAGCTGCTCTCGCGCAGGGAACCGTCCAGCAGCTTCAGGTCCGAAACGGAGGACACGGCAAACTGGTTATCCCCACGCAGAACGCCTAAACGAAGTATCCCATTGGGGCTGAGGGTCTGCTTGGAAACAACGTAAAGTGTTACCGACGTCTCTGTCTGAGTATAGGCGCAGTGGATGCCGGAGCCGGACAGTCCGCCATCGAACACAAATTCAGCCGCTGTTTTGCGGTCCAGATGAATGGTGGCCTGGAATCCAAGGCAGTCCGTGGGCATATCCTTCAGATCCACCGTCAGGCCGGAGGACGCTTTGCCGGAAAGCTCCACAGTAACCGTTCCGGCGGCCAGGGCCGGGACGTCCAGCAAGGCCAGCGTCAGAACAAACGCCAACGCCAACGAGAGAAAACGGAATCGATTCATATCTGCGCCTCCTTATTTCATTTCCCCGTCCAGTGTGACCTGGGGAAGGGTGTCCTCTTCGGGGAAGCTGACCCACAAGGTCTCGCTGGTCACCCGGCGGCTGGCGGAGCCGTCAGAATTTCCGGAGCCGTCGGGGTTGTCTGTGCGGTAGAAGACCGCGCGGATTTCATAGGGATAGCCGTCCGTAACCTTGCTTTCCTCATTCAGTTCCTTTTCCGCTTCCATATCGGGTACAAAGAGGAAGAATCCGTCGCTGGTATCGCTGACCTTACCGTCCTCGGGCAGCTCGGCGAACAGCAGCGCGTAGCCGTTCATCGGACGCTCCACAACAGGCTCATCCTCGGCGGCCTCCACAGCGGTCGTGTAACGGGCCTGGATTTCCACTGTATTGAACACAGGGTCGCCCCGGTAGGTTCCCAGGATCACCAGGGTTCCGGCGGGAATTGTCTCCGTCTGGCCCTCCGCGCCGGTGTATTGATACGCCTCCGCCAGCAGGCCCACTGTCGCGCCTTCATAGAAGTCAATCCTGTCGCCGGGATAGTCCAGCAGTTGGACGGACGCTCCGTCGGGAATGCCGGTGACCTCCACAACAGCGGCGTCATAGGTCCAGATACGGGTGTCCTCCGGCTCCGCGCCGGGCTTGTTGAAGTAGTCCACAACAGAAGCGCCGGAGAGGGTTCCGCTCTTGACGGACACCCACTCCCCATCCGCCGTGGCCTTGAGGCGGACGGAGTACGTTCCGGACAGGTTCTCGCCTGTCACCTTGATGCCGGTGACCGCGACCGCGCCGTCCTTCATCGTGAATGTCACAGCCTCCGGGCTGCGGTCCACGGTATACAGGTCCTCGCTGATGGTCTTGTCGTAGGCCACCCGGACTTCTCCCGCCTGAGCCTCTTCGCCCACATTGCCCAGCTTGTCTACCGGAACCACGGAATAGGTATAGCTCAGGTTATTCGCCGCGCCCAAATCGTCCGTATACGTCTCCTCCGTTGTAAAGCCAATGGATTTGCCGTTCCGGCGGATTTCGTAGCCCTGGAGGCTCTCGCTGTCTCCGCCTGTGATGGTTATCGTGACAGCGTTATCCGCCGCCTCCGCCTGAGCGGAGACCTCGCCGCCGAAAGCCCCGCCGTCGTTCAGCCTGTAAATACGGGAGCCGTCGTCGAGGTACCAAAGGGCCCGGTCCTCGTTGGCATAGCCGCTCAGCTGAGTGCGAACCTCCTCGCTGAGGGTCATGCCCCAACGGGTAAAGAATTCCGTCAGGTTCCGGTCCGCCACCTTGGAGGCAATCAGCGCAATCCGCTCGTCAGCGGAGTAGGAACTGAACTCGCCGGCTTTCAGCAGCTTGAAGAACTGGTTGTAGAACGCCAGCGGCTCGTCCCCGCCGTCATAAGCCAGATGGAGCTGCCAGTACATGCCCAGCTGAACAAATACATTGTTTGCCGCTCCAGGCCGTCCGGCGGAGACCTTGTCAAAAATCTTGCTCCAGATATTGCTGAAGGTCAGACGGGTCGACAACTCCATAGAGCCGCCGTCCCAAGCCTGCACCGCCAGGGAATAGATGTTGTTCGTAATTTCGGCCCGGCCCAGCTTGTCCATATTATGGCCAATTTCGTGGGCGATGCCCCATCCGAAGAGACGGTTAGCGGCGCCCTCGCCGGTTTGGGACACCGGGGCTCCCTGAACCAGTCCGGAAGCGGAACCATATCCGATGCCTATGTGATTTCCCGCCGCGTACATGAACGCTCCGGCAAACATACGCATATAGCGGATATTCTGACGGGTAGTCATGGGGTAACGGTAGTCCGCCAGGTAGGCGTTGGAGGGAATAATCCCCTGTACCTTGTTGGCCGCGAAGAGCACGTCTTCCCAAGCCAAAATGTTCTGGTACATCACCTCAACCATAGCATCCGTGTCGTTGCCAGTTCCCTTGAGTCCGGCCAGCACCTGGTCGGCGGGGAGAGACAGAAGGACGCTGGGCGTTGAGATTTCCGTGGCGTTGCGGACGTTTGTGGTCAGATTCTGGGCGTCCAGCCCGCCGGTGTACTGGACCAGGTCTTCCACGTAGGCGGTAATGGCGGTTTTCCGCCCGGCTTCCGTCATGTCATACCAGCCGGACAACTCCAGCAGCGGCGTGGAAATGATGTTGACGCCGTCCCGGACCTGGAGCTTAATATCCTCGGGGTGCTCTCCGGCGTAGGACAGATAGAGCGCGCCGCCCCGCTCGTCGGTGAGGCTGCCGATCTGGGGAATGGTAATATAGTTGCGCCCGCTGGACAACTGCACTTCGCCGCCCCGCCACACGCCGGATTCACCAAAGAACTGGGTGGGGATAAGATACACCGGCTTGTCATCGGGCAGCTCAGCATAGACTGCCACTGTGGTTCCGGGGGTCGTTCCCGCCTGTACAGCCTCGGGTACTACAACGGAAATGCCCAGGGGCTGGAAATCGCTGGCGGTCTGGCCGTATTCCTTGTCCAGACTGCCGCTCCGGCTCTGGAAGCCGGTTCTCACCGTACCCAGCGCGTCCTCCTGCGCCAGCAGGCCCTTCGCCAGAGAAAGCTCGTCCCGCAGGAGGGCAGGGTCCAGATAGAAGCTGGATTTTTCATCCAGGCGGCTTTCCAGGGCCGCAATCTGCTCCGCCGTAACGCCGTCTTTCAACTGGGTGAAGGAATCGTTGGCAAAAAGGGCCGCGATATCCTCCGGCAGGCTGTCGCTCTTGTAGAACGCCGCCTCCGATACGCTGACACGGCGGCCGTTGCCCTCCCACTCGGCGAGACTGACGGTGAGGCTCTTCACGCCCTTCACCGCCGGGAACGTCAGCACCAGATAGTTGGTATCTGAAATCCGCTGCGCCCGGTAGCTGCCGTTGGACAGCTCGTTGCCCTCCGCGTCCTTGGCGACGATGGAGTAGTTTTCAATCGCGCCGCGATGGCTGCGCTCCAGGTAGGGAACCAGAATCATATAGTTCATATCCTGGGGCTCTTTGAAAGTGTAGGTAATTGCGCTGCTGTCCCACCAGGTCCGGGCTACCCAATAAGTTCCAGCGTCGTTGTCGATGAGATGGCCGGTCTCAAAATTGGGGCAGAGGCTCTTGTCCACGTTGCCGGGATTGGCCAGCTGGATGGACTCGACCATGCTGTTCGGAATACGCCCGTCTGTGGGAAGCTCCGGCATTTCAATGGTCTCTCTCTCCGGCGTGCCGCTGGCAATGGCGGAATAAGGGCCAACACCAGCGTTGTTGCCCGCCTTTACGGCAACCTCATATTTTGTTCCGTTTGTCAGTCCGGCAATGACGGTACTGGTACCGGTCAGATTGCCGCCGGACTGTTTGAAGTCCGCCGAACCGGATGTGCGGTAGAACACCTGATAGAAGGATGCGTCCTTGGTATTGCCCCAGCTTACGCGCAGTGCGCCGTCCGCAGGCTCCACCCGAATATTGGACGGTGCGCCGGGCGCACCAGAGGGCTGCGGCGTGGCGGAGACAATGGCGGAGGGTTTTCCGCGCCAATCGCCGTTCACGGCGGTCACCTGGAAGAAATACTTTGTCAGATTTTTCAGCCCGGAGACTTCCGCGCTGTTGGTGTTGACAGAAAGGGACTGGTTCAGATTGTTCTCACTGGTTCCATAGGCTACAAGATAGCCCGTGACATTGTTGACGGCGGTCCAGGTCAGGTCCACCTTACCGTTCCCAGGCTGTGCCGCGAGTCCCTTGACCTGATCCTTATCATCCTCCCAATCGTCCGGCACAATGTCCTTCAGGAATTCAATCTGGGTAATGGTGGTGAATTCCGGCTTCGCGCCGTTCTGTCCCGCGACCAAGGTAACCTTAATCGTGACCTTCTTGACCGCGACCTTCTTCCCCAGGTCGATGGTCACTACGCTCTCGCCAGCTCTGCGGCCAATGGCGTGTACGCCATCAGGCGTGCTGATATCAAAGGGATAGGTTTGAACGCCTTCCTCGGTCTCCACCACGACAGAGCCCGCCTGAATGGCGCCGTCGCCCTCCGGACTGCTGATGACAATCTCGCTCATCTCCACAGGCTCTCTGAGGGTGATGGGAATTTCCAGGTCGCCGCCGGGAGCCGCCGGAGACAGCTGGACGACACTGCCGCCGGAGAAGAGGCTGTCAATATCTCCTGTAACAGTCAAGTCCGACGTATCCACGGAAATAGCTTCCATTTCTTCAATCGCCGTGGTGTCCTTGATTTCCACCCCGGACGATACGGCGTCAGTCATCTGGTTGACATAGGCCAGGTCTGTGACGTCCACCAGACCGTCGCCGTTAAAATCGTACCGGTCCAGCTCCTCCGTCCGGCCCAGCTGCCGGTCCATGGCCTCCAGGTCCAGCTGGCTGACAGTTCCGTCTCCGTTGACGTCTCCCAGGGCGAAGCCGCTGCCGCCGGTACTGATAGCGACATGTTTGGAATATTTGTCCAGCTCAATTTTCGTAGAATATGTAACATAGCCCGTTCCGGCCACGGTCAGTTCGTACTCCTGTCCGCCGGCAGGCAGTCCGGAGAGGAGTACGTCATAGTAGCCGATTACCTGTTCAGTTGTCAATTCTACGCCGCTGGTGTTTCTCGCGGTCACAGCCGTCTGAATCCCTAGCTCATTGGTGGCGGGCGTGCCGCCGGACACCGGTACCACCGTGCGCTTCGCGCCGTTGGATACGGTTACCGTAAGGTCTCTCGCGTCCACGTTCCGCCGCGTCTGCGGCAGAGCGAACTGGATGGTGAGCTTGATGTCCCCCGCCGCGCCTGCGGCGGACGGCTCCTGCCCACCGGCGGCTCTGGCGCTGGAGGGCCAAGCCGTACAGAGGGACAGAATCATCAGCAAGCTCAGGAATCCCGCTAGAAGTCGTTTGCTGTGCTTCAAGTGTCATCAACCTTTCCTTTTAAAATTGATTGTTGCGCCCGCCGAAAGGCTTCAGCACACTCAATCGGTAAAAACGACATTATTATATCGAAGTCCCCAATTTTTGTCAATTGGTTTACTTGCAAGCATAAAAACAGGTTACACCCGGGCCGCCTGCCGGGTGTAACCTATTTTTATCTGTCCCGTTTGAGAATCCGGATATCGTCGCCAAAAAAATGCAGCGCCTGATATTCCCCGCGAATCCGGGAGAGGGCCGCCTCTCCATACTGTACGCCCAGCTCGTCTACCGGAAGATTGGTGGAAAGGACTGTTTTCCGGCGGCTCATCAGCCGGTCGTTCACAATCCGGTAGAAGGCGGACTTGACAAACTTGGTAAACATCTCCGTACCGAGGTCATCCATAATCAGAAGGTCGCAGTTCAAATAGCGGTTAATCTCCCGGTCCGGGGCCTCCTCATAGGGGTTTTCCCTGCCGAACTTTCCGCTCTCGAACTGCTGGAAAATGTGGGAAGCGGTGTCGTAGACCACAGAGAAGCCCAGCTCGCTCACCTCTCTGGCAATACAGGCGGAGAGGAAGGTTTTCCCCAGCCCCGGCGCACCCGTGAACAGAAGATTCCCGCTGCGCTGGCCAAAGGTGTGAGCGTAATTGCCGCAGATTTCTCGAATCATTTTCATGTTCTCCAGGGGACTGCGGCCATACTCCGGCCAGACGTCCGCGCTGTACCAGTCGAAAGAGAAGGTGGCAAAGGACTGGGTGCCCAAGTCCAGCAGCTTGCTCAGCCGGCTGTTCTGTTCCCGCGCGTAGTAGGTCATCAGGCACCGGCAGGGCGCGCCGTCCCGGAGATAGCCGCTGTCGCCGCAGAGGGTACACGGCGGCGTGCCGTCAATATAATCGTAGGGGTAGCCCGCGCCCACCAGAAGCTCCGCCCGTTCCCGCTGGAGCTCCAGGTTTTTCCGCTCCAGCTCGCGCAGGGCTGTCTCCGGGCTGCCGTCCTCCTCAAAGGCGGCGATAACGATTTTCGCCGCTGTACTGCCCAGCTCGCGGTCAATCAGCTCCAGTCTGGGAATGCGGAGGCGGACCAGACTGTTTCTGCGGTCCAGTTCGGCCTGCCGGGCATCCCGGTCCGCCTGGAACCGGCGGTAGGCGGCGGCCATAATGCTTGCGTCCAGCGCCATTTATTGTTCTCCCTTCTCCCGGCGCAGCTGCTCGAGATATTTTTCCATCCGGGCCATATCCTCCCGTACCGCGCCGCCCTGCGCGGGCTCGCCGCGACGGGAGGCAGGCCGGGAAACGCCGGGCTTCTGCCGGGCGGCGGGCCGGTCCCCGGCGGCAATTTCTGCCAGCGTATGCAGGCCCTTCTGATGCCAGGAACAGAGAATTTTGTTCATATAGGCCCACTTCAACTCCTTGCACTTGAGGATAGTCTTGTCGTAAGCGGCCTCCAGGGCGTCCGGATCAAAGCCCATGTCGTTCCAGGCCAGCAGGTAACGCTCCTCGCCGGGAGAGGGCGGCCGGTCTCCCAGCCGCAGCAGCCGCATGAGCTGAGGGATGGCCTCCCTGCTCCGCTGGTATTTTTTAATGTAGGCGGCGGCACGGGACTGGTCCATCAGCTCCAGCCGCGCCCAGAGATAGCCCTCTTTTTCAATCTGCCGCATGGTAGGCTTACAGCCCGGTCCCCGTTGGGCGGCAGTGCGTTCCGCGCAGAAGCCTACCAGCAGGAAAATCACGTCTGCGGGCAGACCCAGCTGGTCATACAGCCCCAAAAGAATCGCCACATCCGGGGTGGTCAGTTTTTTCCCCAGCTTCTCCTCCACCGCGCTGGTAAGGGAAGCAAACTCCGGACCCTCCAATGCCCGGGCCATATCCGCCCGGGTATATTCCGGCCTGCGGTCCTCCGGTTCCTGGGGGAGCTTTTCCGGCGGAGGCGTCTTTTGGTGCGGCAGGGCCACAAGACCCTGGGTTACCAGTACGCCCAGGGCCCGTTCAAAACGCTCCCGCTGCCATCCCAGCTGGGAACGCAGCAGCTGGCCGTCAATACAGCCCTTGTTCCGCAGGACGGCGATATAGAGCAGAGCGGCCTCACCGTCACCCGCCTCCACCAGGCGGCGGGCCACCGGGCCCGAGAGAACGACGCTCTCATCCTCCGGCAGATGCAGCACATATCCAGTCACAGCCTCCGCCTCCTTCCGTAGTCGTTTGACAGTATTCTACACGAAAAGGGCGGTTTCGTAAAGAGGCATTTATGCTTCCCCGGCTATTTTGAAAAAACGCCAGGCGTTTCCAAAGAGAATTGCGTCCGCCGTCTCAGCCGGAATGCCGTGCTCAATTAAATATGTATAGATTCCTAAAGATTTTTCTACCGAGTTTAAATCCGGATGGATATCGGTTCCGTCATAATCTGACCCCAAAGCCAGACAGTCCCCCGCGCCCAGCTCCAGGAAGCGGCAGACGTGCCGGTAGAGGGCGTCCAGGCCGCCGTTGCCGTCGTCGGAGAGGAAGCTTTGGGCATAGTTAAGACCGATAAGACAGCGGCGGGCCGCCATTTCCCGAATAAAGGCGTCCGGAAGGTTCCGGCGGTGTCCGCAGACGGAGCGGGCGTTGGAGTGGGAGGCCGCAAAGGGCCTTTTCGCCACGGCAAACAGGTCCTCGACGCCCCGGTCGTTCAGGTGGGATATATCAATCACCACCCGCTGGCGCTCCAGTTCCGGCACGACTTCCCGGCCAAAGGAGGTCAGTCCGCCGGGGGAGCCGTGGCCGGAACCAATCTCGTTAGGGCCCTCCCAGGTAAGGGTAAGCATTCGCACTCCCGCGTCACGGAGGGCCTGGACGCGCTCTAATTTTCCCGCCAACACCGCGCCGCCCTCCACGGTCAGCAGAGCGGCAAATTTCCCCTCGCCCACAGCCCGTTCCATGTCGGGAAAGTTCCGGCAAGGAAGGATCCGCGCCGCGTTTTCCTCCATTTGGGTATAAAAGCTGGTGGTATACTGGTCAAAAAAATCAATGGCGTCCTGGCCCCGGAGCTGGTCCGGAATAAAAATAGCGAAGCACTGGACCCAGCGGGTTCCGGCGGGCATTTTGTCCAGAGACAGATGGTAGCAGGGGTCAGTCAGCGTTCCGGCGTCCGGGGTACGTCCCCGAGAGGGGTATTGGTCGCGTGTCAGCGTGTCACAGTGGAGGTCGAATAGTCCGGCAGGCCGCATAGCAGTTCTCCTTTCCATATACTGGTCAGCCCAGCAGCCTGCCCAAGAGGGCCAGAAGCTGTTCTACAGCATCGCTGCCGGTATCCCAGGCGGTAACAAAACGAATACAGGTATGGGATTCATCTACCCGCTGCTGAACCTCAAAGGCAACTTCCTTCGCCAGGGCTTTCACAACCTTGTCGGGCAGGATGGGGAACACCTGGTTACTGGGGCTGTCTGCGAGAAACGGCACGTTCCGTTCCCGAAGCCCCTCTGTCAGCCGGCGGGCCAGGCGGTTGGCCTCCGCCGCCAGCTGGAAGTACCGCCCGTCCTCCAAGATGGCGTTAAACTGGATACCCAGGAGCTGTCCCTTTGCCAGAATAGCACCCTGCTGCTTCATGCAGTGGCGGAAGCCGGGCTGAAGGGCGGGATTGGCGATTACCAGGGCCTCCCCGAACAGCAGGCCGTTTTTGGTCCCGCCGATGGTAAAGGCGTCGCAGAGAGCCGCGTAGTCGGGAAGAGCCGCGTCTCCGGCGGCAATGGCACTGCCCAGACGCGCGCCGTCGCAGTAGAGGTAAAGCTTCAGCTCATCCGCGACACGCCGCAGGGCTTGCAGCTCCGGCAGGCTGTAGACCGTACCCAGCTCGGTGGTGTTGGAGACGTAGAGCAGGCGGGGGAGAACCGTGTGTTCCGAATCGTGGCTGGAAACCACGGAGCGGACCATATCCGGCGTCAGCTTGCCGTCCGGGGCGGGGCACGCAATGATTTTGTGACCATCCTGTTCCACGGCCCCTGTCTCGTGACAGCAGATATGGGCCGTGGAGGCGGCAATTACCGCCTCGTAGGGGCGCAGAAAAGCGGCGATAGCTGTTTTGTTTACCTGGGTTCCGCCCACCAGGAAGTGGACCGCGCCGCCGGGACAGTTGCAGAGGGCGCGGATGTTGTCCGCCGCCTCTTGGCAGAAGGGGTCCGCGCCGTATCCGGGGGTCTGCTGGAAACCGGCGTGGATAAGGGCGTCCATTACGACGGGATGGGCGGCGGAACTATAGTCGTTGCGGAAGTTCAGCATAAGGGTACACCTCATTTTATATATTTAGTTCCAACGATACGGGGCAGTGGTCGCTGCCCATGACCTGGCTGAGGATATCCGCCTTGGATATCCGGCTCTGGAGACGTTGGGAAACAATAAAATAATCGAGCCGCCACCCCACGTTCCTGGTCCGGGCGTCAAAGCGGTAGCTCCACCAGCTGTAGGCCCCTGTCTTGTCCGGGTATAAAAAACGGTAGGTGTCCAGGAAACCGGCGGCCAGCAGCTCCGTCATCTTCCCCCTTTCCTGGTCAGAGAAGCCCGCGTTGCCCCGGTTGGAGGCGGGGTTTTTTAAGTCGATCTCCTGATGGGCTACATTCAGGTCCCCGCAGAGGATGACCGGTTTCTTTTGGTCCAGCTCCAGCAGATATGCCCGGAAATCGTCCTCCCACTCCATGCGGTAATCAATGCGCTCCAGTCCGCGCTGGGCGTTAGGGGTGTAACAGCACACCAGATAGAAGTCCGGGTACGCGGCGGTAATCACCCTGCCTTCCTGGCGGTGAATCTCCCCTCCAAAACCGTAGGTTACATCCAGAGGCTCCTCTCTGGCAAAAATAGCGGTGCCGGAATAGCCCTTTTTAACGGCAAAGTTCCAGTATGCGCGGTAGCCCGGCAAGTCCAGGCACAGCTGTCCGTCCTGGAGCTTCGTCTCCTGTAAGCAGAGGAAATCCGCGTCCGCTTCCTGGCAGAAGTCCAGAAAACCTTTTTGCAGGCAGGCCCGCAGGCCGTTGACATTCCAAGAGACCATCTTCATAATTTCCGCCTCCTTTTTTTGCTATTTCTGCCAGTATACCACCCCTGGGGAGGGAACGCAAGGACAAATCTCTGTATTCTATGGCGGTAGAACCGCACGCATACAGGGGAAAAATTTCCTTCTAAGGAATTTTCGAGGAGGTGTTGACAGAACGGGAACGATATGTTACAATTTGATTACAAAAATGACAAACCACTGTAATCTGTGCAAAGCGAGGTAGGCTGTATGGCTCAAAAACAGGAAGGACTCATGTACAAAAAGCACCCTCTGCGCCGCGTGGGCAATATGATCTATTATGGCTCCATGGCGGACCCCTATATCATCTTTATGCAGGTGAAGGAATCCAAGACCGAACAGGACTTGGAAATTGCCACAAAGGTCTCCGTTGAGCTCCAGCGCACCGCCCCGGACCTGAGAAGCCGGGACCGGGTGGTCAAAAGGAGCGAAAAGGACAGCCTGTACGCCGCGATGGACGTCTCCGCCATCTGGCTGGAGCGGGCTCTCTCCGGCAAGTAAGACATAAGGGTCACAAACGATAACATAATGAGGTCATATACGAATGAAAAAATTGCTGAATAAGACGATGCTTCTGGCCATTCTGGCCGCCCTTTTCCTGGCTGTAACCGCCGCTGCCGCCGGTACGATTGGAACCGGCGTCGTAACCGGGGACGCTCTCCGGCTGAGAAGCGAACCCTCCACCTCCGCTTCCACCATTACCCTCCTGAGCAAAGGGAGCACCGTACAGGTGCAGGAGGCCCTGGACGGGTGGTATAAAATCACCTGGAACGGACGCGACGGATATGTGTCCGCAGATTTCCTGTCCTACACCCCCGCCGAAGACGGCGGCGCGGAGGTCCTCCCGGAGGAGACCACCGTTGCCAGCGCCAGCAGCGTATCCGGCAAAACCGGCGTGGTGACTATGGACGGCGTAAATTTCCGCTCCGGTCCTTCCACAGACGACGCGGTCATTACCGAGCTGTCTAAGGACGCACAGCTGGCTGTTATCAGCGTGGCGGACGGCTGGTGCCAGGTAACCTGGAACGGCCAGGAGGGCTATGTCAGCGGTACTTACGTAGCGGTGGACGGAATTCCCCTCAAGGACCCCAGAGGCGTCATTACCGGCAATTATGTCAATGTCCGCACTGGTCCCTCCACGGAGTCCGGAATCCTCACAAAGGTCTCTACCGGCACTATGGTGGATTTGGTCAGCCTCTCCGACGGCTGGTACGCGGTGAAGTATAACGGCACGGATGGTTTCATCAGCGCGGACTATGTCCGGCTGTATACTGGCAGCTCCTCCGCAGGCAGCGCTATTGGCGACGATATCGTGTCTACCGCGCTTAGCTGCCTGGGCGTTCCCTATGTCTACGGCGGGGCCTCCCCCAGAGGGTTTGACTGTTCTGGATTTACCATGTACGTGTTCAGCGTCCACGGCTACAGTCTGCCCCATTCCGCCACTTCTCAGTGGAACACCAGCGGTACATATGTGGAGAAGTCCGATTTGCAGCCCGGTGATTTGGTGTTGTTCTGCGACCCCTCCCGGAGTAACGGCAAGGCCTGCTCCCACGTGGGTATCTACATCGGGGACGGACAGTTTGTACACGCCTCTTCCGGCAGCGGAAAGAAAATCCAGATTGACAGCCTGAGCTCCGACTACTATACGCGCTATTATGTGGGCGCGAAGCGGGTTGGATAAATTGGCAGATACGAGAGCCGCCTCTTGACAGAGGCGGCTCTCTCTGTTATACTGTATCTACAATCCAAGGGGCGCTGGCGCACGCCGGCTGAGATGAGACGCATTGCCGTCCGGTCCCTCGAACCTGATCCGGGTAATGCCGGCGTAGGAATGCGATTCAATAGGGACTTTTTGTCGTATACCCACGCCTTGCGGGTATACGGCTTTTTTCGTGCCCGCAGGCTCCTCCCGGCCTATTTTGAAGGAGGAAAAAACAATGTTCAACGAAAAACTGTACAAAAGCGCGGCGGGAAGCATCATGACGCTGCGGTGCTTGACAGAGGCCGCCGTCCTGGTAGCTATGGCTCAGGTGCTCAGCTATGTGAAGCTGATGCAGCTGCCAAACGGCGGCTCTCTGACACCCGCCATGTTCCCGCTGATTCTCTTCGCTGTACGCTGGGGCTGCAAGAGCGGACTGCTGGCCGGGTTTGCCTTCGGCCTTTTGCAGTTGATTTTCGACGGGGCCTACGCCTGGGGCTGGCAGTCCATGCTGCTGGATTATCTGGCGGCCTTTACACCCCTGGGCTTGGCGGGCTTGTTCCGGCGAAAAAAATGGGGAATCTTTGCCGGGACAGTTTTGGGGTGCGCCTGCCGGTTCGTGGTTCACTATATCAGCGGTGTGACCATATATAAAATTATTGCGCCTACTGAACTCCTGGGCATGACCTTTTCTAGTCCCAGCCTATATTCGCTTGTGTATAATGGTTCTTATATGTTACCAAATGCCATTTTGGCGTTAGTTCTGGCAGGACTGCTGTATGTCCCGCTGAAGAAATTTATAATGGCACAGGACTTGCCATAAGTCTAATTCCCACGTTTTCAAGACTTTGGGAGGATTTTGCTAATGCCCTGCGGCAAATGTGACGGTCACAGCAGTTCCAACGCCCATCTCGCTTTGCAACATGATTTTTGCGTTGTGATACTGCGCAATGTGCTTCGCGATGGACAACCCTAACCCGGTACCGCCGGACGCCTTAGAGCGGCTTTTATCCACCCGGAAAAACCGCTCAAACACCCTGCTCTGGTACTCCGGCGGGATACCGATGCCAGTATCCTTGACGGTAACTTCCGGTCCCTGTTTCCCTATAGAAACGGCAATCTCTACAGAACCCTCATCTACATTGTACTTGATTGCGTTTTCGCAGAGGTTGTAGATCATTTCGTGCAGAAAACCGCGCACGCCATCAACCTGAACGTGATCGCCCGTAACAGAAATATGGATGCCTCTCTCCCAAGCGTAATTACGCAGAACAGACGCCGCATCCTCTGCCGTTTCCAGGAGATCGACCGCCGCCCGTTCTGGCGCGATCCCCTCGTCAAGCTGGGAAAGATGAATAATATCATCTACCAATGCCACCAGCCTTGCGGACTCCTTCCGGATTGTTCCCGTAAACTGCGGCACGTCTTCCGGCCTGACAAGCCCGTTCTCCAGCAATTCGGCGCTGCCCATAATGGATTGCAGGGGGGTTTTTAATTCATGGGACACATTGGCAGTAAACTCCCGGCGGGCGCGCTCGGCAAATGCCTGTTCTGTCACATCAAAGGCCAGCAGTACGGTTCCAATCACCGTGCTGTCCGACTCAATCCGGCTGATGTCAAATTGTATTTTACGGCCATTTCGTTCCGTCCGCGTTTCACTGCGCCCGTTTTCCAAAGCGGTCAAAATAGCCTGACTCATTTCATGGCTGCGGTCTACCGTTAAAAAATCTTTCCGGACACAGGAGCGGTCTGTGCCGAACAGTCTCTGCGCCGCCGGGTTGATGCAGATAATGGTCCCTTTCTGGTCCAGCACGATGAGTCCTTCATTCATGCTCCCAATAATCTGTTCAAATTCATCCGCCCTGGTCCGCAGTTCCTGGACTTGGGCGTTGATTTGTCCGCGCTGCTGCTGGATGCGCCGCAGCAGTGGATACAGCTCCTCATAGGCGTCGTTTTCCAATGGGTGATCCAGATTCAGCGCGTTAAGAGGCTGAACGATCCTTTTTGCCATCCGGCTTGCCAGAACAGAGGAGAGAAGCGCGGCGAAAATTCCTATCAGCAGGATTGGCCAAAGCATAGCCAGCGCCAGAGCCGGCGCCGTTGCCTGACGAATGGAGATGCGCAGGACGGTTCCATCGTCTAACGCTCTGGCGTAGTACAGCGTTCGCCTCGCCCATGTGTCGGAGTAGCGGACGCTGCTGCTCTCTCCCGCGGAAAGTGCCTCCTGAACCTCCAGGCGGTCCCCGTGGTTTACCATGTCTTTCGCGGATTCGTTTGTATCAAACAGCACCGTTCCATCTGCGGCAATCCAGGTCAGACGGTACTCCGGCATCCAAGTGTAGCGGGAATCATGGCCGGTCAGTTTTTCCAAATAAGCCAGTCCGTTTGCCTCTACCGCATAAGCCGCCAGCCGCAGTTCGTCCTTGAGCTGGTTAGCCTGTACATCGCCAAAATAGCGGTATAGGCAGCCCAGTATAATCACAAGATTAGCCAGCAGCACCGCCGCCGCGACCGCCAGGATAGAGCGGAAAATTTTTTTGCTCATGAGGCTGCCTTCCATCGGTAGCCCACGTTGCGAACAGTCTCAATCATCGCTCCGTAGACGCCAAGCTTCTGCCGCAAGGTCCGGATATGCATATCCACCGTCCGCGTTTCACCGGAGTAATCGCTATCCCAAACACTGGAAAGTAAGTTTTCTCTGGTGAACGCCACGCCGGGGGCGGAAAGGAACAGCCGCAGAAGTTCAAATTCCTTGAAGGTAAGGGCGATTCGTCCGCCGTCCGCCGTGACGGTATGCTCCGCCAGATCTACCAGGAGGCCGCCTGCCGCCAGAATTTCCCGTTTCTGGCCGGGACAGCACCGGCGCAGCACCGCCTTGACGCGAGAAACCATCTCCATCATTCCAAAGGGCTTTACAAGATAGTCGTCCGCCCCCAGGTCCAGGCTTTGAATTTTGTCGTATTCCGCGCCCTTGGCCGTTGCCATAATGACGGGAATATCCGCAAAATCCGGGACCGCCTTCATACGTTTGAGCAGCTCTACCCCATCCATCCCAGGCAGCATGATATCCAAAAGTATCAGATCCGGCCGCTCCCCCTTCAGGGCTGCCAGCAATTTGTCTCCGCTTTCAAAGCCCAGGGCCTCGAAGCCCGTAGAGCGCAGCGTATACAATTCAATCTCCCGGATGCTGGCGTCGTCCTCTACGCAATAGATCATACTGGCTCCTCCTCTCCCAATGGTTTCATCTTAGCACAGCGGCGGGATTTTATCAACCGCTCAGGTCAACGCGTATTTGCGTCTGTACTCCCGGTACATCTCCTGAAATACCTCGCTGTTGTTACGGGCTTCCCGCAGGGATTGATGAAGATTCATGGTATCGTGGGCGGCGTCAATCACACACCCGGCAATGTTGGAGCAGTGATCCGCTGTGCGCTCCAGATTGGTCAGCAGATCCAGCCAGGTAAAGCCCGCGTCGATGGTGCAGTCTCCCTTTTGCAGGCGCAGAATGTGGCGGGTACGAAGCTGCTCCTTCAGCAGATCAATGACCTGCTCCAGCGGCTCCACCTTGGCGGCGGTAGCCAGATCGTTTTGCAGGCAAGCCTCAAGAGACAGGTCTAAAATGTCGCTGACCGCTCTGGAAATGATCGTAAGCTCGTCTGTAGCCGCGCCGGTAAACTGAATCTCCTTTTTCCGCAGTTCCTCTGCAGACTCCAGAATATTGACCGCGTGATCGGCAATCCGCTCGAAATCACCAATCACCTTCAGCAGCTTGGCCGCTTCCCGGCTATCGGCTTCGCTGATCTGCCGCGCGCTTAAATTTACCAGGTACGTTCCTAAAATGTCCTCGTAGTAGTCTGTCTTATCCTCCTTTTCCCGGATAGACAACGCCAGCTCCGGGGAATCATCCCGCAGAGAAGCCAAGGCGTCCTTCAGCGAGGATACCGCAGTCTCCGCCATAATGGACGTTAATGTGTGGCAGCGTTCCAGGGCGACAGAGGGGGTGGCGAACAGACGCTCGTCCAGCTCCTCGAGATCGGAAGAGCACACGTCTGAACTCCAGT
>CAMSIF010000026.1 GCA_947058885.1 uncultured Clostridia bacterium
AGATATCTTAGTGTGACTGGAGTTCAGACGTGTGCTCTTCCGATCTCCGCTTGCATGGGTAGATGATTATCTTGAAGGGAAACCATGACTACTGGTGGAACACAGCCGCCAAGATGAGAAGATTTTTTGCAGAAAATGACATAAAGACCATTGATATTCTCCACAATAACTGCCATTTTTATGGAGAATTTGCCTTGTGCGGCACCCGCGGCTGGTTTTACGAGGAGGAACAGACCGGGCATAACGAAAAAGTCCTCAACCGGGAGGTCCTGCGGCTGGAGGCATCCTTGAAGGCGGCTGGAGAAAGGCCTGTTCTGGCATTTCTTCACTATCCGCCCCTCTATACGGGATACCGCTGCCCGGAGATTATCCAGAAGCTGGAAGAGTACTGCGTTCAGCGATGCTTTTACGGGCATCTCCACGGGCCAACCCATAAGCGCGCAATCGAAGGAAGGGTAGGCGGGGTAGAGTACAGCCTGGTCTCCGCAGATTATTTACAGTTTGTTCCCAAAAAAATATGGGATTGAGGAAAAAAACACTGGAAATTTTAAATCCATTATGGTAAAATACTATCTTGGCTGACTGCGGAAGGCCGACTGTATACGGAGGAAATAAAAATGAGTGTTAAAAGCTGTGAAAAATTAGAAAAAAGCATGGTCGAGCTGACCGTGGAAGTGAATGCCGCCGATTTTGAGGCTGCCATAGAGAAGGCCTATAAGAAACAGCGCGGCCAGATTAGAGTACCCGGCTTCCGTCCCGGAAAAGCTCCCCGCAAGATGATGGAGCAAATGTATGGCTCCGGCGTTTTCTACGAAGAGGCCGTGAATATTGCCTTGCCTGACGCCTATGCCAACGCCATTAAGGAGCAGGAGCTGGACGTGGTCGGCTATCCGAAAGTGGAGTTGCAGGACGTCAGCAAGGACGGCTTTTCCTTCAAGGCCACTGTGGCCGTGTACCCTGAGGTTACCTTGGGACAGTACAAGGGCATTGAGGCGCCCAAGTATGAGGCTGCGGTTACGGAAGAGGATGTGAATGGCCGTCTGAAGGAAATGGCGGACCGTAACAGCCGTATGGTGGATTTGGACCGCGCGGTGGAAACGGGAGATATCGCCAACATTGATTTTAAGGGCTTCCTGGACGGAGTGCCCTTTGACGGCGGCGCGGGAGAGAACTTTGATCTTGCAATCGGCTCCGGGCAGTTTGTTCCCGGCTTTGAAGACCAGATCATTGGTATGAATCCGGGCGAGGAGCGGGATATTGATATTACGTTCCCGGATGATTACCACGCCGAGCTGGCTGGCAAGGCGGTGGTGTTCCAAGTGAAGGTCAACGCCGTGAAGGTCAAGGAGATTCCTGAGCTGGATGATGAGTTCGCTAAGGACGTGTCCGAGTACGACACCCTGGAGGAGCTGAAAAAGAGCGTGGAGGCCGAGCTCCTTGAAGAGCGCGAGGGCGCGGCAAAGAACGCATTTGAGAACGCTGTTATGGATAAGGCCGCCGCAGGGATTACCGCTGATATTCCTGAAGATATGATTAAGGAGCAGTCTCGGGCCTTTGTTCAGAATCTGGAGCGGCAGGTCCAGTCCCAGGGCCTTACCATGGAGCAGTACATGCAGATGGCCAACACCGATGTGGATCAGCTGCTGGAGCAGGCGAGAGAGCCCGCTGAGCAGCAGGTGCGCATGGACCTGACCATCGCCGCTATCGCAAAGGCGGAGAATATTGAAGTCACCGACGAGGACGTGGAGGCGGAATTCCAGAAGCGTTCCGAGGAATTCAAGATTGATGTGGAGAAGTTGAAGAAGTATCTGGGCGAGCCTATGGTCCGGGAGCAGCTTCTGCGGGATAGGGCGATTGCTGTAGTAGTGGAGAATGCCGTTCCCGTTAAGCCTGATACGGAAAAGCCCGCCGAAGAGGACGCTCAGTAAGGCTTTGGAAGTCCGGGACTAAAATTTCCCGGAAATGGTTATGCTAGTGCGGTGGCGTGTCCGGCGGATAGGAAGCCGGTGGGAGGTTCACAATTCGTTAATAAAAAGCAGGAGGTTTTATCCATGAGCTTAGTTCCATATGTTGTTGAGCAGACGAACCGGGGGGAGAGGTCCTATGATATCTTTTCCCGGCTGCTGAACGACCGCATCATCTTCCTGGGCGAAGATGTGAATGCGACCACCGCCAGCTTGGTGGTAGCCCAGCTTTTGTATCTGGAGGCTCAGGACCCGGATAAGGAGATCCAGATGTATATCAACAGCCCCGGCGGTTCTGTCACAGACGGTATGGCTATTTATGATACCATGCAGTATATCAAGTGCGATGTGTCCACTATTTGTGTGGGTATGGCGGCAAGCATGGGGGCGTTCCTCCTCAGCTCCGGCGCCAAGGGCAAGCGCATCGCCCTGCCCAACGCGGAAATTATGATTCACCAGCCCTCCGCCGGCACCAAGGGGCAGGTAACGGATATGGCTATCCATCTTCGCAGGCTGGAAATCATTAAAAAGCGTTTGAACAGTATTCTGGCGGACAATACGGGCCAGAGTCTGGACACTATTACCGCTGACTGCGAGCGGGATAACTTCATGACCGCCGAGGAGGCCAAGGAGTATGGCCTGATCGACAAGGTCCTGTATTCCAGATAAAGTGAGGAAGGGAAGCTGCCCATGAGTGACGAGACGAAAAAGGCCTTGCGCTGTTCCTTCTGCGGCAAACGGGAGGCAGAGGTGCGGCGTATGATTCAGGGTCCCGGCGCCCGCATCTGTGACCAGTGCGTGCATCTGTGTATGAGCGTGCTGGAGGAGGAGCTGGGCCGGGACAGCTATGGGCCGGGAGAACTGCCGGAAAAGCTGCCCACACCCCGCCAGATTAAAGAAATTCTGGATCAATATGTAATAGGGCAGGAGAGCGCAAAGGTTGCGCTTTCCGTGGCGGTGTATAACCACTACAAACGGGTTCAGTTTGGCGGCGGCGAGGATGTGGAGCTGCAAAAGAGCAATATCCTGATGATCGGTCCCACAGGAAGCGGCAAAACCCACTTTGCCCAGACCTTGGCGCGTATTTTGCAGGTGCCCTTTGCCATTGCGGACGCCACAACCCTCACAGAGGCGGGCTATGTGGGTGATGATGTGGAGAATATCCTGCTGCGGCTGCTCCAGGCGGCGGATTATGATGTGGAGCTGGCAGAGCACGGAATCATCTATGTGGATGAGATTGACAAGATTGCCCGGAAAAGCGAAAACACCTCTATTACCCGGGATGTCTCTGGAGAGGGCGTACAGCAGGCCTTGCTGAAAATTCTGGAAGGTACGGTGGCCAACGTTCCGCCTCAGGGCGGGCGCAAGCATCCCCATCAGGAGTTTATCCAAATTAATACCCGGAATATCCTCTTTATCTGCGGCGGCGCGTTCGACGGCTTGGAAAAAATTATCGAGCGGCGTACCGACAAGCGGGGATTGGGTTTTGACGCGCAGATTCAGAGCAAACGAGACCGGGATGTTGGCGCTATTTTGAAGGACGTCCAGCCGCACGATTTGCTGAAGTTCGGGATTATCCCAGAACTGGTGGGACGTCTGCCGATTATTGCGCCGCTGGCTTCCCTGAAACGTGAAGACTTGGTCCGTATTCTAACGGAGCCTAAAAACGCACTGCTGAAGCAGTATCAACTGCTGTTTTCTTACGACAAGGTGGAGTTGGCGTTTGAGGAAGGCGCGTTGGAGGCTGTGGCCGATAAGGCGATCGAGCGAAACATCGGAGCTCGCGGCCTGCGCGCGGTCATGGAAGGCATCTTGACGGACATTATGTTTGATATTCCATCTGACCCGGCTGTGGAACGGGTGATTGTCACACCTGCCTGCGTGCAGGGGGAGTGCGGCCCTACCCTCGTTCGAGGCGGGCGGCGCACTGCGCCAACGACTGCTTAGAGCGTAAAAAGAGGGGCGTGAGCGGCCCCTCTTTTCCTTTAGGGACGTTACATAACGATGGTAACGTATGAAAGAAAAAGTTTGAACAACCTCTAGGAGACCGTAATCATGGAAAATACCACAATGAATATGCCTATTTTGGCCCTGCGCGGTCTGACAATTTTTCCGGGCTGTATCCTCAGCTTTGATGTGGAACGGGATATTTCCATCCGGGCTTTGGAGCGGGCTATGGAGAGCAACCAGTATATTTTCCTGGTGGCTCAAAGAGAAATCGGCACAGCTCAGCCGGGAGAAAAGGATTTATACAGCGTGGGGACTGTTTCTGTGATCCGGCAGGTCCTCCGCATCAGCGAAAACTCTGTGCGGGTGATGATGGAGGGTAAGGGCCGGGCAAAGCTGCGGCGTCTGTGGCAGACGGAGCCCTACCTGCAAGGAAACGTGGAGACGGTGCGGGAATCGAAGGCACGGATTTCCGATTTACAGCTGGAAGCCCTGCTGCGCCATACGTATACCAATTTTGGCGAGTACGCGTCAATGGCTCCGAGACTGGGCGACGATATTGCCGCAAAGGTTATGGATGATCGGGACCCAGGCCATCTCGCGGACTTTATTGCGCAGAACATTATGCTGCGCCATCAGGATAAACAGGCTATTCTGGAGGAGGCGCGGCCCGTTCCGCGGCTGAGGAAGGTAAACGAGCTGCTGGCGCGAGAGGTGGAGGTCCTCATGTGCGAGCAGGAGCTTGAGGGTAAAATCCGCCGGGAAATGGGGGAAGTGCAGAGAGACCATATTATTCGGGAGCAAATTCGCCTTTTACAGCGGGAGCTGGGGGAAGACGAGGACAGCGAGCTGAATGAGTACCGGATAAAAATTTTGGAGCGTCAACTTTCCCATGAAGTGGAGGAGAAACTGCTAAAAGAGGTAGACCGTCTGGCGAAGCAGCCGTTCTCCAGCGCGGAGGCATCCGTTATCCGAAATTATTTAGATGTATGTTTGGAGATGCCCTGGGGCGAGGAGACCAAAGAACGGGCCAGCGTGGCAGCAGCGAGAAAAATTCTCGACCGGGATCATTTTGGCCTTGAAAAGGTAAAAGAACGGATTTTGGAGTTTATCGCTGTGCGGCAAATCAATCCAGACGCTAAGGGGCAGATTATTTGTTTAGTTGGACCGCCGGGCGTTGGAAAGACTTCCATTGCCATTTCGGTGGCGTCTGCATTAAATCGGAAGCTGGCACGTTTAAGCTTGGGCGGCGTCCGGGACGAAGCGGATATCCGAGGACATCGAAAGACCTATATTGGCGCTATGCCTGGACGGATTATTAATGCAATTAGTCAGAGCGGAAGCATGAATCCGCTGCTGTTACTGGATGAAATTGATAAGATGGGAAGCGACTATCGGGGCGACCCGTCCGCTGCGCTACTGGAAGTACTGGACAGTGAGCAGAACTATGCTTTCCGGGACCATTTTATGGAAATCCCGGTAGATTTAAGTAAGGTTTTGTTCATCACAACGGCAAATACAACTTCGACAATTCCTCGTCCGCTGCTGGACCGAATGGAGATTATTGAACTGACAAGCTATACGGATGAGGAAAAACTGGAGATTGCGAAACGTTATCTGCTGCCGAAGCAAATGAAAGAGCATGGGATTTCAAAGCGCTCCCTTAGGGTTAGCGACGAGGCTGTGCGGGCGGTGATAAATGGGTATACCAAGGAAGCCGGCGTCCGGACGCTGGAGCGAACGATGGGAAAGCTGTGCAGAAAGTCTGCAATGTATTTGGTTACAGGAGATGTAAAGCGGATTAACATTACAGATGGAAACCTGGAAGAATTCCTAGGGGTACGCCGGTATATTACACCAGTGTTGGATAAAGACCCAGTTGGTGTGGTTAATGGTTTGGCCTGGACTGAGGTAGGCGGAGAGCTGCTGGAGGTTGAGGTCAATGTGATGGAGGGGACTGGAAAGCTGGAGCTGACTGGGAACTTGGGAGATGTGATGAAGGAGTCCGCGCAGGCGGCGGTCAGTTGCGTTCGAAGTCGTGCGGCACAGTTGGGTGTGGAGCCGGAGTTTTATAAAAACAGAGATATTCATATCCATTTTCCGGAGGGGGCTGTGCCGAAGGACGGGCCGTCTGCTGGTGTGGCAATTACTACTGCGTTGGTATCAGCATTGACAGAAACAAGGGTCCGCAGTGATGTTGCTATGACTGGCGAGGTGACTTTGAGGGGCCGGGTGCTGGCGATTGGCGGCTTGAAGGAAAAGACGATGGCGGCAAAACGGAATGGGATTCGGACTGTGATACTTCCCAAGGAGAACCAGCGGGATTTGACAGAAATTGATCCTGTGGTGCGGCAGTCTTTACGGTTTGTGGTTGCGGAAAGTATAGATACAGTATTGAGCGAGGCGTTACGCGGGGGAGAGTCTAAAGCCGAGCGCGAGGAGGGAATTATCACCGCTTTTCTACCAACAGAGCAGACTGTAAAGGATTCTGCCTTGCGCCATTAGAGTTTGGATCAAGCCTTTTTAAAGGCTTGCGGAGTCCAGAGGCAGAGCCTCTGGTCGCCGCCCGCAGGCGGCGAAATTCCCTTATAGTAAGGAGAATATGGCTATGGCTGTCAACTTTAACCGCGTGGAGTTTATCCGTTCCGCCGCGTCGCCTAAAGATTTTGTGCGAGACGGGCTGGCGCAGCTTGCCTTTGCGGGAAGGTCCAATGTGGGAAAGAGTTCCGTTATCAACCGGCTTGTAAACCGGAAAAATTTTGCCAGAGTAGGTGCTTCGCCGGGGAAGACCAGTCAGATTAATTATTTTTGCCTTGACGAAAAGATTTATCTGGTGGACTTGCCTGGTTATGGATATGCTAAGGTGTCCAAGGCGGAAAGAGACCGGTGGGGGAATCTGATGGAGGCATACTTTGCGTCGGGTCTGATTTCCTGGGGCGTGATGATTGTGGATGCGCGGCATAAGCCGACAGGGGATGACGTGACAATGGCGAAGTGGTTTCATGACACTGGATGTCCGTTGACGGTTGTTGCAAATAAGCTGGATAAGTTGAAAAAATCGGAAATCGTCCCTAATATGCAGGTCATTCGAGAGACATTGGATCTTTTGGAAACGGATGAGCTTGTACCGTTTTCCGCAGAGAAGGGCGAGGGAAAGGAGCAGCTGCTACGGCTGCTGAGCGGAGCGGTAGAATAAGGTATCCATACTTTTCTTGAAAGAAAAGTATCAAAAGAACTTTATAAAAGGCAGAAAGCCAACTTATGGCTCTCTGCCTTTTCTCAAAATATGCCACGTATCGTTTCCAGAAAAGCCACACCGTTGGTACAACGCTTCTGGCATACATGGATTATTTATTTCCCCGGAAACAGTAGCAAAATCTGCCATTTTTCTCAGCCGCTCCAAAAGCGTGGACACCAACGTAACTCCTATGCCACGACGGCGATGATCTGGGTGAACCTGCACCCAATCCAGTACACCTTCCCCCATCTCAGGGTCAAATTCCGCCAAAACCGCTCCCATCATTTGCCCCTTATTATCTAGCAGCTGGAGCCATAGTTCGGGCCGAAACCACGGACGCTGCCGCCAGGAATAAACCTCCGCCTCCGACAGAGTGAATCCGTAGCACAAACCTATTAATTCAGATACGGCAGAACAATCCGCAACATCTATGTTGGATATCTGACAGCCATCCGGGGTATGGGCAGGGGGGATATGAGATAGATTGTGGTACAGCCGAAAGTAGGGGGTGTCCTGCCAACCTTTCCATTCCTCTGGAGAAAAATCCCTTTGATGGACAATGCGCAGATCAGGCGGAACTGTTAAGGATTTTCCCTTGTAATAGGGGATGGATAGAGTCCCGCAGGGATCTGCAAGATATGCCTTTCGTTCACGGTCAGCCGCTTTTTCTATCATGACAAGCCTCCATTCTACCTGCATTTTAGAACCAATTATATCATACCTAAAAACCTGACGCAAGTGGGCGTTCCGCCTGTTTCCTGGTACTTTCGTAAAAAATTTACATTTACTACTTTTCAAACGGTTAAAAATATATTAGAATAGGGAGTAGCGTATAAACGAAGAAAATCGAGCGGAGGAGAAGCCTATGGAGGAACCAAAATATAAAAGAGTTCTGTTGAAGATTAGTGGCGAGGCCTTGGCCGGAGAAAAACACTTTGGCCTGGACTTTGAAGTGATTGGCCAAGTCTGCGACGTTATCCGGGAGGCTGTGGACATGGGCGTCCAGGTGGGCGTTGTTGTGGGCGGCGGCAACTTCTGGCGCGGCGTAAAGGACGGCGGGGGGCGGATGGAACGCACTCGGGCCGACCATATGGGAATGATGGCTACAGTTATGAACTGCTTGGCGGTGGCGGATGTGCTGGAACAGAAGGGCGTGCCTACCCGTGTCCAGGCCGCGATTGAGATGCGGGCTGTAGCGGAGCCCTATATCCGGGGCCGGGCTATCCATCATCTGGAGCGGGGCCGGGTTGTGATTTTCGGCTGTGGAACTGGAAACCCGTATTTCTCCACAGATACCGCCGCTGTGCTGCGGGCTGCGGAGATTAATGCCGAGGTTATCCTTCTGGCTAAGAATATCGACGGCGTATACAGTGCGGACCCCAATAAAGACCCTAGCGCGGTGAAGTATGAAAGTATCACGTATGACGAGGTGCTTGCCCAGCGGCTGGCGGTTATGGATTCCACTGCATCCAGCCTTGCTATGGATAATCATATCCCTGTGCTGCTCTTTGCGCTGAAAGACCCCTATAATATTGTCCGCGTACTGCGGGGCGAGAAGATTGGAACGATTGTGAAGGAGGATACAACAAAATGAAAAGCGAATATAAGGTTTTTGAAGAAAAAATGAGAAAGTCCATTAACTCTGTGGCGTCGGATTTTGCCGCAGTCCGGGCAGGACGGGCTAACGCTACCGTGCTGGACCGAATTATGGTGGACTACTACGGTACCCCAACCCCCATTCACCAGATTGCCTCCATTGGCTCCCCCGACCCCAGGACCTTGACTATCCAGCCCTGGGACGCCACAGCGGTAAAGCTAATCTGCAAGGCCATTCAGGAATCTGATTTGGGCATTAATCCGCAGAACGACGGTAAGGTTATCCGCCTGGCCTTTCCGCAGCTTACAGAGGAGCGTCGTAAAGAACTGGTTAAGCAGATTGCAAAGTACGCCGAGGGCGGTAAGGTGGCAATCCGGAACATCCGCCGTGACGCAGTGGAGACCTTTAAAGCGCAGAAAAAGAACGGCGAGATCACTGAGGACGATATGAAAATCGCGGAGAAAGATATTCAAAAAATGACCGACGATATGTGTAAGGAGATTGATGTTCTGACAGAAAAGAAGGAGAAGGAGCTGCTGGAGGTTTAAGCTTCCACAGAAGAATACATGAAGCTGGTTTTTTGGAAAAAAAGCGGCGGCGCGGCGGGGCAGGTGGATTTTAACCGTCTGCCCCGTCACATCGCTATTATCCTGGATGGCAATGGCCGCTGGGCTAAACGCCGCGGCCTTCCCCGCACCGCCGGACACAAGGTTGGTGCGGAGACATTCCGCACGATTGCCACGTACTGCCGTGATATTGGGCTGGAGTACCTGACGGTCTACGCCTTTTCCACAGAAAACTGGAAGCGTCCCAAGGATGAGGTAGAGACGATTATGGTTCTGCTCAAGCGATACCTTCTGGAGGCTATCGAGACTATGGAGCGGGACAATGTGCGCTTACGTTTTATGGGAGACCTGCTGGCGCTTAACGATGAGCTGAAGGCTCTGGTGGCAGAGTGCAACGCCATCTCTGACCGGCTCACCGGATGCCAGTGTAATATCTGTATCAATTATGGAGGCAGGGCGGAGCTGGTACATGCGGCTCAATCCTTCGCAGAAGATTGTATAGCAGGCTCTGTAAAGCCAGGAGACTTGACAGAAGATATTTTTGAAAAATACCTGTACTCTGCTGGAATTCCCAGCCCGGACCTGCTTATACGTCCGGGAGGAGAACTGCGTCTGAGCAATTTCCTGCTGTGGCAGTGCGCATACGCAGAGTTTTATTTGACAGACGTACTATGGCCTGACTTTTCCAAGGAGGAGCTGCATAAAGCCATCGCCGCCTATCAGAGTCGTAACCGGCGGTACGGAGCGGTCACATAGATATTTACATTTCAGATAGATATTGGAAGGGGGCTTCCTATGAAATCAAGGATTTTAGTGGCCGTAGTGGGCGTACCACTGATTTTACTAGTAGTTCTGTGGGCACCTATATGGGTATTTGCCGTATTTCTGGCTATGCTATCCGCTATTGCGGCTTGGGAGCTGATGAAATGTGTGGGTGCGTTAGACCACACCCTGCTGTGGGTGGCGGCGGTTATCTGCGCGGCGTTCTCTGTGGGTTTTGCTTTTTTTAATGTCTACATCTACGGAGAACTGGTGGTGGTTTACGCTATGCTGGTTTTTTCTTATGCGGTATTTCGCGGCGGAGAGGTAAAATTCCAGCAGGTTATGGCTGCCCTGTTTGCTATGTTCGTTGTACCCTATGCTTTTGCCTCGTTTTTGCGGATGGATGCCGCTGGCTATTCCAGAGGATTTCTTCTGCTGCCGCTGCTGTTCAGCTTTGGCAGCGACACCTTCGCGTTCTTTGTGGGCAAGGCACTTGGACGCCACAAGCTGGCCCCTAAGGTGAGTCCTAAGAAGACGGTAGAGGGTTCTATTGGTGGTTTAGTAGGAAACATGTTCTGCGGCGTGGCGTTTGCGTTTGTCATGAATACGTGGTTCCATTATTCCATCGGCTATGGGAGCATTGCGGCGTTGGGGTTAGTGTGCAGCGTAGCCGCTCAGTTAGGGGATTTAAACTTTTCTCTTATCAAGCGGGAATTTGGCATCAAAGACTACGGCCGTATTTTCCTGGAGCACGGCGGTGTGCTGGACCGGTTTGACAGTGTGATTTTTGTCGCGCCGACTTTAACTGTGATGTTGCAGTTGTTGGGATTGCGGTAAGTCGGATCTCTATGGTCTGCCGGATAAGATTTTGGAATGCCATGCACTAAAAAGGCTATAAATGGGTAGGGGAATAACATGGTAAAAGCGATTTCTCTTTTGGGCTCTACCGGCTCCATTGGCCGGCAGACGTTGGAGGTCTGTGAAGCTTTAGGTATCCGGGTAGATGCTTTGACAGCGCGCCAAAATATTGATTTGCTGGAGCGTCAGGCGAGGCAATTCCACCCCAAATTGGTGGTGCTTTCCAGGTTGGAACCAGCATTAGAGCTTGCAGCCCGTCTAAAAGGCCTAGATATCCGCGTTGCTTACGGCCTGGAGGGGATGATAGAGGCCGCCTCTTTGCCGGAAAGCGAAGCGGTAGTTACGGCAGTGGTGGGCATGGCGGGGTTACAGCCAACGCTGGCCGCGATCCATAAAGGAAAGCGGGTGGCCTTGGCAAATAAGGAGACTTTAGTCTGCGCGGGAGAATTGGTAATGGCCGCTGCCCGGCAGTTTGGAGCGGAGATTATCCCTGTGGACAGCGAGCACTCCGCGATTTTCCAATGCCTGCAAGGCTGCCGGAATAAGGAGGAGGTCAAGAGGCTCATTCTGACCTGCTCGGGGGGGCCGTTTTTCGGTTTGGGGAGAGAGGAGACCGCTGGAAAAACAAAGTCAGACGCACTCCGCCACCCCAACTGGAGCATGGGGGAAAAGATTACTATCGACTGCGCTACCTTGATGAATAAAGGGCTGGAGTATATAGAGGCCATGCACCTTTTCCGCGTACCGCCGGAGCAGGTCGCGGTAGTGATTCACCGGCAAAGTATCATCCATTCCATGGTAGAATTTAAGGACGGCGCAGTCCTGGCCCAACTGGGAACGCCGGATATGCGCCTGCCTATCCGGTACGCTCTGTCCTGGCCTGACCGCGTGGAAGCGGACTCGCCGGGTTTGGATTTTTTGAACTGTCCTCCGCTGACCTTTCAGACGCCGGACTTGGATGCCTTCCCATGCCTCCAATTGGCGGTGGAGTGCGCCAAAACGGGCGGTACCAGCGGCGCAATACTCAATGGAGCCAACGAGGCGGCGGTAGGAAGATTTCTGCGTGAGGAAATATCCTTTGGGATGATTCCAGAGCTGGTTGCCCGTGCGCTGGACGCTATTCCGGTGAAATCAAATCCGGATTTGGAGGATATACTGGAAGCAGACCGGCAGGCCCGCCGGATAGCCGCTTGTTAAAGGCGCAAAATCAATCTCAAATGGAAGGAACACACGTCTATGTATATCATTCTTGCCATTCTCCTTTTCGGCGTACTCATCGCCGCCCATGAGTGGGGGCATTTTATGGCTGCACGCATATCCGGAGTTACAGTTCACGAATTTGCTATCGGTATGGGTCCAGTCCTGTGGAAACGGAAGGGGAAAAAGGATACGGTGTTCTCTGTCCGGGCGTTCCCCATTGGTGGTTTCTGCGCTTTGGAGGGGGAAGAGGAGGAATCCGACGACCCGCACAGCCTGGTAAATCAGGGATTTTGGAAAAAGGTACTGGTTTTCGCCGCCGGGCCTATCATGAATTTTTTGGCGGGCGCACTGATTCTGCTGATTCTCAACAGTCAGGCGGCAGGCTTTACAGTGCCTGTAATTGCTGGAACGGCCCCGGAGTTTGAGACTGTCAATAACGGAATGTCTCTGAAAGAGGGAGATGTTTTCTGGTCCATCAACGGTTCCCGGGTGTATCTAACCAGCGATGTGGATTTGTTGCTGATGCTGGCGAACAAGGAGCCTATTGATTTGGTAGTCCTGCGGGATGGGCAGAAAGTGGAGTTGAAAAATCTCACCGTTGCAGATTATACGGATAGCGAGGGAAATTCCTATCATGGCTACGGCCTCTACCGCAGCGTCACTGTCCAACCGGCCACTTTGGGGATGAAGTTGAAGTATACCTGGTACAACTCCATTGACTTTGTTCGTACAGTTTGGTACAGTCTGCAAATGTTGGTCACGGGAAGCGCGGGTGTTACAGACCTCAGCGGCCCGGTAGGGATTGTGTCTACCATCAATGATGTGGGCAATCAAAGCGAAAATCTGAAAGCCGCTTTAGAAAACATCGCCTATTTTGGCGCTATGATTTCGGTAAATCTGGCGGTCATGAACCTGCTCCCCATTCCAGCTCTGGATGGTGGACATATCCTCTTTTTGATTATTTCCACACTGTCGGAAAAGCTTTTTAAACGTAAAGTCCCGATGAAATATGAGGCGGTTATTAACATGGTGTTTTTCGCTCTGCTAATGGGATTAATGCTGCTTGTGACATTTAACGATGTGAGAAAGCTGATCAGCCAGGTGGTACAATCATGACAAAACAAATTCTTGTAGGGCCCGTTCCAGTGGGGGGCGGGGCCCCGGTAACCATACAGTCTATGTGCAGCACCAAAACTCACGATATCCACGCAACTGTGGAGCAGATTCTCCGCCTGGAAACGGCGGGCTGCGAAATTGTCCGGGTAGCGGTGCCGGACATGGCAGCCGCCAAGGCTATTGGCGCTATTAAAAATCAAATCCATATTCCGCTGGTGGCGGACATCCATTTTGACTATAAGTTAGCGTTGGAGTGTGTTGCCCAAGGCGTTGACAAAATCCGTATCAATCCCGGCAACATTGGCGGGGAAGAACGGATAAAGGCAGTGGCGGACGCTTGCCAGGAAAGGAAAATTCCCATCCGTATTGGCGTCAATGGCGGCTCGCTGGAGAAAGAATTACGGGAAAAGTACGGCGGCGTTACCGCGCAGGCTCTTGTGGAAAGCGCACTGGGTCATGCTGCTTTGCTTGAGAAATTTTCTTTCGATGAAATTTGTATTTCCGTTAAATGTTCGTCTGTACCTGTAACTATGGAAGCATACCGTCTGCTTGGCGAAAGATGTCCGTATCCCCTCCATCTGGGTGTTACAGAAGCGGGAACGCCTGGCATGGGAATTATCAAATCCGCAATGGGTATCGGAGGACTGCTATGTCTGGGCGTGGGCGATACGCTTCGGGTAACTTTGACCGCCGACCCGGTGGAAGAGGTTTATGCGGCGAAAAAAATCCTGCGGGCCGCAGGACTCCGGAAGGATGGTCCGGATTTGATAGCCTGTCCCACTTGTGGCCGTACCAATATAGATTTAATTCCTATGGCCGAAGAAGTGGAACGCCGTTTAGCAGGCTGTACAAAAGCAATTACTGTGGCAGTAATGGGATGCGCGGTAAACGGTCCCGGTGAAGCCGCAGCCGCAGATATCGGCATTGCCGGCGGAAAAGGGGAGGGACTTCTTTTCCGAAAAGGACAGATCCTCAGAAAAGTACCGCAAGAGCAGCTGGTGGACGCATTGATGGATGAAATCGAAAAACTGCCGTCTGCGTAAGAACGAAATACTTGACAGAATATAGGACGAGGGTAAAATGGCGCAAAAGATACCGTTTTTTGAATTATTTCAGAGTTTACCGTTAACTTGGGAACTGCGAATGGCCTTGGACGGGGCGTACCTGACCGCCGTGGAGGTAGAGAAGGAGAACCGGATTATGGCTATAGCGGTGACCGTCCGGGCCAGCCTGGGGAAGGGGAAGGAAGCGCTGGAGGAAGCGATTCTTCAAACCTACCAGCTGAAGGAGGTACATATTCTCCAAACTGTGGCAGTTCCAAAGCAGGAGGCTGGGGAAAAGAAGAAAGTGGACTCCGGAGACGTTGTCATGGGTGCTGCGGTCAAGGGTTCTGTCCAGCCCATGGCGGGGCTGAACCCTAAAATGGGCAATGTAGTCATAGCTGGAAAGGTTTTTTTCGCGGACCTGTACGAGACCCGCCGGCCCGGCGTCTTCTGTCTGACATTTGATATAACTGATTTTCAGACCTCCGTTCGGGTCACAAAATATATGCAGAAAGAGGAAAAAAATGCCTTAAAGAAGTCCGTAAAGCCTGGAATGTGGTTGAAAGTTCAGGGGTACGTGAAGCTGAACAGAGATGGCAGTGATATTCTGCTGGACCCGAAAAATATTTGTACCTACCCTCACGAAACCCGGCAGGATACGGCTCCTGTAAAACGGGTGGAACTCCATGCGCATACTACATTCTCAAACATGGATGCCCTCACACCGTTGAATCCCAAGGCGGGGCCGGAGGGGAATCTGGTAAAGCGGGCGGAGTCCTGGGGGCACCCGGCTATTGCGATTACTGACCACGGCGTGGTGCAGGGGTTCCCGGATGCGTGGCATTCCGCTGGAGAGATCAAGCTTCTCTATGGTATGGAGGGCTATTTTGTTAATAATCTGGATGACCGCATTGCCGTTCATGGCGACAAGGAGTATTCCTTTACAGATGATTACGTTGCTTTTGATATTGAGACAACCGGATTGCTTGTAAAGCAGGAGGCCATTACAGAGATTGGCGCAGTAGTTATTCGGGACGGGGAGATTGTGGACCGCTTCCAGACCTTCGTGGACCCGGAGCGGCATCTGACGCCTGAGATTATTGCCAAGACGGGCATTACCGACCAGATGCTCCAAGGTGCGCCGAAGCCCAAAGAGGCCTTAACTGCGTTCCTGAAGTTTGTGGGAGACAGGCCGCTGGCTGCCCATAATGCGGAGTTTGACATCGGATTTATTCGGGAGGGTTGCCGCAGGGAGGAGCTGGACTTCAACCCTACTTATATAGATACGTTGATTCTGGCGCAAAACCTTCTGCCGGAGCTTGGGAAGCATAAATTGGATATTGTGGCGGAATATTTGAAGCTTCCTGCTTTTCAGCACCACCGGGCTGGCGATGACGCGGCCACTTGCGGACTGTTTTTGCCGCACTTTTTCAAAAAGATGGAAAAGGACCTCAACATCCATTCTCTTCAGGCTATTAATCCTGCGATGCCTAAACTGCGGTCGAAAGGGCAGGCTAACCGCCATCCGAAGCACATTATCCTCCTGGCGAAGAACAAGGTAGGTTTAAAAAATCTCTACCAGCTTGTATCCATGTCCAATTTGAAGTATTTTAAACGTTTCCCGCTAATTCCTAAGAATGAGCTGATTGCCCACCGGGAAGGGCTGATTATCGGTGCGGCATGTGAGGCGGGGGAGCTGTTTCAGGCGGTGGAAGAATACAAGGACTGGGCAGAGCTTAAACGTATTGCAGCATTTTACGACTACTTGGAGATTCAGCCTTTAAGTAACAACGCCTTTCTTCTGCGGAAGGGTAAAGTGAAGGATGAGGAGGAGCTGCGGGAATTTAATCGCACTGTTGTCCGGCTGGGGGAGGAATTAGGGAAGCCCGTCTGTGCCACTGGCGATGTGCATTTTCTGGATCCGGAGGATGAGATTTACCGTCATATTCTGCTGGACACAAAAAAATTCTCAGACTGCGATGAGCCTATGCCCATCTATTTCCGCACCACGGACGAGATGTTGGAAGAGTTCTCCTATCTGGGAGAAGAAAAGGCCCTGGAAGTAGTAGTCACCAACACCCAGGCTATCGCAGACCAGATAGAGACTTTTGACCTGCTGCCTAAGGGCAAGCTCTTTCCTCCACGGTTAGAAAACTCTGAGGAAGAGCTTAACCGTCTGGTATGGGACAAAGTTCATGAGCTCTACAGCGAGAATCCGCCTCAATTGATTGTGGACCGGCTGAATGTGGAGCTGGGCGGCATTCTGGGCAAGTATGACGTTGTGTATATGTCAGCGCAGAAGCTGGTCCAGCGTTCTTTGGAAAATGGATACCTAGTAGGCTCACGGGGATCGGTGGGATCTTCTCTGGTGGCCTACATGTCCGGCATCACAGAGGTCAACGCCCTGCCGCCCCACTACCGCTGCCCTAACTGTAAGCACAACGAATTCATTCAAGATGGCTCCTATGGCTGTGGAGCGGACATGCCGGACAAGGACTGTCCGGTCTGTGGAACCAAATATGTCAAGGACGGTTTTGATATCCCCTTTGAGACTTTTTTGGGATTTGGCGGCGGAAAGGTGCCGGATATTGACCTGAATTTCTCCGGAGAATACCAAGCCCGAGCCCACCGTCATGCTATTGAGATGTTTGGCGAGACGCAGGTCTTCCGTGCGGGCACCATTGGAACAGTGGCGGAAAAAACCGCCTACGGCTACGTAAAAAAGTACTTAGAGGCTCGCGGCATGAACCCTGGTCATGCGGAGGAGAACCGCTTGGCATTGGGATGCGTAGGGGTCAAGCGCACAACAGGCCAGCACCCCGGCGGACTGGTGGTGGTGCCGGATGACCTGGATGTGGAGGATTTCTGCCCGGTCCAGCATCCGGCTGACGCGGCCGACAGCGACATCATCACCACCCATTTTGAATATCACTGTATGGAGGACAACCTCCTAAAGCTGGACATGCTGGGCCACGATGATCCCTCTATGGTTCGTATGATGGAGGATTTAACCGGTGTCAACGCCCGGCAGATCCCCCTGGACGATCCAGACACCATGAGCCTTTTTACCTCCAGTAAGGTGTTGGGGTTTGAGAACGACGAGATTCTAGGCCCCACTGGCGCGGTGGCTATTCCGGAATTCAATACAAAATTCACCCGCCAGATGCTTATTGACACCCAGCCAAAGGACTTCAATACACTGGTCCGGCTCTCAGGCTTCTCCCACGGGACTGATGTATGGCTAGGCAACGCGAGAGAATTAATTGTCAACGGCACAGCCTCCGTTACAGAGACGGTTGGCTGCCGTGACGACATCATGCTTTATCTCATTTCCAAAGGTCTGGACCCGAAAATGAGCTTCAAGATTATGGAATCCGTCCGAAAAGGGAAGGTGAAGAAGGGCGGCTTTGAAGAGGGCTGGGAGGAGGCCATGCGGGAGCATGACGTACCAGATTGGTACATCCAATCCCTGGCAAAAATCGGCTATTTGTTCCCCAAGGCCCATGCGGTGGCATATGTAATGATGGCCTTCCGCATCGCCTGGTTCAAGGTCCACAAGCCTTTAGCGTTTTATGCTACCTTTTTTTCCATCCGGGCCAAGGCGTTTGACGCAGAGTACTGCTGCGCTGGTCTGGATGCGGTAAAGCGCAAAATCCAAGAGATTTGGAACAACAAAGATGCCGCCGCCGTGGAGCAGGACTTAGCTGTCACATTGGAGGTTTGCTATGAGTTCTACTTGCGGGGGTTCCGGTTTGAACCCATCAGCATATACGAATCCGACGCCACCCGTTTTGTCCTAAAAGGGAACGACGCCCTGATTCCACCTTTCACCGCCGTGCGCGGGCTTGGGGAGACGGCAGCGCTGGATACGGTAGAGAAACGCAAGGGACAAGAGTTTATCTCTGTAGAGGAATTTGCTATGTGCTGCAACAAGCTCTCCAAGACCCACATTGACCAGTTAAAGGCCTTGGGAGCTTTTGCGGGAATGGCGGATACCAGCCAGATTACGCTGTTTTAGGGCTGCATACATACTTTTTCTTGAAAGAAAAAGTATCAAAAAGAACTTTTGCGCGAAACTTCGTTTCGCTTCCAGCACGGATGGAAAGGAGAATGCACATGAAATTAGCAGAAGCTTTACAGTTCCGGGCAGACCTGCAAAGGAGGATGGAGCAGCTTGCGGACCGTCTCTGTCAGAACGCTCGGGTCCAGGAAGGGGAGAGCCCCACAGAGGACCCCGTAGCCTTGCTGTCTGAATACGAGGACTGCGCCGCTCAGCTGGAGGAACTGATGGCCCGCATCAACCGCACCAACGGCGAAACCCATACAAAGGATGGTACGTTGACTGAGCTCTTAGCACGTCGGGACTGCCTGAAACTGCGGGTACGGACCTACCACGACTTTCTGCAATCGGCCAGCAGTCTGCCTCGGGCCGCCACGCGCTCAGAAATCAAGATTTTAAGCGCTGTACCAGTGCCGGAGTATCGGAAAAAGGCGGACGCGCTTTCCAAAGAACTGCGGGAAGTGGATAACGCCATCCAATCTGTCAATTGGACAACTGAGTTACGCTAAAGGGGGAAAGCAGGACTTATGATAGAGAAAATATATAAGACCTCAAATGGGCCAATCCATTATTGGGTCAACAAGGAAGTGGATATCAGAAAACCGGCGTTGGTCTTTTTACCCGGGCTGACTGCTGATCACCGGCTGTTCAATAAGCAAGTTGAATACTTTGAAGACAAATACAACGTTTTTGTCTGGGACGCGCCGGGGCATGGTGCATCCTGGCCCTTTGAGCTGACATTTTGCATGATGGACAAAGCGAGATGGCTTGATGAGATCTTAGTGAGAGAGCAGATTGGCAGTCCCATTATCATCGGCCAGTCAATGGGAGGATATGTTGGACAAGCCTATGCACAGTTGTTCCCTGAGAAGCTGAAGGGATTTATTTCGATTGATTCCGCGCCGTTGCAAAGATGTTACATAACCGCGATAGAAATTTGGCTTCTCAAGAAAATGGAACCGGTATATCGATATTTTCCATGGAAATTGCTTCTGAAATCCGGTACAACTGGAGTTGCGGTCTCTGATTATGGAAGAAAGCTTATGTACGATATGATGCAGGTTTATGATGGGAATCAAGAGAGGTACGCCAAGTTATCCGGACATGGTTTTAGAATCCTGGCGGAGGCAATGGAAGCTGCTCTTCCTTATCATATTGTATGCCCAGCTCTTCTGATATGTGGAGAAAAAGACCATGCGGGTTCCTGTATTAGGTATAATAAGGCGTGGCATAAAAAAACCGGCATCAGGCTTGAATGGATTAAGGATGCTGGACATAACGCCAATACGGATAAACCGGATACTGTTAATTTGCTGATTGAGAAGTTTGTACATGTGGAAGTGTGCGGCATATGATTCCTAGTCAATAAATAAACTTTCAAGCAGGTAGTCGCGGCAGGGCGGATGTGATCCTATCCGGCGGGAAAAGGACCGGACAGTAGCTGGAAGTGGGCTACGCATGTTGGCAGCGCAGAGGGGCTGTGCGAGAGGGTTCGAATCCCTTGTGCATATAGATTCCCAGCACTGTAACACGCGCATTGTAATTATTTACACAGCACTACCACACATTGGCTGACGCGGCGAGGGTGGGAACGGGGAAAAAGGGTATTGACAAAGCTGGCTTTTCCAGCTATACTACCAACTATTAACGCGATGACGGGAACCAGTAGCGCAGTTATTTCCTGTGCAGAGAACCCCTGGTATGGTGAAAAGGGGAGAGGAGAACAGCGTGAATACATCCCTGAGCAGCGGACCGAACCCGGTTTTCCGGCAAGTAGGCTCCGCCGGGTGCGCCCGATGCAGCGCGGAGGTCCTGTTGGGGACTTCAAGAGGCCGCCTCCTGCGAGGGAGCGGCGAACCAGAGGTGGTACCGCGAACTTTCGCCCTCTGTCCGAACAATCCCGCCGGGTCGTGCGGGGGAACGGACGGGGGTGTTTATGTTTTAGAAGAGAGGGCGGAAACACTACAGGTAAAGGAGAAGGTACGGTATGGGGATTTCAATCCGGCTGGGAACCCGGGGGGATATAGATGCGTTAGTGGAACTCTACGGCGTAGTCTGCGATGACTTAGAGGCAACTGTCAACTATACTGGTTGGAAGAAGGATGTCTATCCGGCCCGTCAAGACGCAGAGGTGGGCATAGCGGAGGAGACGCTGTTTTTGGCGGAGGAAAACGGGGAAGTGGTTGCATCCATGATTCTCAGCCGCAGACCGGAGGCTGCGTATGCCGCTGCAAACTGGCAGGCGGTCCTGGACGAATCGCAGGTGCTGGTCATCCATACTCTCGCCGTCAGACCGGGACAGCGCAGACGGGGAACAGGAAGGGAACTGCTGGACTTTGCGTCCCGGTTTGGGACGGTGCGGGGCGTCAGGTCGCTGCGGCTGGACGTGTATGAGAAGAATCTTCCGGCAATACGGCTGTATGAATCCGCAGGTTTTCAGTATATAGATACTGTAAGCCTGGGCCTGGAAGATGTTGGCCTGGATTGGTTCCGGCTGTATGAGAAACTGCTGTAGCATGGAGCAGAATTATTTTTTGATAACAAAAGGAGTATAAAGGGATGCAATTATATGAGGAATTAGTTGCCCGGGGACTTATTGCCCAGGTCACTAACGAGGAAGAAATCCGTGAGATGATTAACGCTGGCAAGGCCACCTTTTACATCGGCTTTGACTGTACGGCGGATAGTCTCACCGCCGGACACTTTATGGCCCTGACCCTGATGAAGCGTTTGCAAATGGCAGGAAACAAGCCCATTGCTCTCATTGGCGGCGGCACCACCATGATCGGCGACCCATCAGGACGCACCGACATGCGGAAGATGCTGACCAAGGCGGATATCGACCACAACGCGGAATGCTTCAAGCGGCAGATGGAGCGGTTTATTGAATTTGGCGAGGGCAAGGCCCGGATGGTCAACAATGCCGAGTGGCTTCTGGAGCTGAACTACGTGGAACTTCTGCGGGAGGTGGGGGCCTGCTTCTCTGTGAACAACATGCTGCGGGCTGATTGCTACAAACAGAGGATGGAGAAGGGGCTGAGCTTTCTGGAGTTCAACTACATGATTATGCAGTCCTACGACTTCTACCATCTCTTCCAGCATTACGACTGCAATATGCAGTTTGGCGGCAACGACCAGTGGAGCAACATGCTGGGCGGCACAGAGCTCATCCGGCGTAAGCTTGGCAAGGACGCCCACTGTATGACCATCACCCTCCTCACTGATTCCCAGGGGAATAAGATGGGTAAAACCGCCGGTAATGCCGTGTGGCTGGACCCCAACAAGACCAGTCCATACGACTTCTACCAGTATTGGCGGAATGTAGAGGATGCGGATGTGATGAAGTGTATCCGGCTGCTGACCTTCCTGCCGCTGGAGCAAATCAATGAAATGGACGGCTGGGAGGGCAGCCAGCTTAACCGGGCGAAGGAACTTCTGGCTTGGGAGCTTACCAGCATGGTCCACGGCGAGGAGGAGGCCAACAAGGCCCAGGAGGCGGCGAAGGCTCTCTTTGGCGGCGGTGGAGACAAAGCCGAAATGCCCACTACCGTCCTGCCGGAGGAGAACTTTGAGGATGGCCAGATTGGCGTTTTGAATTTACTGGTAGCCTGCGGTTTGGCGGCATCCAAGGGAGAAGCCCGGCGGCTGGTCCAGCAAGGGGGCGTGTCTGTCAATGGGGAAAAGGCGGCGGATATTGACCAGAAATTTAACCGCGATCTGTTTTGCGGGGAGGGCGCGATTATTAAGAAGGGAAAGAAGGTCTTCCACCGGGCGGTTTTGAGCTGAAATCCAGAAGAGGAGAGGCGGTTGGAAATTCCAGCCGCCTCTTAAAGATATTAATATAACGCCATACTAAGCAAAAATGCAAACAGTATAAGCAGGAGCCAGCCTCCCGCCAAAATCACCACCGACAGCAGGAGCCGGACGCCGATAGGGTAACTCTCAGAAACAGAAACCCGCAGAGTAAGATAAAGGGCAAGTACGGCCAGGAACGCCGGAAGCGCGCCGCCTAGCAGGCACATGCTCAAGTCCAGAATCATGAATATGTACGCCCAGAAGGGAACCTTGCCAATGGGCGTGTAGGGTCTGCCGTTGAACTGATTCACACCATTGACAATCAAAGGATTGTAAAACATGCCGGATGCCAGCATGACGTTACCTTCAGGGATGGGGAGATCGTATTCCATAGGCAAGAAAAGGACATTTCGATGGGGAAGGGAGCGGAGGTAGTGTACCGTACCGTTAATCGCTATGCGGCCAAAAGATTTCAGCTGGATCGTGTAGGACTTTCCTTGCAATTGGATTTCGTACTTTTTCATAGGTGCAAACTTCTCCTCTCTAAAATTGCCAGAGAATAACACTGCGGCAGGTGCTCTACAGGCAAACTGTAGGCCACCGCAATTTTACCATAAATAGACTGGAACTACAAGCAAAATTAGTTGGCCGTGCCGTCCTCCGGTGATGCAAGAGGTTTCTTTTTCTGCTTCACTTTGCCCAATGGATTCGCCCTGGCGGCGACACGAAGTGCTTCGTTGTCAATATGAGTATAAATTTCAGTGGTGTTTAAATGCTCGTGACCTAAAACTTCTTGGACGGCCTTCACATCAACGCCGTTTTGAAGCATGAGCGTAGCGGCGGTGTGGCGGAGCTTATGGGAGGAGTACTGGGAGCTGTCCAGACCCGCGTGGCTAAGGTGCTTTTTTACCAACGCGTGAACATTGGAACGGCTGATACGCTGGTTGCGGGTGGATAGAAACAGGGCGTTCTGGTCTTTGCCGCTGATAGGCCTGCGCACCGCCAGATAGCGGGCCAGGGCATCCTTACAAGCGTCGTTGAGGTAGACAATGCGCACCTTGTTGCCCTTGCCCAGAACCCGCAGGGCATCGTCTTGGATATCGCTGAGGTTCAGGCCAATGAGTTCAGAAATCCGCAGGCCGCAGTTCAAAAAAAAGGTTAGAATGCAGTAATCTCGTTCGCTGTTCGCGCCGTCCACACTGCCCAGCAGTTCTAAACTTTCGTCCAAGGTCAGATATTTCGGCAAAGTTTTCATCAATTTAGGAGAATCCAGTTCTTTTATGGGATTATCCGGCAGAAGATGTATTTTTTGGGTAAGATAGTTAAAAAAGGAACGGAGAGTGGCGATTTTTCGCGCACGGGTTGCGGCACTGAGGCCGTATTCAGTCCGGTCGCTGTTGGGCTGTTGGGCGCGGTCACGGCTGAGATATGTAAGATAGCCGTAGATATCTGTGAGCGTAATTGAGCGAATAAAATCGATGTTGACATCCATAATAGAGATTTCGTCCCAAGGGACATCGCGCAGCGCGGTATCGCGGGACTGTTTCATATATCGGAAAAAATTTCGTAAGTCGAGAAAATATTCGTCAACGGTTTTCTGTGAATGAGCTTTAATTGTTTCATGATAGGACAAAAAGTCCCGAAGAATCTGCGGCGACTGATCTTGGTAGTTTGCCATAAAGCTGCTTATGGATATAGACTTGGAAGTATTATATCCCCCCCTGTATTGAACAAAATTTTTATTTTGTTCAATAATGTCTATGCCCATAAATTCCTCCCCTCTTAGAACGTTCTGGCGTTTTTTCTTATTTTCCAAGTGCGGCACGAATTGCTTCGCCAATGTTAGCGGCTTCCACAACATGTAAGCCCTCCAACGGCGCGGCTTTTTTTCCTTTCCGCAGGGGCACCACGCATGTCCTGAACCCCAGACGGCGCACCTCGCTGAGCCGCTGGTCCAAATTGTTTACAGCCCGAAGTTCTCCTGTCAGTCCCACTTCACCGATTGCGGCAAGGTCGGCAGCAATGGGCCGGTCCAAATAGCTGGAAGCCAAGGCTAACACCGCCGCCAGGTCTGCCGCAGGTTCGTCCAAGTTGAGACCTCCGATGATATTCATGTAAGCGTCACAAACAGAAACTTTCAGTCCGCCTCTTTTCTCCAGTACCGCCAGAAGCATAGCCGCACGGCCAAAATCAAAGCCGTTGCTGGAGCGTCTGGCGTTGCCATAGGACGCCGGGGCTAACAGGGCCTGAATTTCTGCCAGAACTGGCCGAACGCCCTCCATTACACAGGTAACGCAGGTCCCTGGCGCACCGTCCGGTCGGCCTGAAAGCAGCATCTGCGAAGGATTTTCTACCTCCTCCAGGCCGCTGTCCAGCATTTCAAAGACACCGATCTCGTTTGTCGCTCCAAACCGGTTTTTTGCCGCCCGAAGAATGCGGCAGGTACTGTGCTGTTCTCCTTCAAAGTAAAGAACGCAGTCTACCATATGCTCCAGAACCTTTGGACCAGCAATGGAGCCCTCCTTGTTTACATGACCAATTACAAATACCGTAATGTCACGGCCCTTTGCCATCTGCATCAGAGCCATTGTGCAGTCTTTTACTTGTCCTACGCTGCCGGGCGGGCTCTCTAATGCGCCGTTGTAAAGGGTTTGGATAGAATCTACGATTAAAATATCCGGTTCCTCATCGGAAACAGATTGCAGAATATCTTCCAGGGCAGTCTCCGACAGGACCAGCAACCTTTCGCTGGCAACGCCGAGCCGCTGCGCACGAAGCTTCAGCTGCCGCACCGACTCCTCCCCGGACACATACAGCACACGGTTCGACTGACAAAGGCTTCCGCAGATTTGCAGCATCAGCGTAGATTTTCCTACGCCTGGTGCGCCGCCTACCAGAACTAACGAACCTTTTACCGCTCCGCCGCCCAGCACCCGGTCCAGCTCCCCCATGCCGGTTAAAAACCGGACTTCCTGGCTAGTATCAACCTCCGTCAATGATATTGCCTTTACAGTATGGAAGACATCTTTTCCCGCCCTGATAGAACGTCCGGCCTTAGATTTTGGCGCGGCTTCCTGCTCAATAATGGTATTCCAGGCACCGCAGGCTTGACACTTCCCTGCCCATTTAGGCGTTTCATTTCCGCATTCCGTACAAAAAAACACTGACTTAATCTTCGCCATTGTCTCTCTCCTTTATGTCGTACTTTTGGTTAGAAAACTACAGCCCATGAGATCGGAAGAGCACACGTCTGAACTCCAGTCACACTAAGATATC
>CAMSIF010000027.1 GCA_947058885.1 uncultured Clostridia bacterium
CCGCCCACGGCACCAACCCCGCCTCCGCCGTCATGGCGGGCTTCACGGTGGTGAATATCCCCTCCGGCCCGGATGGCTGTGTGGACGTGGAGGCCCTGCGCTCCGCTGTGGGACCCGACACCGCCGGACTCATGCTCACCAACCCCAACACTGTGGGCATCTTTGACAGGAATATCCTGGAGATTACAAAGACCGTCCACGAGGCGGGCGGGCTCTGCTACTACGACGGGGCCAATCTCAACGCCGTCATGGGTGTGGTCCGGCCCGGGGACATGGGCTTTGACGTGATTCACCTGAACCTCCACAAGACCTTCTCCACCCCCCACGGCGGCGGCGGACCCGGTTCCGGCGCGGTGGGCTGCAAAAAGATTCTGGCCCCCTTCCTCCCAGGTCCCGTGGTGTCCAGGGACGAGAACGGCTGCCGCTTGGTACAGCCCGAGCACTCCATCGGCAGGGTGAAGAATTTCTGCGGCAACTTCTCCGTAGTAGTCCGGGCTCTGACCTATGTGCTCACCCTGGGCCGGGAGGGTATTCCCGAGGCGGCGAAAAACGCGGTCCTCAACGCCAACTACATGATGAAACGCCTGTCGGAAAAGTACGCCATGGCCTACGCCGGACCCTGTATGCACGAGTTTGTCATGTGCCTCCAGGATTTGAAGGACGCCACCGGGTGTTCCGCCATGGATATCGCCAAGGGCTTGCTGGACCACGGCATCCATCCGCCCACGATGTACTTCCCCCTCATCGTCCATGAGGCGTTGATGATTGAGCCCACGGAGACCGAGAGTCAGGAGACCATGGATGAAGTCTGCGGTGTGTTTCTGCACCTGTGGGACGTGGCCCACAACAACCCTCAGGCCCTCCACGACGCCCCCACCAAGACCCCAGTGCGCCGCCTGGACGAGGTGGGCGCGGCCCGGAACCCGGTGCTGCGCTATACAAAGGAATAACGGAGGATATCCATATATTTTTTGAAAAGAAACTTCGGGGCAACACATATCAGGATGGAGGAACAGCCGTATGGAACACTACGGATTACTTGTGATTGGCGCGGGGCCGGGGGGCTATGAGGCCGCCTTGCGCGCCGCCAAACTGGGGATCAGAACCGCCGTTATAGAGAACCGGGATGTGGGCGGCACCTGCCTTAACCGGGGCTGCATCCCCACAAAAAGCCTGCTCCACGCCGCGGAGATTGCCACGGGCCTGGAAAAGGGCGGAGAATGGGGGATTGCCGCCGGAAATCTCTCCGTGGACTTCGCGGCCGTCCACCGGAAGAAAACAGAGGTGACGGAGAAGCTTCGCGCCGGTGTGGAGGGACTTCTCAAGCAGAAGAAGGTGGATATCCTTCGGGGAACCGGTACCATTTTGGCTCCTGGCCGGGCGGCGGTGGACGGCGTGGAGTACGGGGCGGACCATATCCTCATCGCCACCGGCTCTGTTCCCGCGCGGCCCCCTATCCCCGGCCTTGAGCACGCCGTCACCTCAGACGATGTGCTGGCCCCCCAGGAGCGGGTCTATCGCTCCCTGGTCATCATCGGCGGCGGGGTTATCGGCGTGGAGCTGGCCTGCGTCTATCAGGCCATGGGCTGTCAGGTGACAATCGTGGAGGCTATGGACCGGATTCTGCCCAACATGGACCGGGAAATCTGCCAGAATATGACGATGATATTCAAACGCCGGGGCGTGGCAGTACATACCGGCTGTATGGTCAGCGCTGTGGAGAAGGACCCGGACGGCGGGCTGGTGGTCCGCTACACCTGCAAGGACCAGCCCGGTGAGGCCCGGGGGGAGGCGGTTTTGTGCGCCATCGGCCGCCGGCCCAACACGGAGGGGCTCTTCGGCGAGGGCTTTTCCGTGGACATGGAGCGGGGCCGGATTCTGGTGGACGGGCAGTTCCAGACCAGCGTGCCCGGCGTATACGCCATTGGGGACGTCTCCTCCAAGGTCCAGCTGGCTCACGTGGCCGCCGCCCAAGGCATTGCCTGTGTGGAGCGGCTGGCGGGCCGGGAGCCGCTGACGGACGTAAACTGCGTCCCCAGCTGCATCTACACCAGCCCGGAGATTGCCTCCATCGGCATCACCGCCGATGAGGCCAAGGCTGCCGGACGGGCGGTGAAGGTGGGTAAGGCCCTCATGTCCGCCAACGGCAAGACGGTGATTGCCGCCGGGGAGCGGGGATTTATCAAGATTGTGGCCGACGCGTCCACCGGCGTAGTTCTGGGCGCCCAGCTCATGTGCGAGCGGGCCACAGACATGCTCTCGGAGCTGACGGCGGCTGTGGTCAACGACCTGACCGCTCAGCAGCTGGCCCGGGTCATGCGGCCCCACCCGACCTTTGAGGAGGCGGTGTCCGCCGCTGTGGAGGACCTGCTGGAGAAGCTGGAAAAATGAGAAAACACCCTGGGCGCAGGCTTGGGGCTATATCCCCGCGAAATATATAGATAGATGGGAGATGGAACATGGGTAATATCAACCTGAAACAGCTGGAGGTTCTGGCGGCGGTGGTGGAGTGCGGCAGCTTTACCGAGGCGGCGAACCGGCTCTATATGGCTCAGTCCACGGTCAGCAGCCATATCCACGCACTGGAGGAAATATTGCAGGCCTCCCTATTCCACAGGGGCGCAAAAAAGAGCGGCACGCTGACAGACGACGGCAAGCGGGTGTACCAGCTCGCCAAGGATGTGCTGGACAAATGCCGGGACCTGGAGACGGGGATGGTGGAGGAGAAGCGGAACGAGCTGCGCATCGGCGCGTCCACCGCGCCCGGTTGTCAGCTGGTGCCCTCCTACGTGGCGGCCTTTTCCCGCAGCCACCCGGACTGCTGTGTGTCCTTGAAGCATGGGGACAGCGGCGGCGTCCAGGAGATGCTGCTGGAGCGGGAGATCCAGGTGGGCTTTGTTGGCAGCGCGGACAACCGGCAGGAGCTGTCCTACGAATGCATTGCCAAGGACCGGCTGGTCCTGATTGCCCCCTGTCAGGACCGCTATGCCGCCATGCAGGCCGAGGGAAGACTGGGACGGGAACTCCTGACGGAACCTATCCTCTCCAGAGAGTACGGCTCTGGCACCCAGGAGATGGTGGACAACTACCTCGCCGGTGTTCAGCTCCCGGCTGGCGGAGTCCGCGTGGCCGCCTATGTCAGCAATCCCGTCACCCTGCAAAAGCTGGTGGCGGAGGGCATGGGAGTGGCCGTCGTGTCCTACCTCACCGTCCAGGAGCGCGTCGCGGCGGGCGAGGTGCTGGCCTTTGAGTTGGAGGAGCAGCCGGTGGAGCGGAACATTTACATAGCCTGGCGGACCAGGGGGGAACTCAGCCAGTCGGCAAAGGAGTTTTTAGCCTTTGTGCGCAGAAGTGCGGAGGAAGTATAATAGGCTGTACCGGCGGGGCTTTTGGATAGTTTTTGCTGTTCGCTTATCTGCCGGAATCTTCCCTTTTTGCCTGTATGATATGGTTTTGCTTTGCAGTTGGGCATTTATATTAGGAAAGACAGCAGAAATAATGATAAAAGAGAAGAGAGGCATCCAATCAAGATTCCTCTCTTCTCTTTGTTTTTGCCTAAAGAATGATTCTCAATACAAATGATAAATCCGAACCCGTCCCCTACTGGAAGGACAGTGTTCGGATTATCATGAATTGGCGGAGATGGAGAGATTCGAACTCTCGATACCCTTTTGGGGTATACACGATTTCCAATCGTGCGCGCTCGACCAGCTACGCGACATCTCCACATATAAAACATAGGTATTTTATAAATTCCCGAAATACATATGCATTGTACCAGAAGATATGCGATTTGTCAAGAGCTCAAATACAAAAACTCTTGCCCATCCAGCGGGATACTAACCTTATGGACGCCTTGACATTTTCGTCACGGCAAGCGGCAAATTGGAACGTCCATCGTACTTTTCCGCACTTCAGCGCAGGTTGCTTTTCTGCCCTGCTTATGATATTTTATTAAAGATAAGACAAATGCCCCGCTTGGATGCAGCCTAAGCGTTATCAAGCGGCGGGGCGGTTGTCTCCACAGACATGAAAGGAGGGCATTCCATGCGCGTTATCATCGCCCCGGCAAAGAAAATGGCAGTGGATACGGACAGCTTTGCCGCAGACAGCCTGCCTGTTTTTTTAGAGCGGACCGAACGTCTGAAAGCTGTCCTTCAAAGTATGTCCCCCAAAGAATTGCAGTCCCTCTGGAAGTGCAGCGACACAATAACCCAGCAGAATGCAGAGCGGCTGGAGCACATGGACCTGCGCCGTAATCTCACCCCGGCCATTCTTGCCTACGAGGGCATCCAATACCGCTATATGGCCCCTGGTGTGATGGAGACATCGCACCTGGACTACCTTCGGGAACACTTGCGTATCCTCTCCGGCTTCTATGGATTACTGCGGCCTTTCGACGGTGTGGTTCCCTACCGTCTGGAGATGCAGGCCAAGCTCTCTGTAGACGGCTGCGAAGACCTGTATCAATTCTGGGACGGCCGCCTGGCCCGTCAGTTGGCCTCGGAGACAGACCTTGTGCTGAATCTTGCCTCTAAGGAATACAGCAAGGCGGTGTCTCCCTATCTGCCCCAAACGGTCTCATTTGTCACCTGTAGTTTTGGAGAGCTGGCGGACGGCAAGGTCATCGAGAAGGGCACCAAGTGCAAGATGGCTCGCGGCCAGCTGGTGCGCTGGATGGCGGAGAACCAGGTCGAAGACCTGGAAGACCTCCAGGCCTTTGACCAGCTGGGCTACCGGTTTTGGGACGCCTCTTCTACCGGGAACCGCACGGTACTCCGCTGGGTGCAGTCCCGCAAGAATTGAGCCGTTTTCTTGACTAAAAGCGGCCATATATAAAATACCCAAATCCAGGGAAAACTGGCTTTGGGGTGATAAAAACTATGAAATTTTTCCACAGCGCGTATCCCGCAGAACCTTATTTTGAAGGCTGGTATTTGAAACACCAGAACCAGCGCGGGCAGACGCTTGCGCTGATTCCCGCTTTTCACACCGGAGGCGCAGGACGCCGCGCAGCGTCTCTTCAAATTATTTCAAACAGCGGGGCGTGGTGGTTGGAATATCCGGAGACGCAGTTTCAGGCGGCCCAACGGCAATTTCAGATTCAGATAGGAGACTCCAGCTTCAGCAGTCAGGGAATTTGCCTCCATATCGAACGAAATGGACTTTCTCTTCACGGTACGCTGAGATACGGCCCGTTTACTGTTCTCCGGTCCGATATTATGGGGCCGTTTCGATTTTTCGCGGGGATGCAGTGTTCCCACGGCGTTATCAGCATGGGACATGCTCTAAGGGGCGCACTGTATCTGAACGGGGAACAAATCGATTTCTCCGATGGGATTGGATATATCGAAACGGATCGCGGACGCTCCTTTCCCAGCGCGTATCTCTGGACCCAGTGCGTCTGGGACGGACCGGAGCGCGGCGGCCTGATGCTTGCCGCCGCAACGGTTCCTCTCCCTGTGGGAAGCTTTACCGGCTGCGTCTGTTCCGTTTTTTATCGCGGCAGGGAGTACCGTCTGGCGACTTACCGGGGCGTCAAAATTGAGAAATGGTCCTCTTCGGGAGCGGTCATCCGGCAGGGAAAGTACCGCCTGGAAGCGGAAGTATTGCGCGAACAGGGCCAGGCTCTCCGCGCCCCGGTGGAGGGCCTTATGGAGCGCACAATCCATGAGAGCCTCTGCGCGGAAATGCGCTATCGTTTCTGGTGCGGAAAAGACCTTTTGTTTCAGCGCGCGGACCGGAACGCCAGCTTCGAGTACGCCGCGGCAAATTGACTGCCAATTACGCAGGCAGCTGAAAACAGACAGGAGACCTCTGGTACGGTCTCCTGTCTGTTTGTTCCTTTTACAGGGCTTGTTTTATTTGCCGAGCTTCGCCCGGAGGGACGCGCCCATCTCCTCGTAGCCGGGCTTACCAAGAAGAGCAAACATGTTCTTCTTGTACGCCTCCACGCCGGGCTGGTCAAAGGGATTCACTCCCAGCAGATAGCCGGAGAGACCGCAGGCGTACTCAAAGAAGTAAATCAGCTCGCCCAGGGTGTGAGCGTTCAGCTCCTCCGTGCGGATAATCAGGTTGGGTACGCCGCCCTCCACATGGGCCAGCAGCGTGCCGTCCATGGCCTGGGTGGCGATAAAGTCCATATCCTTGCCCGCCAGGAAGTTCAGGCCGTCGCCGTCCGTCTCGTCCCGGGGGACGCACAGCCGGCAGGCGCTCTTTCCGAAGCGGATGACGGTCTCAAACATGGTCCGCTCTCCCTCCTGGAGGTACTGGCCCATGGAGTGGAGGTCCGCCGTAAACTCCACGCTGGCAGGGAAGAGGCCCTTGCCCTCTTTGCCCTCGCTCTCGCCGTAGAGCTGCTTCCACCACTCGGTAAAGAAGCGGACCCGGGGCTCGTAGGCCGCCAGGACTTCAATCTTCTTGCCCTGAGCGTAGAGACTGCTGCGGGCGGCGGCGTACTGCCACGCGGGGTTGGCGGCAAGGTCCGCCTTCCGGCAGGTCTCCATCATCTCCGCCGCGCCCTGCATCAGCTGGTCCAGGTCCACCCCGGCCACAGCGATGGGCAGCAGGCCCACGGCGGTAAGGACGCTGTAGCGTCCGCCCACGTCGTCGGGCACCACGTAAGTCTCGTAGCCCTCGGCGTCCGCCAGGGACTTAAGGGCTCCGCGGGCCTTGTCGGTGGTGGCATAAATCCGCTTGGCCGCGCCCTCCTTGCCATACTTCTTCTCCAGCAGGCCCTTGAAGAAGCGGAACGCCACAGCGGGTTCGGTGGTGGTGCCGGACTTGGAGATAACGTTGACGGAGAAATCATCGTCGCCGATGAGGTCAATAATCTCCTGCAGGCTGTCGCCGGAGAGGCCGTTGCCGGAGAAGTAGATATTGGGGGTAGTTTTCCTTTTCAGGTTGTAATTGTTGGAGCAGAGCATCTCAATAGCGGCCCGCGCGCCCAGATAGCTGCCGCCGATGCCGATAACCACCAGAGCCTTGCTGTCGGACTGGATTTTCTTCGCCGCCGCCTTGATACGCGCGTATTCCTCTTTGTCGTAGTCCCGGGGCAGGTTTACCCAGCCTACAAAGTCGTTGCCCCTGCCGGAGGCTTCCTGGAGCCAGGTCTGAGCCTGCTGGAGGCCCTGGGTATATTTCTCGGTTTGGACGGAAGCGCTGGCAAGATCAATGTGAAGCATGGAAATCTCCTCCTTAAAAAGTAAAAAAGTGGAAAGGGCTTCTGCTGCCAGTATACCACACCGGCCCCGCCGGGGCAAGGGGCGAAACGGCGTTAAGCCAGCAGCTCGTCCGCGATTTTTTCCAAAACGCCGGTGTCGGCGTCCTTTAACGCGCCCTGGAGGGTATGGACGGTCTCGCAAATCGCAACGCCCTTCATCGCCTCCAGATAGCCCCGCATACACTTGGCGGCGGCGGGGGCCCAGGAACCGTTTTCAATGAGGGCCACCTTGCGGTTCCGGTAGGTCTTATCCCGCAGGTGTGCCATGAAATGGTCCATAGCCGGGAACAGGCCGCCGTCGTAGGTGGCGCTTATGGCTGCCATTCTGCCGTAGCGGAAGGCCGCCTCCACTGCATAGGACTGGTCCTCCCGGCAGAGGTCGATAAGCTCCAGCTTGGGACAGCCCTTCTCCGCCAGAATGTCCGCCATCCGCTTTGCCGCCTGGGCGGTATTGCCGTGGATGGAGGCGTAGACCACCACCGCGCCGTCGGTCTCCGGCTCGTAGCGGCTCCAGAGATCGTATTTGCCAATGTAGTAGCCTAAATCCTCTTTCAGCACAGGGCCGTGGAGGGGACAGATGGTCTGGATATCCAGGCCCGCCGCCTTTTTCAGAAGGGCCTGGACTTGCGCGCCGTATTTGCCCACGATATTAAAGTAGTACCGCCGCGCCTCGCACAGCCAGGGTTCCTCCGTACCCAGCGCACCGAACTTGCCGAAGCCGTCGGCGGAAAAGAGGACCTTCTCGCTGGACTCATAGCTCACCATAACCTCCGGCCAGTGGACCATGGGGGCCATGACGAAGGTCAGGGTATGGGCGCCCAGGCTGAGGGTGTCCCCCTCCTTCACGGTAAGGGAACGGGCGGCATAGTCGCCGGGGAAGAATTTCGGCAGCATGGAAAAGGTCTTGGCGTTACCCACCAAAACCATCTCCGGATATTTTTCCGCCAGCAGGCCGATGCTGCCCGCGTGGTCCGGCTCCAGGTGCTGAATCACCAGATAATCGGGCCTGCGGTCCGCCAGAACCCGCTCCAGGTTCTCTATCCATTGAGCGGTGCCGCGCTTGTCCACAGTGTCCATAACGGCTATCTTCTCGTCCAGAATCACATAGGAGTTATAGGAGACTCCGTTGGGCACCAGGTACTGGCTTTCAAAGAGGTCGATGGTGGTGTCGTTGACGCCCACGTAGCGAATGGCGTCGGAAACAACGATGTCAGTCATTGGTTTTGATTTCCTTTCTTCCGCGCGCCGGAATGTTGAAGTCATCCGGTACGTTCAGCAATTTCTTCCTTATTATAATGAGCGGGAGGGGCGTTGTCAATCACTGGTTTTTTCACACTCCGGGCCGGAAAGGACTATTCCCCGCAGCACGCCGTCCGCCACGCCGGTTATCCTGGTGGGCAGTACGCGGTTGTGCAGGTCTTCGCCGGGGGACACTACCTCCATATAGTTGGGGGCGTGTCCCCGGTAGAGTCCGCTGGCGTCCGGCTGTTCGTAGAGCACGCCGCAGACCGCCCCTATGCATCCCTGTAAATAGGTTTGGCGCAGTTCCTCCGCCAGGAGGGCGGCGCGGGCGGCGCGGTCCTCCTTTACCTGCCTGGGGACCTGCTCCATCTCCGCCGCAGGGGTGCCGGTGCGGATGGAGTAGGGGAAAATATGCATATCCGCGAAGGCACAGTCCCGGATAAATTCCAGGGTGGCGGAAAACTCCTCTTCTGTTTCTCCGGGAAAGCCCACAATCAAGTCCGTGGTGAGGGCGGGACGGGAAAAGGCCTGGTTGAGCAGCCGCACGCTTTCCCGATACCGCGTGGTATCGTATTTACGGTTCATCCGCTGGAGAGTGGCGTCGCATCCGGACTGCAAGGACAGGTGGAAATGGGGGCAGAGGTTGGGCAGAGCCGCCGCCCGGCGGCAAAAATCCTCCGTAATGGTCCGAGGCTCCAGGGAACCCAGCCGGACCCGCAGGCCGTCCGCCGCCCGGCAGACCGCTTCCACCAGGTCAATCAGACTGGTACCGTTCCGCAGGTCCTTTCCCCAGGAGGAAATCTCAATGCCGGTCAGCACAAGTTCCTGATAGCCCTCCTCCTGTAGGCGGCGGGCCTCTGCGGCGGCGGCCTCCAGGGGCAGAGAGCGGACCGGTCCCCGGGCATAGGGGATGACGCAGTAGGCGCAGAAATTTGCGCAGCCGTCCTCCACCTTCAGCATGGCGCGGGTGCGGGCGGCCAGGCCTCCGGCGGGCAGCGGCTCGAAGACCCGGCGGCGCAAAGCTTCGTCCAGGCTCACCACCGGCTCCCTGTCCCGGACAGCGTTTTCCAGCAGGTCCAGGAACTTCATCCGGTCTCCGGTGCCGGAGAGGAGGTCCACGTCCAGCTGGCGGACCTCCTCCGGTTTTGTCTGTGCGTAGCAGCCGCAGACGGCGATGATGGCGTTTGGATTCCGTTTGCGGGCCCGGCGGATTATCTGCCTGGATTTTTTGTCGCTCACCGCCGTGACGGTGCAGGTATTAACAATGTAGGCGTCCGCTGGCGCGTCGAAGGGGACCAGGGTGTGGCCCCGGGAGGCCAGTTCCCGTTCCATGGCCTGGGTTTCATATTGATTCACCTTGCAGCCCAAGGTGTAAATGGCTATTTTCATTTGCTTTTTCCCTGCTGTTTCAGCATTCATATTTCACGATTTGTCCGTTGGATGGGTGAGGAATTCCCAGCACGTACTCCATGACGGTTCCGTGGCAGCATACAATGACACAATGGAACCTTTTGTATTTTTCCAGCACGTCCATCACCCGGCGCCTCATCTGCTCCGCTGATTCCCACGCACATTTTTCTCCGTCTGGATGGATTCCGCGATTTGCGCTTAACTCCTGATAGCGTCTATCGGCCTCGTCCTGAGGCAGGAATTCGTAAGTTTCTCCGTCCGCCAGCCACTCGTGGAGGCCGGTCTCCACGCAGATGTCCAGTCCGAGTTTTTTTGACAGAATCGCCGCCGAGTGCAGGGTTCTCCCAAAGGGGGAGGTGAGGATCAGCTCCGCGTCCTTCAGACGGTGATCCCGAGCGGCGGCCTCTATCTGCTTTCTCCCCAGCGGGGAGAGTGTCAGCATGTTGTAGCCCTGGCCCTGATAAATCTTTGTATTTGCCTCTGTGAAGTCCGCCTGACCGTGGCGGATGAAATAGAACACAGTCATATTTACCCCCTTGCGCTTTGCGGCCAATTATGATAGGATACTGAACCAGACAACCTTTTTACTATTATAGTACATATTTTTCTATACAGCAAGGAGATTTTCCATGCACTACTTAGACCACGCCGCCACCACCCCCGTATCCCGTGAGACAGCCGAGGTTATGGTACGGGTCATGACGGAGGAGTACGGCAATCCCTCGGCTCAATACGAACTGGGACGCCGGGCCAAGACGCTGGTGGACCAGTGCCGCAAGACTGTGGCGGGGGCTCTGGGGTGCCGTCCGGAGCAGTTTACCTTCACTTCGTGCGGCACGGAGGGGGACAACTGGGCTATCCGCGCCGCGCTGCATCAGAACCGGCGGGTGGGGCGGCATATCGTCACCACCGCTGTGGAGCACAGCGCTGTATTGCGGTGTGTGAAACATCTGGAGCAGGAGGGGTACAGCGTCACATATGTGAAGCCAGACAGTGCGGGACGGATTTCAACGGGGCAGATTGCCGCCGCTCTGCGGGAGGATACGGCCCTTGTCAGCGTGATGCTGGTGAATAACGAGACTGGGGTACGATTTCCGGTGGAGGAGATTGGCGGGCTGCTGAAGGACCGGGCCGCGCTGCTGCATACAGACGCGGTACAGGGGTTTTTGAAGGTACCGTTTACGGCAGAGAAGCTGGGGGCGGACTACATCACGATTTCCGCGCATAAGATTGGCGGGCCCAAGGGAATTGGGGGGCAGTACGCAGGGGGAAAGGCGAAGAATATATTGCCGGTGCTGTATGGCGGCGGGCAGGAGTCTGGACTGCGGCCTGGTACGGAGGCCACCGCTCAGATGGCGGGATTTGCGAAGGCGGTGGAGCTGCGGATAGGGAACAGAGAGGAGGTTGCCCGGCGGCTGGCGGATTGCAGGGCTTACGCTGTAGAGCGGCTGGCGGAAATAGAGGGATTGGTTTTTGTGGGGGCGGGGGATGCACCGCATATTTTGTCCATATCACTGCCAGGGTATCCCAGTCAGAATATTGTGGGCGAACTGGGGGAGCAGGGGATTTACATTTCCGCCGGGTCGGCGTGTCACAGAGGGAAGGCCAGTCATGTGCTGACGGCGATGGGGCTGGACAAGCGGACTGCGGCGGGGACAGTGCGGGTGAGCTTTGGGCCGGAGACTGTCCGGGAGGATATAGACGCGCTGGTAAAGGCGTTAGGAGAACATAAGCGGAAGAGGTTTCCCATGCTATAGGGGAAGCGAAACGGAGTTTCGCGCAAAAAGTTTTTCTTTTGATTCTTTTCTTTGTACACAAAGAAAAGAATGAATACCGCAAAGGAGATACCACCATGTTTGGCGCATTACGCCGGGAACCCGGCTTCTACAAAAGGCTCTGGGCATTGGCACTGCCTATGATCCTGCAAAATCTCATCACCACGTCTCTGGGGTTTGCGGACACTTTTATGGTTGGCCTGCTGGGGAATGCGGAGATGGCGGCGGTAACGGCCGCCAACGTGCCTGTTTTCATTATTCAGCTGGCTATTTTTGGTTTTCAGAGCGGCATGGCTGTGCTGGTAAGCCAGTATTGGGGCAGGGGGGATACAGACAATATCAACCGCTGTCTGGGGGTGGCGCTGTACGCCGTGACCGGCTTTTCCACACTGCTGGCGCTGACTACCTTTTTCTTCCCGGCCCAAGTACTTCGGCTGATTACGCCGAACGAGGAGCTTGTGCGGCTGGGGACTTCGTATATTCAGATTGTAGGTTTTTCCTACATCTTCAACGGCATCAGCAGTATCTATTCCGGCGTGCAGCGCAGTACGGAGCATCCGTCCTTTGGTATGACGCTGTTTGCGATATCCATGTGCGTGAATACGTTCCTGAACTACGTCCTTATTTTCGGCAAATTCGGCGCACCCGCCATGGGCGTCACTGGTGCGGCAGTGGCGACGCTTACCTCGCGGATTGTGGAGTTTGCGGTGGCGGCGGTCTACGCTTTTTCCTGCAAGCGGCTGCCGCTGCGGGTAGGGTGCGTGCTGCGGCCTGGAAAAGTAATTTTGAAACGCTTTCTGAAATATTCCACGCCTGTGGTGTGCAACGAGACTCTTTGGAGTACCGGCACTTCCCTGCTGACCGTCATTATGGGGCATATGTCCAACAGCCAGGATATGCTGGCCGCTTATGCCCTGGTGGGAAACATTGACAAGCTCTCCACGGTGGTATGCTTTGGCCTGGCGGCCTCGGCGGCCGTAGTGGTTGGCAAGGAAATTGGCGAGGGCAAGGACCGGGAGCACGTCTACTCTGTCAGCTGGACGCTGCTGCTGGCGTCGCTGTTGGTGGGGTGTGTGGTGATGGTATTGCTGCTGGCGCTGCTGCCGCTGTTTTTCCGTCCGGTGCTGTTCCCGCTGTTCAAGCTGACCGAGGGCGCGGCCTACGCCGCCACCTGCCTGAGCCTGCTGTACGCCTTGGCGATGCCCTCCCGCGCCTTTGACGTGACGAATATTACCGGCGTGCTTCGGGCGGGAGGCGACGGACGGGTTGCCGCCATTATCGACGTAGCTCCGCTGTGGCTGGCGGCGATCCCGCTGATGGCCCTGGCCGCGTTGGTATTCGACGCTCCAGTTTTGATTGTGTGCCTGTGTATGCAGGCGGAGAACCTCTGCAAATTCCCGCTGGGACTTATCCGGTTCCGGAGCAAGCTGTGGATTAACGACATTACCAGGGAAGTGTAGAGAAAAAGCGTCCCCGCTCTTTTGAACCGCGCCCCGCTTGTTACAAGTATGGTATACTTGTAACAAGCGGGGCGTTTCTGCCGTTACGAATTCTTTTTGCTGATGGGCTGGCGGACCAGCAGTCTTCCTAAAGCCTTTGCGTTAAAGGGGATAACCGGGTAGAGATACCCCCGGCCCAGAATAGGCTTGGTACTCAGAAGCAAAATAAACAGCCCCACAATTCCCGCAATCAATCCCCAGACGTCAAACAGGGCTACCAGGATGAGAAGCAGCATTCGGGTCAGCTTCAGCGCGTACCCTAACTCAAAGCTGGGCTGGGCGAAGTTTGCGATAGCCACAAAGGCCATATATACCAGCACCTCCGGTACCAGCCACCGGGCCTGAACCGCGAAATCCCCCAGAATCAGCGCGCCCAACATACTGAAGGAATTGCTGAGGGCGTCGGGGGTGTTCAGGCTGGCCAGCTTCAGAAGGTCTACCACAAAGTCCAGCAGCAGCAGCTGTATCAGCAGCGGCACGCTGCCCGGTTCCTCCGGCACGATGAATTGCAGATACTCCGGCACCCGGGCTGCATCCTTCACCAGCAGATACCACACCGGCGTGATAAACAGAGCCAGCAGCATCACAATAATCCGCAGATAGCGCAGATAGGTTCCCACCAGAGGCGGAAAATAGTAGTCGTTGGCTTCCTCCATGAAATCAAAGAGCGAGGTGGGAAACAGCATCACAGACGGCGAGTTGTCTACTAAAAGAACGATATCCCCCTCCATCACGCAGGCGGTAGCCGTGTCGGGCCGCTCGGTGTACCGGACCTTGGGAAAGGGATTGTACCACTGGGGTTTGACAATGGCCTCCGCCACGCTCTCCTGACTCATGGCAATGGAGCCTACGTCAATCCGCTCCAGCTTCTCCCGAAGCTTCTCCAAATCAGCCCGGTTCACCTGGTTCTCCATATAGGCCAGGACCACATCCGTGCGGCTGCGTCCGCCCACCTTGTGGTTCTCCAGAGTAAATTGGGGGTCCCGGATGCGGCGGCGCAGAAGGGCGGTGTTTTGTACCAGCGTCTCGGTAAAGCCGTCGTGGCTGCCGCGCAGAACCTTGCCGTCGGAGGGCTCCTCCACGCTTCTGCCGGGGAATTTTTTCGCGTCAATCAAGGCGCAGTAATCGAAGCCCTCCAGCAGCAGCACGGTTTTGCCGAGGAAGGCTCCGGTGAGGATTTTTTCCAGGCTGTTTTCGCAGTCCACCTCGCTGAAGGTCACGCAGCGGTCAATAAACGACTGCATGTCCGTAACCGCCTCTCCCTCCGCCAGGGCCGCGCCCTGGCCCAGCAGGAATGATGTGATGCGTTCGATGACGCCGTCGTCTCCGTAGCCGTCAATGACGTAGAGGCGGCCCTTCCGCTTACCGATGTAGATATCGCGATTGATGACGTCGAAGTTGCGCCCCACTCCCAGGAGGGTATCCAGGGCTTGCTGGTTCTGGCTGAGATCTTTGGTTAACTGCTCCATTTTGTTCCTCCACAGATGTTCGTTTGGAGGTAGTATGAGCAGTTGTAAAGTATTTTATCCGCCGGGATTCTCAGAAGGGGAGCCTGCCAGCGGAGGACGCGCCTGTCAGACTTTGACTCTGCTGACGACAATTCCTCCCGCCACGCCGGTAGCGGCGCCCGCAGCGATTCCGGCGGCCAGCAGCCCCGGCAGATACCACGCCAGTCTCGCGGTTCCCAGCACCGCCATGGCCACCAGGATTTGCCCTATATTGTGGCAGACTCCCCCAACCGCGCTGACGCCCACAATGGAAAATTTCCCTGTCCGCTTCAGCAGCGTCATGACCGCCAGACTCAAAACCGCCCCGGCCAGGGAATACGCAAAGCTGTATGCGCTGCCAAATGTGGCGGACACCAGCGCGACCCGCGCCAGGGAAACCACCGCCGCGTCCCGCGCCGTCATCCGGTATAGGGCATAGACCACCACCAAATTTGCCAATCCCAGTTTCATGCCAGGCGCGGCAGCGGACAGCGGGACCATGCTCTCCACCCAGGACAGCACCATCGCCAGAGCCGTCAGCAGCCCATACCGCGCCGCGCGCTTTCCCATACCGCCTCCCATTATCCCGCCACGGCGTCGAAGGAGGCCGCCCCGTCCCCTTCTATCCGGACCGTTACCCGGTGGGGCAGGCAGACAATGGTCTCCCCCTCCCGGAAAATTGTCCCCATGCGCACGCAGGTCTGGTCGCCGCAATTGGCCTCAATGACGGCGGCTTTGCCGTTGGCGATTTGCAGTACGTTATAGCTCTCCCCGCCAATGGTAACCGTAACATCCCGGCTCAGCGGATACCTCCCCTGCTCCTGGCCGTCCGCTGTCACGACCGCCCAGGTCCCCGCCCCGCCAGGACGCAGAAATAAATATAGCACGGCTGCCGTGAGAAGAAGGGCTCCCAGTAAAAGAAAATCAGATTTTTTCATGTTTCCGACGCTTCCCATTTTTGTGATATTTCATCTGAACTCATTATATAAAACCGCCGGAGAAAAAGCAAGAGGCGGGCACCGGCTCCTCCTGAGACAGCATTTGGGGGAATTGTAGAGATTTCTCTATCTTTCCCGGAAGTTTTCTGTTATACTATATCCGTAAAATCTTCACCAGGAGGATGGCAAATGGTCACCTATGAAGCCCTGCGGCAAAATGCCGGCATTAATACCTATATCGCCTGCGCGGACGAATCCCTCTCCGCCTTAGGATTTACGGAACACAGCTTCCCCCACGTCTGCCGGGTAGCGGAAATCTCCGGAGAGACACTGCGCATCCTTGGCTACGACGAACACCAGATTGAGCTGGCGAAAATAGCCGCCTATCTCCACGATATCGGCAACCTTGTGAACCGTACAGACCACTCCCAGAGCGGCGCGGTCATGGCCTTCCGCCTGCTGGACCATATGGATATGGACGCCGCGGACATCGCCACCATTGTCACCGCCATCGGCAACCACGACGAGGGCACCGGCGTCCCCGTGAACGCGGTGGCGGCGGCGTTGATTCTGGCGGACAAATCCGACGTGCGCCGCAACCGGGTACGGAATCGGGATATCGCCACTTTTGATATCCACGACAGAGTCAATTACTCCGTAGAAAAATCCGCCCTCCAGGTGGACCCGGAAAGGCGGATTGCCCAATTGGAGCTGACAGTGGACACCCAATTCAGCTCGGTAATGGATTTCTTTGAGATTTTCATGAAACGGATGCTGCTGTGCCGCCGGGCGGCGGAACGGCTTGGCCTCCGGTTTCAGCTGACAATCAACGGCCAGCAGCTGATTTGAAAACCATGGGGGGCAGAAGCCTCCCCCGCTGTTCATAGAAGCATCAGCACAACGCCGTAAATCACGCTGGCCGTAACGCCGAAGACAATCACCGGCCCCGCCACTGTGAACATTTTAGAGGCCATGCCGGTAATAAAGCCCTCACTTTTGAAGTCGATGGCGGGGGAAACCACCGCGTTGGCAAAGCCCGTGATGGGCACCAGGGTACCCGCGCCGCCGTAGCGGGCCAGCTTGTTATACAGATTCAGGCCCGTGAACAGGGCGGAGAGGAACACCATGGAGACAGCGGTGGCTGTGCCGGCGTCGGTTTTGTCCAGCCCCAGGGCCGTATAGCCGTCTGTGATGAGCTGTCCCACCACGCAGATGCCGCCGCCAATGACGAACGCTAAGGCGCAGTCCTTTACCAGCGGAGAGCTCTTCGCCCGCTCCTGAACAAATTTTTGATATTCCTGCTTGGACATTTCCATGTTTATCACTCCTTTGCCCTAGTATGCCCTGGGAAAGAACGAATATGCGGCGGACTTCCTCCGTTTCCATTTCACAAAAATAAGAAGGCGGCATGAATTTCCCGCCGGGGGCTGGAAACCCTCTCGACAATACCGGCCCGGGTATGGTATACTGGAACGGAAAACCAGAACAGGGAGGAAGCGCCTTTCGGGAACGGGGCGCGGTATGATATGGACTATAACAAACCCATTACGGAATTTACCGTTGGGGACGAGATTGAGGGCTTTTATGTCCTCAAAACCGCTCTCTCAAAGACTTCCAACAGCGGTAAACCCTTTCTCAGCGCACTGCTGGCCGATAAAACAGGAAATATAGAAGCAAAAATGTGGGATTACGGCGGCCCGGTCTCGTCCTCTGACGAGGGGGGCGTGGTCAAGGTCCGGGGCAGCGTCTCGGAATTTCGGGGGTCCCTCCAGCTGATTATCACCCGCATCCGCCTGGCGCAGGACAGCGACCAATGCGATTTGGGCCGTCTGGTGCCGGTGGCCCCTATGGACGAGGACGCCGCCTACCAGGAGCTTCTGGGCTTCCTGGAGGCCATCGGCGACCCGGACTACCGGGCGGTCTGTAAAAAGCTGCTGGAGCAGTATGGCGGGCGGTTCCGAACCATCCCCGGCGGGAAAAGTATGCACCACAGCTTTCTCAACGGCCTGCTGATGCATACGCTGTACATGCTTCGCACGGCGGACTATCTGGCGGGCCTCTATGCCGGAGTGGTGGACCGTGACCTGCTTCTGGCGGGTACCCTGCTCCACGATTTTGCGAAATGCGACGAATTTGTGACATCTCCGCTGGGTCTGGTGACGGAGTATTCCGTCAAGGGCCAGCTGCTGGGCCACCTGGTCATGGGGGCGCAGGCGGTGGCGGCGGCGGCAAAGGAACTGGGGATGCCGGAGGAGAAATCGCTGCTGCTCCAGCACATGCTGCTCTCTCACCACGGGGAGCCGGAGTTCGGCGCGGCAGTGCGGCCCATGTGCGCGGAGAGCGAGCTTCTGAGCCTCATTGACCTCATCGACAGCCGCATGGAAATCTACCGGGAGACCTTAGCGGAGACGCTTCCCGGGCAATTTTCCAAGCGAGTTTTCGCGTTGGATAAGAAGATTTTCCGGCACTAATAAAAGGTTCCCGCCCATCTAAAATATGGGCGGGAACCTTTTTATTATGAAAACATTTATCGAATAGGCTTTCCAATCCCCATTTGTTTTCTCCAATCAGGAGCTTCGCCATCATCTGCCCAATATTCATCAATAGACTTTATCTTAGAATCTTCAATCTTAAAAAATGAGGTCACATGGAAGGATGATGTTCTTTCCTTTGGATATACATGGGTAACTGTAACGATCAGATCGTTCACAGTCTCTATTCTTTCTACCTCTCCCGTCCAATCACCGGGGTATTCACAATTTGCCCGGATATATTCCTCTACATCAAAATGTTCATTGGTGCAGTGCCAATTTACGTAACCATCCTTACAAAAGAACTCTCGGATTTTATCTGCATCCTGTTCAAGAACATACTTCCAAAATTGGGCTATATCCATCTGCCTCTCAGCCTCTCGTCATCATGCGGATAATCTCTTTGTCCGTCTCAAACATGCCCACGCGTCCCAGTTGTCCCACGTTCCGGATGGTATTTTCCACGCCCTTGCAGATAATTCCGTCGCCGCCGTAAAACTGCTGTCCCTGCAAGTACATTTCATAACCCAGAATGCCGCTGTCCACAGCCACGGCAATCTTTCCGGCGCAGGAGGACTTGGCTCCGTCGCAGATAATGCCCGAGGTAATCGCCAGGGCGTTTACTACCGTATGGATAATTGCCTCGTAGTCCCCTCCGCAGAGGTAGGCGATGCCCGCCCCGGCTCCCGCTCCCGCGCTGACGGCCCCGCAGTAGGCGGAGAGCCTCCCGATTCCGGTTTTCTGATGGATGGTCACCAGGTTGGAAATAAGCAGCGCCCGGTACAGACGCTCCTGGGGACATTTGAGCTCCTTGGCGTACTCGATGACCGGCAGAGAGGCGGTCATGCCCTGGTTGCCGCTGCCAGAGCAGATGACTACCGGCATCTCACAGCCGTTCATCCGGGCGTCGGAACCGGCGGCGGCGGCGGCCTTGGCGCGTATCCGGATATCCCCGCCGTAAGTCCGCATCAGCACCTTGCCGATATTGGCCCCGTAGTCTGAGCGCAGGCCCTCCTGAGAGATGGCGGTGTTATAGCTGATTTGCCGGTCCAGAATGGGCTGCACGTCCTCCAGGCAGGCGGTGACGGCGAAGTCGTAGATTTTTTCCACCGAAAGCGCGCCGTAATCCAAGGTGTTTTTCTGGCCCTCCCCCACCTCTTTGGACTCCAGCGTCTGACCGTCCTTTTCCACTAGGATAATGTTAGTGTGCTCGTTTACTGCCCGCACCTTCGCGGAATGCCCGTCCTTTTTTACGATGACGCAGATGTCCAAAATATATTCCGTCTCGCTGGCCTGGACTTCAATTTGGGTCTGCTCCATGTAGTCCCCCAGCCTGTCCACGTCCTCCTTGGCGGCCTGAGAGATTACTTCCAGTCCCCGGTTCTCGTCCCCGGCGATAACCCCGATGGCGGCGGCGGCCTGTATGCCGCGCCTGCCGTTGGTATTGGGCACGATGACGCTCTTGACGTTTTTGATAATATTGCCGCTGGCCTCCACCAATATGTAGTCCGGAACCGCTCCCAACGCGGCTCTGGCTCTGGCGGCGCAATAGGCGATGGCAATGGGCTCGGTGCATCCCATCGCCGGCACCAGCTCCTGCCTGAGAATTTCCACAAACGTTTGATAGTCCGTACAGTTTCTCTCCATTGAATCTCCTCCTTGTAAAATGAGCGGGAAAAGGCGGTTGCCCCGGTTTTTACCGGTAACCTGGCCTTATTATAACGTTTCAAAGCGGATGTGACAAGAGCGTATTTGCCAAGAAAGGGCCTATCGGGAAAAATGCACAAAAATAAGGGCAAATCTTTCACGTTTTGAGCAGACGGTTCCTCTTGAGTTTTGAGGGAAATGGTGGTAGGATGAATACGAGCGGAGAACCGGGTGGGGCCTATCCCGCCCGCTCTGGAAAATATGAGGAGGAACATCAAAAATGAATGCTTATGTCGCAAGCGTGATCGAGGACGTCAAGAAGAAACACGGTAACGAGCCGGAGTTCGTGCAGACCGTGGAGGAAGTCCTCACTTCCATCGCCCCCGTGATGGACAAGCACCCGGAGTACGAGAAGGCGGACCTCTTGGGCCGCATGGTGGAGCCCGAGCGCATGTTCACCTTCCGCGTGGTATGGATGGACGACAACGGCAATTATCATACCAATATCGGCTACCGCTGCCAGTTCAACGGCGCTATCGGCCCCTACAAGGGCGGCCTGCGTTTCCAGAAGAACGTCTATCCCGGCATCATCAAGTTCCTGGGCTTTGAGCAAATCTTCAAGAACAGCCTCACCGGTCTGCCCATCGGCGGCGGCAAGGGCGGTTCCGACTTTGATCCCGCCGGTAAGTCCGACGCGGAAATCATGCGCTTCTGCCAGAGCTTTATGACGGCTCTCTACCGCTACATCGGGCCGGACATCGACGTCCCCGCCGGTGACATGGGCGTTGGCGGCCGCGAAATCGGCTACCTCTACGGTCAGTACCGCCGCCTGAAGGGTACCTTCGAGAACGGCGTCCTCACCGGTAAGGGCTTCAGCTACGGCGGCAGCCTCACCCGTCCCGAGGCCACCGGCTACGGTGCTATGTACTACCTCCAGGAGGTCCTTGAGCACGAGGGCGAGGACATCAAGGGCAAGACCATTGCCTGCGCCGGCTTCGGCAACGTGACCTGGGGCATCTGCAAGAAGGCCCACCACCTGGGCGCCAAGGTCGTCACCCTCTCCGGTCCTGACGGCTACATCTACGATCCCGAAGGCGTTTCCTCCTCCATGGAGAAGATTGACTACATCGTTGAGATGCGTAACTCCGGCCGCAACCGCGTCCAGGACTACGCCGAAAAGTTTGGCGTGGAGTTCCACCCCGGCGAGAAGCCCTGGGGCGTCAAGGCCGACGTTATCATGCCCTCCGCCATGCAGAACGACGTCCACATGGAGCACGCTCAGCAGATCGTTGCCAACGGCGTGAAGTACTACATTGAAGTGGCCAACATGCCCACCACCAACGACGCTCTCTTCTACCTCATGCAGCAGCCCAACATGATCGTGGCCCCCTCCAAGGCCGTCAACGCCGGCGGCGTAGCCGTCAGCTCCCTGGAGATGAGCCAGAACAGCGAGCGTCTGGTTTGGTCCGCCGAGGAAGTGGACGAGAAGCTCAAGGGCATCATGAAGACCATCCACAAGATGTCCAAGGAAGCCGCCGAGGAATACGGTCTGGGCTATAACCTGGTGGCTGGCGCCAACATCGCCGGTTTCAAGAAGGTTGCCGAGGCTATGATGGAGCAGGGCATCTTCTAATTCAGTCCCTCATTTCAACTACAAAGGCGTTCCGGTTTACCGGGACGCCTTTGTTCGTATCTCGTCAAAAAACAGATGATTTCCCATCTGATTTTGTGTATAATACAACTATCCGATAAGCAAGGAGGCTTACGCCATGACCGTTGATTTGAAACAGCAGGCCCTCGCCCTCTCCCCTGTTCTTCAGGAAATCTTCCAGGCTCTCCACCGCTGCCCCGAATTGGGCTGCCAGGAGCGTCAGACTGCCGCCTTCATCCGTTCCCGCCTGGACGAACTCGGCATCGAATACATTCCCATGGCGGACACCGGAACCGCCGCCATTATCCGGGGCGGCCATCCCGGCAGAACCATCGGCTTCCGTGCTGACATAGACGCTCTCCCCATTAACGAGGAGACCAACCTCCCCTACGCCTCCCAAAATCCCGGCGTTATGCACGCCTGCGGTCACGACTTCCACACTGCCTCTCTTCTGGGCGCGGCAGAACTCTTAAACCAGAGGAAAGAGACCATTCACGGCAATATCAAGCTCTTCTTCCAGCCGGACGAAGAGGACCGGGGCGGCGCGGCACCCATGATTGCCTCCGGCTGTATGGAAAATCCCAAGGTAGACGCCATGCTCTGCTGCCATGTGGAGAGCCTCATTCCCACCGGCGCCCTCTCCGTCCGCACTGGCCCCATCTGCGCCGCCTCCAACCCCTTTACCGTCACCCTCCGCGGCCGGGGTACCCACGGAGCCAAGCCCGAACTCGGAACCGATGTAATTGTAGCCGCCGCCCAGGTAATCACCGCCCTTCAGACAATCTCCAGCCGCCGTACCTGCCCCACAGAAGCCGTGGTTGCGACGATAGGCAGCATCCACGCCGGCACGGCAGGCAACGTCCTGCCTCCAGAAGCCCGCCTCAAGGGTATTCTCCGCACCATGACGGCGGATGCCCGTGAACGGGTAAAGGAAGATTTTCGTTCCATTGTTACCGGCGTAGCTGCCGCCATGGGCGTAGAGGCGGATATCGACATAGTGGAGAGCTATCCCTGCTGCCACAACGACCCTGCCCTTACAGAGCTTCTCCGCCGTTCCGCCGCCAAAATTCTGGGGCCGGAGAATATTTGGGAGCTGGAAGCCCCCTCCCTTGGCGCGGATGACTTCGGTTATTTCAACGAGCTCGTTCCCGGCTGTTATTACTACATTGGCGTCGGCAGCGAAACCAAAGGCTTCACCTATCCCAACCATAATCCCCGTTTCGGCGCGGACCCCGACGCCCTCTGGCTTTCCGCTGCGGTGGAGGCCCAGGCGGCTCTGGATTTTCTCGAGGGATAAGGCATACATTCTTTTTCTTGAAAGAAAAAGAATCAAAAAGAACTTTTGCGCAAAACTACGTTTTGCTTACGGGAGGTTATGATGATCTTTCCCCCTATGCCGGAAACCGGCAGCACAATTCTGCTTATCGCCCCCTCCTCTCCCCTGTCCGGGGACCAGCCAATCGACTCCATCGCGCAGAGCGTGGAACGCCTGGGCTTCCATGTCCGGATTGACCCCTCCTGCCAGTCCTCCACCCCCTGCGGCTACGCCGCCGCCCCGCCGGAACTCCGCGCCGCCGGTATCAACGCCGGCTTCTCCGACCCAGACATTTCCGCCATCTGGTGCGTCCGGGGCGGCAGCACCGCCTGGCAGCTTCCCCCGCTCCTGGACTATGCCGCCATCTCCACCCACCCCAAACCCTTCATTGGTTTCAGCGATGTGACCTCCCTCCACCTGGCTATCCAAAAAAACTGCCATCTGGTCACTTATCACGGTCCTACCGCGAACCGTATCCTGAAATGGGAGGACGATCCCTTCACCTGGCCCAGTCTCCTGGCGGCATTATATATGGAAAAACGCTTATGCGTCAAAAACGCCCCCGGCGAACCCATCAAGTCCCTGCGTCCCGGCACAGCCTCTGGGCCGCTGACCGGCGGCAATCTCTCCCTTGTGGTCCAGTCCCTGGGAACCCCCTGGCAGATAGACGCGAAGGACCGCATTCTCTACCTGGAAGACGTGGATGAACCGGTCTACGCCCTGGACCGCCTGTTAAGCCAGCTCCACTACGCGGGCGTACTGCAATCCGCTGCCGGTATCGTTTTGGGCGCCTTCACGCACTGCCGCAACGCCTATCGGGAATCCTACGGACCGGAGGAGCTGCTGAAAGACTTCTTCTCCAACTGGCCCCGGCCCGTGCTGTATAACCTCCATTCGGCCCATTGCACACCCATGGTGACCCTGCCCCTGGGAGCGCACTGTACCATAGACGGCTCTGCGGCCTCCCTCATGTTCTCGCGCAATAGCTAGCTTCCCCAAAACCGCGGCGTGGGGGGGGGGGAACAACCCCACCCCACACCCCGCCACAACACAGAAAGGCCAAAAACACCAAAAAAAAAACAAAAAA
>CAMSIF010000028.1 GCA_947058885.1 uncultured Clostridia bacterium
AGGTACGGTCGGCGGACGCAAAGACGGACCCGGAGCCAAGCTTGGTGACAGCAGAGGGAGAGCGGTTGATATGGCGGCGGTACACGTGGGTGATGCTGAATAAGCCGGCAGGGTATCTGTCCGCAACGGAAGACGGCCGGGGAACTACGGTGCTGGACCTTCTGCCCCGGGAGTTGCAGCGGCAGGGGTTGTTTCCGGTGGGACGGCTGGACAAGGATACAGAGGGACTGCTGCTTCTGACCAACGAAGGCCCTCTTGCCCACGCGCTGCTGTCCCCGAAACGTCATGTGGACAAAGTGTATTACGCGCGGGTGGACGGCTGTTTGAACGAGGGCGACTGCGCGGCGTTTGCTGATGGGCTGTCCTTGAGTGACGGACTGGAATGCCTGCCTGCAAAGTTGGAAATTCTTCCCGGCACCGGCGGCACGGAAGCCCTGGTGACCCTGCGGGAAGGGAAATTCCATCAGGTCAAGCGGATGCTGGCGTCAAGGGGCGCGCCGGTGGTGTATCTGGAACGCGTACAAATGGCCGGGCTGGAGCTGGACCGAAGCCTTCCCCGTGGTGATTTTCGCTTTTTGACAGAGAACGAGCTTGCAATTCTTCAGAAGTTTGTTTAGTTTTATAAAATCCACTATTTGCGGGCATTTCAGGTTTCAGTATGTAGTTCGTGTGAAACAGAGGGAGGACCAGCCTTGTGTTCAGGTTGGTCCTCTTACGGTTTCTCCTATGCCCAATGCGGTCGTTAAGCCTGGACGCTCCTTCTGTTTCGTCCCGCCCTTGCAGAGCTTGTACAGCGTCAGATAAAACAGCAGCCTCCAGGGTATGATTCAGCCGCAAATGGAAAAAGAAAAGGCCCGGGGCAGCAAATCGTTACCTCGGACCTTTTTCGGTCATTTTATTTGGGACACTCTGTCGGTTTTGCAGGTAGGGGACAGCAATTAACCCTTCACCATGGAAGCGATTTCCTCAGCAAAGTTCTCCTGCTTCTTCTCAATGCCCTCGCCCTTCTCAAAGCGGATGGCGTCCTTGAAGGTAATCGTCCCGCCCAGCTTTTTGGCAACGTCAGCAAGGTAGGCTTCCACAGAACCGGTAAACACGTCGCTCCGCACGAACTCCTGCTGAAGGAGGCAGTTCTCGGAATAGAACTTGTTCATCTTGCCCATGACAATTTTCTCACGGACCTGCTCCGGCTTTCCGGCCATTTTGGGATCATTCTCCATCTGGGCCATCATGACTTTCTTTTCCTCGTCCAGAATCTCCTGGGTCACCTGAGACTTATCCCAGAACCGGGGATTCAGCGCGGCAATCTGCATGGCCACATTGAACCCGGCCTCCTGCACCTGCTCGGCGTTCAGACTGGTCTCCAGGGACACCAGCACGCCAATCTTGCCGCCGGCGTGGACGTAGGGAACGGAAACTCCCTCAGAGAAGCGGGCAAAGCGGCGGACCTTGATATTCTCGCCGATCACCAGAACCATCTCCTGCTGCTGCTGGATCACGGTCAGGTCGGTGCCGTTGTACTTGCACTCCATCAGCGCATCCAGGTCGGCGGGCTTCTGGCTGACCACGGTAGCGGCAACGCCCTTCACAAAATCCACAAACTTCTCGTTCTTGCCCACAAAGTCAGTCTCGGCGTTGACTTCCACAACCACGCCCTCGCCGCCGATCACAGCCGCGTAAGCCATACCCTCGGCGGCCACGCGTCCAGCCTTCTTCACGGATGCGGCCATACCCTTCTCGCGCAGCCACTCCACGGCCTTGTCCATATCGCCGTCAGACGCAACCAGCGCCTTCTTGCAGTCCATCATACCCACGCCGGTCATTTCGCGCAGGGTTTTTACATCAGTAGGGGTAAATGCCATGTCTTACTTTCCTCCTGTTTCAGAATCACCGGAACCTGCGGCCCATTAAAGAACCTCAGGCGTCCGGACGGTATGTCAATACAAATTACTCAGCGTCGGCAGCGGGGGCGGGAGCGGCTTCCTCGGTCTGCTCGCCCTGTCTGCCCTCCAGCACGGCGTTGGCCATGATGGAAGAGATGAGCTTGATTGCGCGGATGGCGTCATCGTTGCCGGGGATCACGTAATCAATCTCATCGGGGTCGCAGTTGGTATCGGCGATTGCCACCACGGGGATGCCCAGCTTGTGCGCCTCAGCGATGGCGTTCCGTTCCTTCCGGGTGTCCACGATGAACAGCGCGCCGGGGAGCTTCTTCATCTCCTTCACGCCGCCCAGGTACTTTTCCAGCTTTGCGATTTCGCCCAGATGCTTCATGACCTCTTTCTTGGGCAGCATATCGAAGGTGCCGTCCTCCTGCATGGTCTTGAGCTGATTCAGCCGGTCCACGCGGGTGCGCATGGTCTTGAAATTGGTCATCATGCCGCCCAGCCAGCGCGCGTTGACGTAATACTGACCGCAGCGGCCGGCCTCTTCGCGGATGGCGTCCTGAGCCTGCTTCTTGGTGCCCACGAAGAGCAGGGACTGACCGTTTTCAGCAATCTGGCGGACGAAATTATAAGCCTCCTCCAGCTTGCGGACGGTCTTCTGCAAATCGACGATATAGATGCCGTTGCGCTCCGTGTAGATATAGGGCGCCATTTTGGGGTTCCAGCGGCGGGTCTGATGTCCGAAGTGGACGCCCGCCTCCAGGAGCTGCTTCATAGAAACAACGCTTGCCATGTTACAATTTTCCTCCAATAAATTTAGTTGTACCCTCCAGCCCCGTCCTCTGCGGGGGGCCAACCGTCCTGTAGGCGGCACCGGCCCGGCATCAGGGGCTGTGCGGAATGCGGCGTTATTATAGCATACAATCCCACAAAACGCAAGGATTTTTTGCCAACTTTTAAACTTTTTTCAATCGCCGGTACCCATACCCTACAGCTGCCGGTAGTGATAGAACGCCGCGAAATTGTGAAACAGGATATCCTCCAAAAAGCTCTGGGGGAGTTTCAGCTCCATCGCCCGGCGCAGTTCCTTTTTGGGACACCAGATGGGGTAATCCGAGCCGAAAAAGACATGTGCAGGGTCATATTCGCCCAAAATCCGGTACAACGACTCGTGGTCGCTGGTATAATTGAACGACGAGCTGATATCGGTGTAGATATTGGGCAGCTTTGCCATGGGCCGGATTTTCTCGATATCCCAATCTCCCCAATTGCCCAAATGAGCCGCGATACACCGCAGCTTCGGAAATGTTTCCGCCACCGGCACCATGTGAGCGGGGCCCGAGACGTTGACGCGCGGGTCCCCCATATGGGCAATGAGGAACATATCGCTCCGCTCCATCTCCTCGTACATAGGAAAAAGGCGCGGGTCGTCCAAGGCGAAATGCTGAAACTCCGGGTGGATTTTCACGCCGTACAGACCGTGCTCCCGCATCCACCTCAGCTCCGCCTTATACCCCTCATACCCCGCGTGGAGCGTTCCGCACGGAATAAACTGACTATGCTGTTCCGTTTCCTGCAAAATATACCGGTTAATATGCTCAACCTGATGTTCCGTCGTCGCGGCGGAAAACACCATTGCGTAAGTTATCCCCGCCCCGTTCAGCGTGGCCGCCAGCTCGTCTACGGTCCCGTAGTGGTTGGGCGGCTCGGGCAGGTTAAAATACTCCGCTGTAGCCACGGTAGCCTTGCGCGCTACCTTGTCCGGAAAAATATGGGTATGCATGTCTATTACTCTCATCGCAACGCACCTGCTGTTCCCTTATGTAGGCGGCCGCAAAGCCGCCTTTCTATTATAACACACACAATTACGATTATAAAACGGCGGATACCGCCAAAAATGCCACCGTCAGCAGAAAGAAAATTAGGACCAATTTCCAAATAAACCGGACCCACCTGTCGTAGGGTACGTTCCCGAAAGCCAGCCCGCCCATTACCACCGCCGCCGTAGGCGTAATCAGATTCACCAGCCCCGACGCCGACTGAAACGCGGTAATAATAAGCGCCCCGCCGATTCCGGCGAACTCCCCCAGCGGAGCCATAATAGGCACCGACAGCGTAGCCAGCCCCGAGGACGAGGGAATCAAAATGGACAGCGGCAAATAGATCAGATACACCAGCAGGATAAACGTCACCGAACCCGCCCCGTCCAAGGCCCGCTCGCCCCAGTAGAGCACGGTATCGGTAATCATTCCCCCGTTCATCAGCGTCGTGATTCCCCGGCTGACCCCGATAATAAATCCTACGCCGATCAGGTCCGCCGCTCCTGCCACAAACGCGTCCAAGGTTTCCTGCTCCCCCATGCCGTATATGAGTCCGATTATCATACCGCTGGCCATAAAAAGCGCGCTCAGTTCCGGGAACCACCAGCCCAGCGTGGGCAGCGGCGCACCGATATCGTCAAACGGAATAACCCCGTATACCATTACCAGAAAAGTAACGGTGAAGATAACCAGCACAATCTTCCGCTTCCCGTTCAGAGTAGGTGTCTCCCCGCCGCGTTTTCCGCTGAATTTCTGCGGCAGGTCCGCCACCAGCGATTTTTCCGGATGCGCCCGCACCTTCCGCGCGTAAGCCATCACAAACCAGACCGCCGCCGCGTCCATTACCACCAGCATCACCACCCGCAGGATCAACCCTTCTCCCAGGCTCACCCCCGCGAACCCAGCCGCGATACCCGTGGCAAAGGGATTCACCGTGCTGGCCAGCACCCCGGTGCCGCTGCCCAGCAGTACCACCGCAATGCCCACCAGAGCGTCGTACCCCGCCGCCGCGAAGACAGGAATCAGCAGTGGGTAAAAGGCCATAGTTTCCTCCCACATGCCGAAGGACGTCCCCCCCAGGCTGAACAAAACCATCAGTACAGGTATAAGCAATATTTCCTTCCCGCCCAAAAGCCGGATAACATTTGCCACCCCCGCGTCGATTGCCCCGGTCTTCATCACCACGCCCAGAAAACCGCCCACCATCAAGATAAACAGCGCCACGTCCACAGCGTCATAGAACCCCTCGAAGGAGGCCAGCAGCACATCCCCCACTCCTTGCGGCTGCTGTTCCACAGGCGCGTAGGTGCCCGCTATTGGCGTTTCCTCCTCCCCTTGCCGCTGGTAGGCCCCTGCCGGAATAATCCACGTCGCGGCGGCTACCAGTATCAGCAAAATAAACAGTATGGTATACGCCGTAGGCATATGAAATTTCTTCATGGGACATCACTCCTCCTATTCCGGACTAGTGTGCGCCGGAATGCCCCCGCTTATGGCTGGAGCTTTCTTCCATCCCCTCTAAAACCGGAAGCCCGGACGTCTCCCGCGTCCAGGCTTCCCCGTTTTCCGGCTAGTGGCCGATAGTCGCCACCAGCACGGCCTTGATGGAGTGCATTCGGTTTTCCGCTTCGTCGAACACCACGGAATGAGGTCCCCGGAACACCTCGTCTGTGACCTCCCGGATATCCACTCCCTTTGCCTGCCACTCCTTCGCAAGCTTTGTCTCAAAGTCGTGGAAGGACGGAAGGCAGTGAAGATACAGCACATTTTGATTCCCTGTTCGCTTCAGCGTCTCCTCCGTAACCCTAAAAGGCGTAAGCAGCTTTGCGCGTTCAGGTATCAGCTCCTCCTCGCCCATGGACGCCCAAATATCCCCGTAAATAACGTCCGCGCCGGACAGCGTTGCCTCGTCGCTGGTTATCTCAATCGTTGCCCCGGTCTCCTGCGCCACGGCCAGAACCTGCCGCATAACGTTCTGGTCCACGCCCGCTGCCAGCTCCTTGGGTCCCAGTCCCACAAAATGCATACCCATTTTAGCGCACCCATACATCCAAGCGTAGCACATATTATTGCGCACATCTCCGGGAAAGACCACCTTTACCTCCCGAAGCGGCTTAGAGCAATGCTCTTCAATCGTCATCATATCCGCCAAAATTTGCGTGGGATGGTCCACGTCGGTCAACCCGTTCCACACAGGCACGCCCGAGAACCTCGCCAAATCCTCTACCACCTTCTGGTCAAAGCCCCGGTACTCAATTCCGTCAAAAAACCGCCCCAGAACCTTTGCGCTGTCCTCCAGGCTCTCCTTTTTCCCCATCTGACTGCTCCCCGCATCCAGATAGGTGACATGTGCGCCCTCCTGTGTCGCCGCCACCTCAAACGAGCACCGCGTACGGGTTGACGTCTTCTCAAACAGCAGCACAATATGCTTGCCCTTCAGCGTTGGCTCGCAAATGCCTGCTCTGCGCTTGCTTTTCAAATCGTGTCCCAAATCCAGCAGATATCGGATTTCCTGCGGGGTCAAGTCCATAAGGGTCAAAAAACTCTTGCCTTTTAAATTTACTGCCATCTTACAATTCTCCTTTAAAATCGGTAGGGATTGGATGTTGGGCTCCGCCCAAACCCGCCAGAGGCTCTGCCTCTGGACTCCGCCGCCTTTTGAAAAAGGCGGGCGAAAACTTTATTCCACGTCCTCCCGCACAAACGGCATACTCATACATCTCGGTCCGCCCCGGCCCCGGCTCAGCTCGCTGCACGGAATTGTGTGAACCCGAATACCATGGTCCTCCAAAATCCTGTTCGTAACGTAATTTCTCTCATAAACCACAACTTCTCCCGGCGCGATTGCCAGCGTATTACTCCCGTCGCTCCACTGTTCCCGCGCCGCGTCGATAGGACTGTCGCTCCCGCACTTAATAAGCGTAGCGTTATCCAGCTGCAAGTGCCGTTTCAAAATATCCTCCAACCTTCCGGACTCCTCCTGAATCCGAACCTTCCCGTCCACCAATTCCATTACATACACAGTAATCTCGTGGAGAATATTCGGATGAACAGTGAACTTATCCCGATCCACCATCGTAAACACCGTATCCAGATGCATAAAACTCCGCGTCTTGGGAATATCAAACGCCAGAATTTTTTTGAAGGTCTTGCTGATAGAAAGCACAGTATGGGCGAACTTATCAATACTGTCCTCCTCTGTGCGCTGGGAGATTCCCACCGCGATGACCTCCGGCGATAGAATCAGAATATCGCCGCCCTCCAGAGAGGACGTCTCCCCCCGGTCATACCACTTAGGCGCGTCCTTGTAGCGGGGATGGTATTTAAAGATAAATTTCCCAAACAGCGTCTCCCGGTTCCTGGTAACGGTATGCATATGGTGCAGAGACACGCCGGTTCCGATAGTAGCGAAAGGGTCCCGGGTAAAATAGAGGTTCGGCATCGGGTCAATGAGGAAAGGATAGCCGTCAGACCGAAAGCTGAGATAATCCGCCAGCTTCCCGGTTTCAAAGCCGCGAATATCGCTCTTCCGCACGCCCGCCATCATAGTATCTACCAGTTCGCCGTCCTCCATATCCGCGAAATAGTCCACCAAAATCTCCCGGATACGGTGCTTATCAATATCCGCCTCGTCCAAAAACTGCTCTGTCAGCTCCTTACGGATTTCCGGGTCCGCAATCGTCTCCTCCACCAAGTCCCGCAGATACAGAACCTCCGCGCCGTTTTCCCGCAGGCACTGGGCGAACGCGTCATGCTCCGTCTGCGCAACTTTAAGATAAGGGATGTCGTCAAACAGCAGCCGCTCCAGATATTCCGGCATCAGGTTTTCCAGCTCCCGCCCCGGACGGTGCAGCATCACCGTTCGCAATCGTCCGATTTCCGAGGTATTATGCAGGCCGGTTTTCAGCCGCGTTTCAAATTGAATCGCCATCGTACATCACTCCTTTTCTGACCATAGGATAGCCGGAGTCGGCGATTTCATACGCGGCGATTTTCAAAAAAATTCGCGGGGCCCCGTCCAATCGGACAGAGCCCCGCTCTTTCTCCCTCACTAACTCTCCCGCACGCGCAGTTCCCGTTTACACACCCAGCTTTGCCCTGCGGAGAAGCTCGGTCTCCGTTCGGCTCTGACTGGGTACATACCCCGGCAGGGGCAGGATCTGCTGATGAATCGCGTCTAAAATCCACGATTCCTGGGGGAAGAAGTAGTGGTCAAATTCATACGGCGGCGTAATCCAGTTCCTGGCTCCCACCACCGCTGGCGGCGCATCCAAATCGTCAAAGCACAGCTGCGTAATATTCGCCGCCACATCGCAGAGGAACGACCCTCTCGCACATGCGTCGCTGACCAGCGCCACCCGTCCGGTCCTGCGCACGGATTCCACAATCTTGCTGTAATCCAACGGAGCCAGAGAGTGCAGATTGATAATCTCCGCCTCCAGACCATATGTCTCGCTGAGCGTCTTAGCCGCCTCCACAGCCCGGTACAACGCCGCGCCAATAGTAAGAATCGTCAAATCCTTCCCTTGGCGGACTACATTCGTGTCGCCAATCGGAATCTCATACCGTCCCGCAGGCACGCCGCCCTCATGGAACTGCTCCCCTACGTCATAAATCCGCTGGCTCTCAAAAAACACCACCGGGTCGGTCCCGTTCAAAGCCGACTCCATAAGCCCCTTCGCCTCCCACGGCGTGGCGGGGAAACAGACCTTCAGTCCCGGAATATGTGCGCAAAGCGCGGTCCAATCCTGGCTGTGCTGCGCGCCGTACTTGGAGCCCACGGACACCCGCAGTACCACCGGCATTTTCAAAATCCCGGCGGACATGGACTGCCACTTGCTCAACTGATTAAAAATCTCATCTCCAGCGCACCCAATAAAATCGGCGTACATCAGCTCGATAATCACCCTTCCGCCGCACATGCCGTACCCCACGGCGGTACCCACAATCGCGGATTCAGAAATGGGCGAGTTGAAAAGCCTGCTATGGGGAATTGCGTCGGCCATGCCCCGGTAGACGGCGAACGCTCCTCCCCAATCCCGTACATCCTCTCCGTAAGAAACCAAGGTCGGGTCCTCATAGAACTTATCCAAAATGACCTCGCTGATGGCGTCCCGCAGATTAAAGAGCTTCATCTTGCTCACCGGCTTGCCGTCCTTAAAGGGAGACCGCTCCTTGCCCTCCAGCTTCTGCCACATGGGGCACTCTTCCTTCGGCATACTGGCCTCCGGCGTCCGCTCCGTATCAAAAGAGGGTGTCTTTTCATTGGAGAACATCAGCCGCTCCACATATCCGGGGTCGGCGTCAAAATCCGCGTAGGGAGAAACGCCGGGATCGGCCGCGTGCCTGCAAATCCTCGTCATACGCTCTGCGGTTTCCGCCAGAATTTCTTCAAACTGGCTGTCCGGGGCCACGCCCGCCTCCACCAGAGCGCGCCGGTAGGTGACGATGGGGTCAACCTCTCGCCACGCCTCGATTTCCTCCTTGGTACGGTAAGCGTTTTGGTCGGAAGTGGAGTGACCGGAGAGACGGTAGGTAATAGTATCCAGCAGCACGGGCCCTTTGCCCTCCCGCAGCAGGGCCAGCTTCCGCTCCATAGCGTCGATGACCGCCAGCGGATGATAGCCGTCGATCCGTTCCGCGTGGAGCTGGGTGGGGGACACGCCCGCCCCCATCCGGGCCAGCATGTCGTAGGCCATTGTCTCGCCCCGGGTCTGCCCGCCCATGCCGTAGGAGTTGTTGAAAATATTATAGAGGATAGGCATTCCCTTATCCTGCCCCTTCTCCCAAAGCGTGCGGAACTGGTCCATACAGGCGAAGTTCATCGCTTCCCACACCGGTCCCCGTCCCAACGCCCCGTCGCCAATATTACAGACCACCACTCCGTTTTTCTCATTGCACTTTTTAAAGAGCGCCGCGCCGGTAGCGATGGTCGCGCTGCCGCCCACAATCGCGTTATTGGGGTATATGCCGAAGGGCAGGAAAAACGCGTGCATGGACCCGCCCATGCCGTGATGGAACCCATTTTCCCGGGCAAACACCTCCGCCAGCGCACCGTAAACCAGAAACCGGATAGCCAGCTCCTTGGTATCCTTGGCGGGCCCCAGCTTCTCCACGGCCCGCAGGGTCCTGCCGCCCAAAAAGCCCTCCATGACCTCCATCAGCTCCTGGTCACTGAGCTTCTCTATGCAGCTCAGGCCCTTTGCCAGAATTTCGCTGTGGCTTCTATGGCTTCCGAAGGTAAAATCGCTGCGGTCCAGCAGGTACGCCTGTCCCACGGCGGCGGCCTCCTGTCCCAGAGACAGATGGGCGGGGCCGGGATAGGTGGTCTCGACGCCGTTATAGACACCCTGGGTCTTGATTTGGTTGAGCATGGACTCAAACTCCCGCAGGATGGTAATATCCCGCCAGATACGGACCAGATTTCCGTCGCCGAATTTTTCCCGCTCATCCGCCACGGATTTGCGGTAGGCGTTGACGGGGATGTCCTCAAACCGGATCGTATTCGGAGCCCGCAGTTCGGCGGGATCGACAAATAAACTCTTAGGCATAACAACCAACCTCCCTTATATTTGGAAAATGGCTTCCCGAATGGCCTCGCCTACGGTGGGGTGGGGGAATACCAGCTTTTTTAGCCGTTCCGGCGGCAGCTCGGTGTCCACCATCATGGTAGCGGTCATAATGATCTCCGAGGCGTAGGAGCCCGCCATATGGCAGCCCACCAGCCGTCTCCGGTCCATATCCACGACCAGTTTAATGAATCCTTTTCCGCCCTGGGTTTCCGCCGCGTAGCGTCCGGAGAACAGAAGCGGCAGCTTGACTTCTTTAACGTTCATCCCCTTGGCCTTCGCGCTCTCCGCGCTCTCGCCCACGCTCGCCACCTCCGGGTCGGTATAGATAACGGAGGGCACCGTCTCGTAGCGCATCTCGTCGGGGATACCCAGCATATGGTTGACCGCCACCTCGGCCTCCCGGTAGGCGGTGTGGGCCAGCATCAGCTTGCCGTTGCAGTCGCCCACGGCGTAGACCCCGGCCACGTTGGTACACATGTGACGGTCCGTGACAATGGCGGCGCGGTCCATCTCCAGGCCCAGCTTTTCCAGGCCAAGGTCAGCGGCAGCGGGCCTGCGTCCGGTGCTGAGGAGCACCAGCCCGCATTTGGCCTCTTTCTTTTCGCCCTTCTCCTCGTACAGCACGGAATCCTTTGTGACCTCCAGGACCTTACAATCCAGCCGGAAGGTCATATTCCGTTTCTTGTAGTCATCCATAAGGAGTTTGCAGATTTCCGGGTCGGTGTTCCCGGCGATTTTCGGCAGCATCTCAATGACCGTGACCTTGCTTCCCACAACGGCGTAATAGTAGGCCAGCTCCAGCCCGATGACGCCGCCGCCGATGACCACCAGCTCCTCCGGCGGTTCCACCCGGTCCAGAATCTCCCGGCTGGTGACAACAAAGCCTGTCTCCAGCCCCTCCTTTACGCCGGGGATGGGCGGTACGGCGGATGCGGACCCGGAGGCGATAACCAGCCGTTTTCCCGCGTAGGTCCGGCCATCCGCGGAGACAAGAAAACCGTTTTCATCCCTGCCCTCGATTTTGGCAAAGGCACGGATCACCTCGACGCTGTAGCTCTTCATAGCCGCCTCCACGCCTGTAACCAGCTGCTTGACCACCTGCTCCTTTCGCCTCATGACGGCGGGGAAATCGAAGGTTACCTCCCCGCTGGTCACGCCGAATACGCCGCTCTCTTTGGCGTGACGGTAGAGCTTGGCGGAGTTGAGCAGGGTTTTGGTGGGCACGCAGCCCTCGTTGAGGCAGGTTCCGCCCAGACGGGCTTTCTCGAATACCGCCGCCTTCATGCCGCCCTGGGCGGCCCGCTCGGCGCAGAGATACCCGCCGGGGCCGCCGCCGATAACCAATACGTCAAATACTTCCATCTGTATTCTCTCCTCTTTATTTCGCCAGCAGGGCGGTAAACCGCTCCAGCTCCGCGCAAAGCTCCTTCATAAATCTGGCGGCGGGGGCGCCGTCCACTACCCGGTGGTCGAAGCTCAGACTCAGCCCCATGGCGAGATAGAGCGCTGCGCCGCCGTCCGTCCCGGGCCGCACCCGCTGGGTGATGCCGCACACGCCCAGGATACCGGTCTGAGGAGGATTGATCACCGGCGTAAACATCTCTATGCCCATACTGCCGAGATTGGTGACGGTAAACGTGCCGCCCGCCAGCAGGTCGGGACTGATTTTTCCGCTTCTGGCCTGCTCCGCCAGCTCCTTGACCTCTCTGGAAATCTCCGCCAGGCTCTTCTGGTCCGCGTTGAAAATGGTAGGGACCATAAGTCCTCGGGGCGTATCCACCGCCACGCCCAGATGTACGTGCCGGTACCGCCGGAGAGTACTCTCCCCCACCACATTAGCGTTCAAATCAGGATGGCGGGGCAGCGTTCTGGATACGGCGTACAGGACCATATCGCCCAGGGTTATCCCCGCCAGACAGCCGTCCATCGTCTTCAGCAGTTTCCGGTAATCCTGCAAGGCGGCGGCGTCGAAGGAGGAGTGCAGGGTCAGCTGCGCCATGTTCTGCAAGGAACTCAGCATACTCTTCGCAATGACCTTGCGGATATTGGAGAAGGGCACGTCCTCAAACGCGGCTTCGGCGTTTCCTGCGCCGGGCCGGGCCGTTTCCGGAACGGCGGGGGCCGTCTGCGCCGGTACATCCCGGGCCATCAGCTCCCGCACGTCCCGCTCAATCACGCGGCCATTGGGGCCGGTCCCGGCGGCCTGAGAGACGTCCACACCGGCCCGGGCCGCCAGCTTTTTCGCCCTGGGAGAGGCCGGCGCGCCGGATACGGCGGGGACAGGAGCGGCCGTCTGTACCGGCGCGGCCTCCGGGGCGGGGGAATGGGGGACCTCGGGCGCGGCGTTTCCAGCGGCGGCAGGCCGCAGGCTGGAGCAGTCCTCGCCCTTAGTGCCGATAGCGCATACGTTTGCAAGGCAGGGCACCTCGTCGCCGTTTTGGAAAAAGATTTCCAGCAGCTCTCCCCCGGCGGTGGACTCGCACTCAAAAGACGCCTTGTCCGTCTCGTAGTTGAAGAGGATATCGCCCACGGCGACATGGTCGCCCACCTTCTTCTCCCACTGGCCGATGATGCAGGACTCCACAGTGATGCCCGCCTTGGGCATCAGGACAGCGATTGCCATAACAAAATTCCTCCTCAATTTGATTCATACGAGGGCAGCCGTCCCGCCGGGGACGCCGCGCTGTTGTCAGCGAATATTCCGGTATAGGGGGCCGTAGGCGGCGCAGGCCCGGTAGTCCTGGCCCTCCTTATCCATCCCGAAGGCGTTCCACGCGGCGGGCCGGAAGATATCCTTTTCCGGCACGTTATGCATACACACCGGGATGCGCAGCATGGAGCAGAGGGTAATGAGATCCGCGCCCACATGCCCGTAGGAGATGGCGCCGTGGTTTGCGCCCCAGTTGTTCATCACGTCGTAGGCGGTGCGGAAGGGACTGCCCTCCACGCCGTCGCAGCGGGGGGCGAACCAGGTGCAGGGCCAGGTAGGATTGGTCCGCTCCATGAGCTTATCCGTCACCTCGTCAGGCAGCTTCACCGTCCAGCCCTCGGCGATTTGGAGTGCCGGACCCAGGCCCTTCACCAGATTCAGCCGGATCATGGTTACAGGCATCTCCGCCCGGGTGACAAAGTGGCTGGAGAAACCGCCGCCCCGGAAGTTGTCAAATCCGGCCTCGCACCAGACGGTGGCACCGGTCATTTTCTTGATGTCCTCTTCCGTAACGTCCCACCATTGCTTCATGACGGGGTTTCCGTCCTTGTCCGCGCACTCGCCGCAGGCGTCCAGGCAGGCCGCGCCGGAATTGAGCAGGTGAATCATACCGCCGTTTTCCCGCGCCCGGCCCTCCAGGCTGTATCCGGTTACCCGTTTTGTGGCCTCCGGAGACCAGAAAGTCCGCACGTCGGCGAAAATCTGGGCGCGGTGGGTCAGCAGTTTCATAAAGAGCATTCCCAGGCCGTTGAGGACGTCGTTTTCCGTGGCGAAAATCATGGGCTCTCTGGGACCCTCAAAGTCGAAGGTGGAGTTAAGCACCGCCTCGGGATAATCACAATTGGGCCAGTGGTCCGTCCACTGCCGCTGTCCCTGGAAGCCCGCGGCGATAGCGTTGTGGCCCGCCATCTCCTCCTCAAACCCGGCAGGAAGGTCCGGATTTCCGTTCATCAAATCCTTGATGATACAGTACATTTTGATGGTGAACTCCCACTGTTTATCCTTTTCCTCCCGGGAAAAACGAACGAAATCGGGGTTGTCGTCCCGGCCCTCCCGGCAATGCTCCTTGGTCCAGACCAGGGCCTTCTCATAGGCCTCCCTATTGTAAATCCCCTCCTCCATACGCCGGAGGATTTCTACTTCGTCCACGCTTTCCACCCGCAGGCCCAGATACTCCTCCATGAAATCCTGGTCAATAATAGACCCGCCGATGCCCATGCACATAGAGCCGATTTGCAGATAGCTCTTTCCCCGCATGGACGCCACCGCCAGCGCGGCCCGCGCGAAGCGCAGCAGTTTTTCCCGCACATCGGCGGGGATATCCGCGACCTGGTCTACGTCCTGGACCTCGTGGCCGTAGATACCGAAGGCGGGCAGGCCCTTTTGCGCGTGGGTGGCCAGCACCGAGGCCAGATAGACCGCGCCGGGCCGCTCGGTTCCGTTGAAGCCCCATACGCCCTTGATGGTCATGGGGTCCATGTCCATGGTCTCCGAGCCGTAGCACCAGCAGGGGGTCACGGAGAGCGTTACGGCCACGTTTTCTTTCTTGAATTTTTCCGCGCAGGCGGCGGATTCGGGAACCCGGCCGATGCTGCTGTCCGCAATCACTACCCGCACCGGGCTGCCGTTGGAGTAGCGCAGGTTTTCCTCAAAGAGCTTCTTTGCCGCCTGAGCCATGGCCATGACCTGGGGCTCCAGGCTTTCCCGCAGCTTCATGGGCCCGCGCCGCCCGTCGACAATGGGCCGGATGCCAATAGCGGGATAGTCGCCGGCGTACCTGTTCTTTGCCATAATCTAAATTCCTCCTCATTCTCTGCCGCGATGTACGGCGGTTGTTGACGGTCGATTCTATAGAACGCTCCGTTGGCGTTATATACGTATCTTACAAAATGAGACTGCATTTCAGGCGCGTAACCCGGGGGGGCGCGTCACAGCCCTCCAGACGTTCAATCAGGTATGCCGCCGCCGTGCGGCCCAGCTCCCGCTCAGGCTGCCGGACCACCGGCACCGCCGACGTCATGACCGCGCACACGTCCACGCAGTCGTAGCCAAACACGCTCACGTCGCCGGGGATTTTCAGCCCCCGCTCCCGGGCCGCCGTGACTACGCCCATGGTAATATCATGGTTCGTACAGAAGATAGCCGTGGGCGGATTGTCCAGAGCCATCAGCCTGGAAAAGCCCTGGTAGCCGGTGGCGAAGGTCAGTTCTCCGCTGACTGCCAGCGTGCTGTCATACAGGATGCCGCCCTCCTCCAAGGCCCGCAGGTAGCCCGCCAGCCGTTCTTTCGCGGTCTGGATGGAGCTGGGGCCGCTGATAACGGCGATACGCCGGTGGCCCTGGGCAATCAGGCGTGCCGCCGCCTGCCGGGACGCCGCGATATTTTCCGCCAGCACCGCATCCGCCGCGACGCCGGGAATCATCCGGTCCATCTGGACAACCGGGACGTTCCGGCCCTCGGTCAGCTCCAGGAACTCCTCCGCCGTGAGGTTCTCCGGCACATAAATGAGTCCGCCAATGCCCGCGCTGATGAGGTAGCCTAAGTAATCCCGCTCCAGGCCGTGATCCGAATAGTAGCAGGAAATCATGGAGTGGTATCCGCGCTCCCTGAGCAGCTTGTCCAGGGACATGAACACCCCGCTGAAAAAGGGGGCCGCCAGGCTTGGCAGCAAAATGCCGATAGAATAGCTGTGCCGGGTTTTGAGACTGCGGGCAATCGGGTTGACCCGGTAGCCAAGCTCCGCGATGGCATCCCGGATGGCCGTAACATTCTCGGCGCGGACGTTGCCGCCGTTGATGTACTTGGATACAGTGGAAGGGGATACGCCTGCCAGCTGCGCCACGTCTTTAATGGTTGTCATGAGATTTTCCCTTTCCACAAAAGCGAAACGTTTCGCGATAGAACGGACTGTCCTATCTATTACCCTATCATATAAAAAATACTTTGTGCTGTCAATACAAAAATTCCTAAAAAAATACTTGCTTTTTAGGAAAAATTGAGTATAGTAGATAGTAGGCAGTTCTGCTGACACCCCAAAAAGCGCGTAACGTTTCGAGTAAAACAGACTTGTGAATTTTTAGTATAATTGGGAAAGCGAAATAGGAATGGGCGAGCTGGAATCCTGCGGCTTAGAGCTGGCCGGCGCCGCATGTGCGGCGCCGGCTTTTAACAGCGGACATGAAGGAGAGGGAAAATGCGCAATATGATAGCGTTCGACCTGGGGGCCAGCAACGGAAGGGTGCTCCTGGGGCGGTTTAACGGGGAACGGCTGGAAACGCGGGAGCTGCACCGTTTTGAAAACAACTACGTGGAGATGAACGGCGTTTTTTATTGGGATACGCCGTATCTGTTCCATCAGCTGAAGGAGGGGCTGCTGGCGTTCCGGCGGGGCGGGTTCGGGGAGTTGGACTCCTTTGGTATTGATACCTGGGGCGTAGACTTCGGCCTGCTGGACAAGAACGGGCATCTGACGGGAGTGCCTAGAAGCTACCGGCTGGGGGTTCAGGAGGATATTGACGCGGTTACCGCGAAAATCCCGGCGGAGACGCTCTTTAAGAGAAGCGGTATTGATACCGGACTGACCTTCAATACTTTATACCAGCTCTACCGGCGGAAACGGGAGGGTGATTCCGCGCTGGCGGCGGCGGACAAGCTGCTGCTGACGCCGGACCTGCTGGGGTATTTCCTCACCGGGGAGATGGCGACGGAGTATACCATCGCTACCACCACACAGCTTTATAACCCCGCCGCCAGAGACTGGGATTGGCAGACCATCGGCGAGCTGGGCCTGCCCAGACATATTTTTACCGAAATACAGCCCAGCGGCACCATACGCGGGCGGCTCCGTCCGGAAATCTGCCAGGAGCTGGGAGTCAACCCCGCCGTCTTTGTGGCGGTGGGAAGCCACGATACCGCATCCTCTGTGGCCGCGATTCCAGGGCGGGGCAGCTTCGCCTTCTGCTCCTCCGGGACTTTTTCCCTGGTGGGGGTGGAGACCAGCGCGCCAAGGCTGGACCCGGAGACCGCAAAAGCTGGATTTTCCAACGAGGGGACCGTACAGGGCGGATTCCGGCCGCTGAAAAATATTATTGGACTGTGGCTGATTCAGGAGTGCCGGAGGGATTGGCACAAGGCGGGACAGGATTGGAGCTGGGATGAAATCGTCCGGGAGGCCCGGGATGCCGCGCCGCTGCGCTCCCTCGTGGACACCGACGCGCCGGAGTTCTACGCCGGAGGAGGGATGGAGGAGAAAATACGGGATTTCTGCAAACGAAGCGGACAGCCGGTCCCGGAGACCGTGGGGCAGACGGCGCGATGCATTTATGAGTCCCTGGCGCTGAAGTACCGCTGGGCCCTGGAGGGGCTGGAGCGGATGAAGGGTGCGCCTATCGACTCTTTGAATATTGTGGGCGGCGGGATTCAGAACAAGCTTCTCAACCAGATGGCGGCGGACGCCACCGGCAGGCCGGTGACTACCGGTCCTATTGAGGGCGCGGCTATGGGGAATCTGCTGGTTCAAGCCATGGCGTTGGGGGAAATCTCGGGTATCGGACAGCTGCGGGAGGTTGTGCGCTCGTCCGTGGAGGTGGAGACGTATACCCCCAACCAAACCCCGGCGTGGGAACAGGCTTATGAGAAATTGCGTTCATTTATGAAATAAGGAGATGGCCGGTATGAGCGTTGATATGACAAAATGGCGGGAAATCGCCAGAAAGGGCCAGCGTACCTGGCGCGGGGACAGCGCGGGACGGCTGGAGGGGAAATCGGTAATCGTCACCGGCGCGGCCCAGGGCTTCGGCGAGGGCGTCGCCCGGGAGCTGTACAGGGAGGGCGCGTGCGTCGCTATTGCGGATATGAATCTGCCTCTGGCGGAAGCCGTGGCCAAAAAATTGGGCGGACGGGCCGCCGCTATCGGCGTGGACGTGTCTAACGAGGAGAGCGTGGCTAACATGGTAGCAAAGGCGGTTGAGACGTTCGGCGGGCTGGATTTGATGGTGTCTAACGCCGGGGTGGTGCGCTCGGGCCCTCTGACTACCTTTGAAAAGAAGGACCTGGACTTTGTAACAGCCGTCAATTACACGGGTCTGTTCCTCTGCTGCAAGTATGCCGCCATTATTATGGAGGCACAGCACGAGGGAGACGTGGAACGCGCCGCCTCCGGCGGGGAAGAGCCGCCTATGTACGATATTGTGGCGGTGTCTTCTAAATCTGGGCTGGAGGGGTCCAACAAAAATTTTGCCTACGCGGGCAGCAAATTCGGCGGTATCGGCCTGGTGCAGAGTTTTGCCCTGGAACTGTGCGGCAAAAACATCAAGGTCAACGCCGTCTGTCCGGGCAACTACCTGGACGGCCCCCTATGGAGCGACCCGAAACGGGGATTATTTGTGCAGTATTTGCAGGCGGGGAAGGTGCCGGGAGCCAGGACCGTGGAGGACGTGCGCCGGTTTTATGAGGCTAAGGTGCCGATGAACCGGGGCTGCCTTCCCGCAGACGTGGCCCGGGCGGTGCTGTACTGCGTGGAGCAGCAGTATGAGACCGGGCAGGCCATTCCTGTTACCGGCGGACAGGTGATGCTGAACTGAGGATGAGCGTATGATTGACATAGCGGTATTAAACCGGCTGAACGCCCCCACCCGGGCGGAGCGGCTGGAAAATCTCCGGACACTGCTGTCTGGGACGGCGTTCCCGGAGGCAGTCCCACAGTACGTCAACAACCATATCCATACCACCTACTCCTTTTCTCCCTACTCCCCCGCCGCCGCCGTGTACGCGGCGCGGCTGGAGGGCCTATGTACGGCGGGCATTGTGGACCACGACTCCATCGCTGGGGCCAGGGAGTTTCTGGAGGCGGCGGAGCTGGCGGGCCTGCCCGCCACAATTGGTATGGAGTGCCGGGTGGACATGCGCGGCACCCGTCTGGAGGGCAGAAGAACCAATAACCCCGACCAGGTGGGAATCAGTTACATGACCATTCAGTCTGTGCCCCACGGCAAGATTGATTTCCTGGACCAGTTTTTCGCCCCAAGACGGGAAGCCCGCAACCGTAAAATGGTGGAGAATATTAACCGCCTTCTGCCGGACGCGGCCCTGGATTTTGAAAAAGACGTGCTGCCTCTGAGCCAGTGGCGGGAGGGCGGCAGCGTGACGGAGCGGCACCTCATGTACGCCCTGGCGAAAAAGCTGACGGGACAGACTGGGAAAGGGCCGGGACTGACGGCCCGGTTGGAGAAGATGGGGTTGGAGCTGTCGGAAAAACAGCGGACAGCTCTGCTGGACACGGAATATCCCTTCTATGAATACGGTTTGCTGGGAATTTTGAAGAGCGCGTTTGTGCCCAAAATCTACATTGACGCCGGCGAGGAGTGCCCGCAACTGGCGGAGGTGGTCCGGCTGTGCCGGGAGGCGGACGCCTGCCTCTGCTACGCCTATTTGGGAGACGTGGGGGAGAGCGTCACCGGGGACAAAAAAGCCCAGCGGTTCGAGGACGCCTACCTGGAGGAGCTGTTCCAGTGCCTGCGGGAAGAGGGCGTCTGGGCGGTGACCTACATGCCTGCCCGCAACACGCCCGGCCAGTTGGAACGCCTGCGGGGCCTCTGCCGGGAATACGGCATGTTCCAGGTCTCCGGCGAGGACATCAACTCTCCCCGGCAGAGCTTTGCTATCCGGGCCATGGAAAATCCGTTGTTCCAAAATTTGATTGACGCCGCCTGGCGGCTCATTGACCACGAGAAATCCGGCGAGCCTCTTCGGGGCTAAAGAAGGAGGATACTTATTATATGAACACCAAAGCGGTGAGAATCCACGGAAAAATGGACCTGCGGCTGGAGGAGATTTCCCTGCCGGAGGTGGGGCCCGACGATGTGCGGGTGAAAATTATTTCCGACAGCGTATGCATGTCCACCTACAAGGCCGCCGTGGAGGGCGGAGACCACAAGCGGGTTCCTGACGACGTAGCGGACCGCCCCACAATTGTGGGACATGAGTTTTGCGGTGATATTATCGCCGTGGGCGAAAACTGGAAGGACAAATACAAGGTGGGAGACCGCTTCGCCATCCAGCCCGCCCACTACTATCAGGGCTCCCAGGAGGCTCCGGGATATTCCTACCAGTACTGCGGAGGGTCCTCCCAATACGCGAATATTCCCATTGAGACCCTTTTGATGGACTGCCTGCTGCCCTACCACTCGGAAACCTACTTCTACGGTTCTCTGGCCGAACCTATGAGCTGTATTGTGGGGACCTACCACGCCATGTACCATACCAAGGCCGGTTCTTATGTCCATGAGATGGGCATTAAGGAGGGCGGCAAGCTGGCTCTGCTGGCATCCGTAGGTCCCATGGGGCTGGGGGCCATCGACTACGCTCTCCACTGCGGCAGGAGGCCGTCTCTTCTGGTGGTCACGGACATCGACGACAGCCGGCTGAAGCGGGCGGCGTCTATCTACACCGTAGAGGAGGCGAAAAGTCTGGGCATTGAGCTCCACTACGTCAATACGAAGATGGATAACGCCACAGCCTACCTCCGGGATCTCACCGGCGGGACCGGATATGACGACGTTATCTGCTTCGCGCCCGTCAGGTCCGTGGTGGAGCAGGCCGGGGACATTCTGGGCTGCGACGGGTGCCTGAACTTCTTCGCCGGTCCCACCGACACCGGATTTAAGGCTGAATTCAATTTCTACAACGTCCATTATCTCTATACCCATCTGGTGGGCACCTCCGGCGGCAACAACGACGACCTCAGAGAGGCTATCGAGCTGATGAACGCCGGGAAAATCAATCCCGCCTCCATGGTGACCCACATCGGCGGGCTGAACGCCGTGGTGGACACTGTGCTGAACCTGCCCCAAATCCCCGGCGGGAAAAAGCTGATTTACAACCACATCGACATGCCTCTGACCGCTATCGACGCGTTCGGGGAGAAGGGGAGGACTGACCCCCTGTTTGCGGAACTGGATAAAATCTGCAAGGCCCACAAGGGCATGTGGAACGCGGAGGCGGAGAAATACCTGCTGGCAAACGCCAAAGCTGTCTGACAAGCAGAAAACTGGGACCCACTTGACGGCGGGTCCCAGTTTTACGTATTTAATATGTGCTGCGTTTGGGCAAAAAAGCACCCCGCGATGGCCGTGTGAGCCCTGTTATAACCTGCACATAAAAGGCAGGTGGGTCGCCTGCAACATCCTTTACTGCTTCCAACTTCCAACAGCCGTGAACCGCCTTTAGAGGCAGTCCCAAGGTGGCAGCCGGGAGGCCTGCAAACCAGATGCTGAACCGGCATCCCGTATAACGAAATGTGGGTTAAAAAAAGACTCATCACGTACCCCGCAGGGCACTCTATTGATTATTGTATGCAGGTTCCCGGTAAAGGGAACCGTTCCGGCGGAGGCTTACTCCTCCCCGTCCTCCTCAGCGAACAGACGCTCCATGAAGAGATTGTAAATCTCGTCCAGCTCCTCGTCGCTGTCCAGCGTGGAGAGCAGCTCCTCGCCATTTTCCTCAATGGACTTCAGGATCACCAAACCGTAATCCTCGCTGTCCTCGTCGGCGTCCTCCTCCACGGCGGGATAGAAGGCCATATACGTCAGCCCGTTGTGCTCAAGGGCGTCCACCAGCTCCAGCTCTATATCGTTTCCGTCCTCGTCCGTTACGGTAATAAAATCAGGACCGAACTCCCCGCTCATAACCGGACACCTCCTTCTCACCAATCGAGAGCTCAAATAGTCTGGCTATAGTTTACCCTTTTTTCGCGGAAATTGCAAGACTAATTCTATGTGACATTTCGACGATTTACAAGGCCAGTTTTTGTATTTTATGGAAAATTTTCTGTTTTCCCCTCGAAACCTGGAGAAATTTACGGCAGGATTTCCCTTTTCAATGTTGACAAGCTGTGTTATACTATAAATTGGCATATCGTAAATATGTCTTGCCAGCCTGATGAAGGAGGTATGATACATGGACCAAATGGACCGCGCTGGAAACGGCGGACCGGCGGCGGGCGGCGGCGCGCCTGGTTCTGCTCCGCGCAAAAACAAGAAGAAAACACCAATCTATATTATTATTGGACGGGTGATTGGCGGAATTTTCCTCACCCTATTTACCCTGTGCGTTATTGGTGTCGCCACGGCGGCTATTTTCTTCAAAATCTTTATGACCTACATTGACACCACCCTTATCCCCTCCCTGGGGGAGCTGAGCGCCGAGGAGCTGACGCTCTCCCTGGCCTCTACAATCTATGACAAAAACGGTAAGGTCATCCTCACCCTGTTTGATAACAGCGGCGATACCGGCGGCAACCGGGAGCTGATTGAGTTTGACGACCTCCCCAGACATCTGGTGGACGCCCTGGTAGCTATTGAGGACAAACGCTTCTGGACACACCAAGGCGTTGACTGGGTCGGCACCGCCAGCGCCATCAAGTCCACTATTACCGGCGGGGCTACCCGCGGCGGCTCTACTATCACCCAGCAGGTGCTGCGGAATATGTACGACGACCGGGAAGTTACCGTCAAACGGAAATTCCGGGAGATTTTCCGGGCCTTGGAGTTCGAGAAGGACCCCAACGTCACCAAGGAGTATATCATCACCGAGTACCTTAACCGGGTCTTCTTCGGTCAGAGCTACTACGGGATTCAGACCGCCGCCAAGGGCTATTTTGGCAAGGACGTCTCCGAGCTGAGCCTGGCGGAGAGCGCCGCCATTATCGGCATCACCAACAACCCCTCGCTGTACGACCCCTTCCGGAACGCCAAGTTCGAGCAGAACGACGGCTCCTACAAGACCTGCCGCCAGTTCAACAAGGAACGGCAGGAGCTGATTCTGGACGAAATGTGCAAACAGGGCATCATCGACGAGGCCACCCGGGACGCCGCCAAGGCGGAAAAGCTCCTGTTTACCGACACCGACGAGTATAAGGCCCTCCACGGCATTGCCGCCGCCCCGGAGGACGGCGAGGGCGAGGCGGAGACCGGTTCCTCCTACACATGGTTCGAGGACGCCGCCATTGAGGAAGCCATTTCCCTTCTGATGGAGGAGCGGGGCGTCAGCCGCGAAACCGCCTCCACGCTCCTCTATAACGCGGGCTATCACATCTACACTACCCTGGACCCGGATATCCAGGCCATTGTAGACGAGATCTATGAGAACCCCGAAAACTTTGACTACCCCTCCCCCACCGGCAAGCAGCTGGATTCCGCCATCACGATTGTGGACCCCTACACCGGAGATGTAAAGGCGATGGCGGGCGGCGTGGGCGTCAAAACCGGAAAGCGCGGCCTGAATCTGGCCACCACCCCCCGCACCCCCGGCAGTGCTATCAAGCCTGTCAGCGTCTACGCGCCCGCCCTGGAGTTCGACGTTATGAGCCCCGGCAGCGTGCTGGACGACTACCCCCTGCGCCTCAACGACGCCGGTACCGGCGGCTTTCCCAAGAACGACCCTGTAGGCTACCGGGGGTATACTACCCTCGCCTCCGGCCTCCAGCGGTCCGTCAACACCATAGCCAGCCGCACCATGGAAGCGCTGGGCTACAGCCGCTCCTTTGCGTTTATGGAGATGAATCTGGGCTTTACCACCCTGGACCCCCGTGACCTGGCCCTGAGCCCCCTGGCGATGGGCGGCTTCACCT
>CAMSIF010000029.1 GCA_947058885.1 uncultured Clostridia bacterium
ATATTGCACAAAAAAGAATTTTAGATTTTTCTGCATTTAACCCTTGACATTTTCCGCCGCGTCACGGCCCGCACTGTCCGCAGGGAGAATACCCCTGCGCAATCAGTTCTTCCCGGGCGCCGGAAAACTCCTGCCGGTTCGCCTCGCTGACCGAGGCGGCGTTAGAGCAGTCGGGCAGGTGGAAGCGTTTGGAGTTGGTGTTGAGGATGTAATGGGCGGCCTCCGCGTTAGACGGCGTACCGCCTTCCAAATAGCTCTCCCCGGTGGCGTAGTCAATGACCACCCCGGGCTGGACATTATAGCAATATACGTTAAAACAGATGCCCTCGCCGTTGTCCTCCACGCTCATGGCCTCCATCTGAACCCCTTGAGCCACCAACTCCTTGCCGTTGAAAACAGGCGTCACACGGTATAGGACATGGTTCTCCGTCTCCTTCACATAGTCGGCCACCATGTTTTCAAAGGGCAGCATCCCCTCCACGTTCAGGTACCGGGTACCGGTGATGAGGTTTTCCCTGTTGGCGTTTTCACCGCTGAGCTGGTAGCCGATAAGGTGGCAGCGGTTGTACAGATATTTTCCGTCCACACAGTCGTATTTTACCGACTGCCACCCGCTGGGCTTTACCGAGCCGATAGCCCCACGCTCCTCTGCCGGCATCAGGTCCACCCCCACGCTGGCAATCGCCACGCCGCACCGGCCCAAGCTGTCCAGGGGGCTGTAGGATTCATAGGAATTGGTGGTCAGGCTGTCCGGGCTGAAATCCGGCTTGTTGTCCTCCAGCGTTATGTACGGCTCTCCAGCGTACTCGGGGATACCGTTTGAGATACTTACCGCCGGGGTATTCCCTCCAGGCAGCTCTATATTTTCCGGAAGCAAATCCGTTTTCTTCAGCGCGGTCCAAACCGCCGCCAGCAGAACGCACAGCAGCAGGATTCGGAGGCCGGTATCCTTCCACGCAGTTTTCTTTTTCCTTCTCCTTTTCGCCGTCATAGCCGGTAGACCTCCTTCGTAATTCTTTCATGGGAAGAGCCGGGGAATTCCTCCCGCCGTTCCAGCTTCCAGCCCTCCAAAGATAGCGGAAAACGCGTATCCGCCGGGTAACGCCGGTTCCAGCGGTAGATAAGAACGCCTTCTATTCGCTCCTGATAGGGCAGGATATCCTGGTCCTCCACAAAGCAGAACTCCCCTGGCCCGGCCTGCTCCAGAAAATCCTCCGCCGTCCGGACGTTGGGCGGCAGCGGTCCGAACTGTCGGGCGGAGTAGGCGTTCATCCAGAGGGGGCGGTCCCCCGCCTCCCGCAGAAGGTCCTCCCGCAAAAGCCGGTCCTGGCTCTGACGGCGGCGGTTGAAGAGCATCCCGTTTTGATCGTCAACGCAGACGGCTATCCGCATAGGCTAATCCTCCCTCCTGCCGCCAGGAAAGCGGCAATACTGTCTGTAGTATAGCAAATTTTTATAAAATTGACAATCTAAAATTTTTTGAGAGTGCCGGAGGCTGTCTATTTGCTTTTCCGGGAATACAGAATTTTCGGCATCAAAAAATCCGGGCATTATTTTTCTTTACAAATCAGAATTTTTGTTCTATAATTTAGAAAACACGAAAGGATGGTTGACGGATGCGAGGAAAACCCAGTACCTGCTGTTTTACCGGACACCGGCCGGAAAAACTGCCGTGGGGGTCCGACGAGACCGCCCCCCGCTGCAAAGCCCTCAAACAGAAGCTTCAGGACGCGGTTTCGGCGGCCTACGACGAGGGGATGCGTCATTTTATCTGCGGTATGGCCCGAGGCTGCGATTTCTATTTCGCGGAAGCCGTACTGGCCCTTCGGGCGGAAAAACAGGACGTGACCTTGGAAGCCGCTGTCCCCTGCCCCACCCAGGCGGACAACTGGCCGCCGGAGGATCAGTCCCGGTGGCGGACCCTGCTGGCCGCCTGCGACGTGGAAACTATCGTCCAGAACCACTACACGGCAGGCTGTATGCTCCGCCGCAACCGGTACATGGTGGACCACAGCGCCATGGTCATCGCCGTTTACGACGGCACAAACGGCGGTACCCGCAGGACCTTGGAGTACGCTCTCCGCCAAAAAATACCGTTTATGGATATCAATCCTGACGAGATCTGACACCCGAAAGTTCACGCCCCAGGTTGTACGTTCGCGGGAAACTTTCCCCGGATACTCCCTATATGTATCACGAGGAAAGGACGGTAACAATGTTTATTTTACATGCAGACAAGGCCGATTTGACCGTGCGGCGCAAGGAAAATCTGTTCAGCGGCGGTATGAACAGCATCCGTGTGAGGTTCAGCTTCTCGCCGGATTGGGATGGCCTGGGGCGTACAGCGGTCTTTAAAGCCGGCGACGTATCCTGCTCCGTGGCGTTGGACGAGACCGGAGAATGCGTTATCCCTTGGGAGGCGCTGGCGGTCCCCGGCGTATGGCTTGAGGCCGGCGTGTACGGCGCGGGGGACGATCAGATGATCCTGCCTACCGGTCTGGTAGGGCTGGGCATGATTCTGGAGGGCGTTTCCCCCGGCGGGGAGGCGCAGCCGCCCACGCCCGGTATTTATGAACAAATGATGGGGGAAATCCAAAAAATACGGGAAACAGTAAACGCGGCGGCAGATCTCTCCGCTCATCAGCCGAAGCTATCCGCCATCAATACCTGGATGCTGTGGAACGCCGGGGAAAACCAGTATGTGGATACTGGCGTTTCCGCCGTCGGCCCCCAAGGCGCGCAGGGCCTGCAAGGCGAACCGGGACCGCAGGGCGTTCCGGGAGAGATTGGACCGCAAGGCCTTCAGGGCGAGGCTGGGCCGCGGGGTGCGCAGGGCGAGGCTGGGCCGCAGGGAATGCAAGGCGGCCCCGGTCCCCAAGGCCCGCAAGGGCTTCAGGGGCCGCAAGGCGAGCAGGGCCTTCCGGGCGAGCCAGGCTTGCCGCCCAATCTCCGGATGGGAGACGTAACCACGCTGCCTCCCGGCGAGTCCGCCGCCGCAGAGCTTACCGGAACCCCCGAGGAACCGGTTTTGCACCTCAGTCTTCCCAGAGGCGAACCCGGCGAAGCGGCGGTATTGGACCCGACCCTGGCGAAACCGGGTGAAGCGGCAGAGGCGTCCGCAGTGGGCGCGGCATTGGCCCGCAAGGCAGATTTGGCTTGGGATACCGCCGGTCCCACAGCGCAGCTCTCAATCAGCTGTGCGGCAGCCGGAGGCCCGGTGCAGCCAGTCAGCGAAATTACCTTTCTCCAGCCGGGGGCGGGAACGCCCAGTTTGGATAACATCCGCCCTATTACAGGATGGGACGGTGTTCAGCTTACTCAATCCTGCGGGGAGGAGACGGTCTCCTACGCCGCGCAGTTCCCGGAAACAGTATACGGCGGCTCCTATAACTGGTCCACTGGAGAACTGACGCTTACCCATATGCTATTTGAACTCGCTGTCAGCGACATGAATAACGGTGAGGACTTCCCCGGTTGGAAAAATGTCCCGGGACTGCTGGATTGCTTTAACGCGGGCTACAACGGCGATGTTTCCGTTACCTGCAACATTGCGGCAGGCGTGGCTATAAACACCGCGAACCAGCAGGCGGTTATTTATCTGAGAAAAAGTACGTTTCAGCTGTCTCAGTCGGAATGGAAAGAGCAATACCCCGATTTAGCCGTACAAATTGTCCGGAAGCTGACCGAACCGCGTGTTATCCAGCTTCCGCCGCAGATTATCACAGCGATGGACGGAACAAATCTGCTCTCCAGCGACAGCGGCAATACTTCAGCCACGTTCGCCCTTGATATCAAAAAATATATCGACAGCAAACTTTCCTGATTCCACCAGAAAAGCGTTGCCGTTTGAATCCGGCGTTTGACGCAAGGCCGCCTGTTCATCCTCACGCAAGGGTGCAGGCGGCTTATTTTTTCAGCGCATGGAAAAGGCGTTTTACAGTCACCTGGTTGTTCCAGACATACGCAAGACAGGCAACTCCAGAAAGCGGTAACATCTGCCAGTTCCATAACGCTGCCGCTCCAGTCAAAAGCATTATGGCGGCATTTGTCAGATAGACGCGCCAATTGGGCTCAAACGCAAGATGCCGCTTGACGCCGTGTATTTTGAGGCAGGCCAAAAGGGCGTATGCCGCAGTTGTTCCAATGGCTGCGCCCCATACGCCCAGCCGGGGGATGAGGACGCAGCCCACGGCAATATTTGCCGCCGCGCCGGTCACGGTATACAGCGTGCTGCTCACTGGTTTTCTCAGTGCGGAAAACAGCGGGTCAAAGAAGGCGGCAATAGCGCAAAACGCCGCGCCCGCCAGCAGCAGCGGCACATATTGCCAGGCCCCGCTGAAGCTGCCGCCCACAAAAATACCCATAAAGGGACGAATGATAACCGTTACAAAAATGCCAGCGCCAAAAACGGCGGCGCTGTACAAATCAAATATCTGGGAATAGAAGTCTGCGGCGTTTGTGGACTCCATCTCCCGGACAGACGAGATCCCCCATGCCTGGTTGAAAATCGAAGTCAGGGTATTGAGGACAGCGGGTACTTTTGTGGCCGCTGTATATAATCCCAACGCCGGTGCGCCGGCTATGGAGGCAACCATCAGCTTGCCAGCCGACTGGAGCGTCCACCAGGACAGCTCGTGGAGGATCAGCGGGGTAGAAAAGGCGAGCATCTGTTTTGACAGTTTTCCTTCCAGACGGCCCTTTCTGATATCCCTTCCGACATGCGCCAAGCCAAAGGTCAAGCTTGCCGCAAGGACATACGCGGCGATGTTGGCGAGAAGCACGCCCTGAATTCCAGCACGCAGAACCGCCGTGAACAGCACGTTCAGGCAGGCAAAAACGGCGGTTTGCAAAACGCCCATCGCGGCATACAGGCGGTTTTGATTCTTAACCTTCATATAACTGAATAAAAGAGAAACCGCGCCGCCTGCCGACGCACACAGGAAAAGATACCACCGCCATTCATATACCGCGCGGTACAGTCCGGACAGCGGTGTCAAAGCCGTCAGGGCGGCGACGCTGAACAGCCATACGGCAGCTCCAGTTGCCGCCACATTTTCCCTCCGGACCGTTTTCATCAGTCCAAACCGCAAAATTCCACACGACGTCATCAAGGTTACGACTGGTATCAGCAGCCGGGCAATGGTCAGTATCAGGTCGGAGGTTCCATACTCCTCCGGCGACAGGCAGTGGGTGTATAAAGGGACCAGGGCGAACAGGATAAGCCGGGAGCCGGCGCTGCCAGCCGCGAAAAGCGCGGAGTCCCGCAAAAGATTTTTAAATTTTGCTTTCATGAAACCGGCTTGCCAATACAGATTTTTACCATCGGAAGGAATATGGCACAACGCTTGTCCACTCCGGACGGAAAAGAAGGATAACGGTCATATATGCCAGAGAACAGACGAATACCAATATGTTCGCGAGCCAACGGTTCCTATAGTCGTCAATCGCCGCCAAAAACTCCGGAGCCCACAAAATCGCCGTATAGACGTTAAAGAGACCGCCGATACGGCTCCAGAATTCCATCCGCATGGACAGAACTGAAAATATAATTTGAAAGCTCAGCATCAGCAGTCCAAAGCGGCCGGAGCTGTCCAGCCTTTTCTTCCGCAGATACAGTGCGCCCGCTATGAAAAACACCAGGGCAACCAGCGTGTAAAGAAGGGACGCCACGTAGTTGGAATCGCTCCACATTCCAGAAAAATAACCGGTATATTTGGGCAGAATCAGTCCGGCCAGCCGCATGACCAGGGGATAGCCGGTAAATGCCGCGGCAGAGATTAGAAACGTCCATTTGGCCGCCCGGGCGGGCGTCAGATAATCCGGACAGAACCTCTCCATCCCCACCCAGACAGCATAGGGGAGAAATGCCGCAGCCGCCGCAGTATGAAAGGCGCAGGCCAGCAGGATAAACAGCGCGGACAAAATCCTTCTGCGCCCCAGCAGCAGAGAGAACCCCATCATGGCAACACTGGAGGCCATCGACTGCCGCAGGCCGGTCATCTGAAAGAAATAGCTTCCCAGAAGGACGTATAACACCATACTCATAACCGGCCCCTTCGAGTATTTGCAGACAAAGCCGCATACAGGCCCGATAGCGGCCACGCTTGCCGCCCAGAGCATCCAACCGGGATTGTCCCAAATGAAGGCCAGAAGCTTGAAGAAGGCGATAAACCCTGGTTCATATCTGGGGTTCATCAGTTCCACGTAAGAGATTTTCTGAAATAAATTTACGTAAGCCTGGGTGTCCGCCCCCACGGAGAAGGCCCTGCCTCCAGAGACGCATACAAGAAGGATCCCCGCAAACCAGAGAAACACCTTCTTCCGCCGGGGACCGCATCCTGCCTTGACGCCAAGGCCCAGAAGCGTCAGGACGGCAGCCAAAATCAAATAAACTGTCATTTTGCATCCAACATTTTTCGGTATAGTCCCGCAAGGAACTCGCCCGCCTGTTTATCAGAAAACGGGCTTTCCGCCATCTGCCGGGCGTAGACCCGCCGGTCAATGTCCAGGTTTTTCTTTGAGAGCAGCCTTCCCGCCCATACGCCGGGACCTTCGGACAGGGAAACTGCCTCAACCAGATCAGTGCAGGCAGCGTCTGCCGACGCGGCGGCGCTGGCAACGCAGGGCAGTCCGGCGGTCTGGGCCTCAAGACAGGCGCAGGCTACTCCCTCAAACCGGGAGGGCATGAAAAGGCAGTCCATGGCTTGGTACAGATCCGGGACATCTTCCCTGCTGCCCAGCAGCCTCACCCTGCCGGAAAGCCCCAGTTGGGCTATGCATGTACGCAGCGGGCCATCTAACGGCCCGCTGCCAATCCACCAATATTCGGCATCTGGGTCCTGCTGTGCGACGCGCAGAAAAACCTCCATGGCAAAAAACGGGTTCTTCGGTTCCGCCGTGCGTCCCACGGTGCCAATTACGTACTTTCCTCCAGCGTTCATTCGGGCGCGGACTTCTGCCCGGCGCAGAGGCTGAAAACGGTATTTTTCCGTATCCACCACGTTAGGAACCAACGAGAAGGGCCGTTCTCCAAACATGGCTTTCCCCGCTGGGCTGGAGCAAGCCGCGAAATCCGTAGCCGTCCGCTGGAGCATCGGCAGGAAAAGCTTGTTCCGTTTTTCCTTCCAAGGATTCTCTCCCAGGCGGGTACTGTGGCTGTGCAGGATACGCACTGGTACGCTTTCCTCCGCGCACAGCATCATCGGGTATGTGATAAGCAGGCTGTTGTTATGGATAATATCATACGCTCCCTCCCGCAGAATCCGCCTGCATTCTCTGATATGCTCTGCCGTCCGGCTAACCGGCGGCAGTACGCGGGCCTTTGCGCCCGCAGCCTCGATTTCCGCGAAATACGGGCTGGGCGTATCCCAGTAGAGCGCAAAATCCATATGAACCAAGCTGTGGTCAAGCCGCCGGAAATAGTTCATCGCCCAGCTTGCGACGCCTGTTGAAACGCGCAGTCCCGGCAGAAGCGTAAGCACCCTCAGGCCGCTTCGCTTTACTGACGGCGTTTGTGTCAGAGCAGACAAAGCAATCCCTTCCCATCCCTTTTACTATAGGCGCAGCCTGCGGCCCATTTCCTCCAAGAACGCGTCTGTGTATTGAGGAAACACGCCGCAGGCCGGCGTGAATGTCAGTTCGCCAAAATATACCTTGCCGTCTCTTTCGTACAAGTCTACCCTGACGAATTTAAAATCCTCCGACAGGCGTTTCGCCATTTCAACCATCTGCCCCAAACAAGCCGGAGGCGGTATATTGAACCGGCCTTTTTCCAGCAGGCCCGGCAGCTCGTTCCACTCCAAATCAAAAATTGCCTCCCTGGCTTTCGGCTTCCCAGAGCGGCTCCGGTTCCCGCACGCCAGCACGTACTGCGGAACGCCATTCATGCAGTGGAACTTATAATCAACCATCGTCTCTTTTCCGCCCAGATATTCCTCACAGTAAATCCGGTGCGGGATATTCAGGTAGTGCCATTCTCCCGAGTAGGCGCCGTATGTCACACGAAGCCATTTTGTCAGTGTTTTTCTGCAATCGTCCAGATTAAGCTTCGCCTTATCCTCACAGAAGTAATTCATTTTGCAGCCGTGGGTGGCCTTCAGGACAAACCTGTCCGGGAAGCTGTGGAACGGCAGCTGGTCAAATGAGCCGCAGGCTTCTCCATATACGGGTATCAGCGCGTTTGCGTACCCTTTTTCCGCCACATACGAGCGCACTGCCCATTTATCCGTGCAGAGCAGGGCCAGGGGCGGCTGGCAGTGGTTCTCAATGTAAATGACTTTATCCCGCATGTTTTGCGGATTCTTTAAGTTTATTTTTCTGCGAAACCGCATCCAGGTGTCGAGCTTTTTCGCCGCGTCCTTTCCCGCAGTCCTCATGACAGCCATCAAAAACGCTCCATAGCAGGATTTTACATCCATACCGCCGTCCCTACGCCCTTCTCTTGTCAAGCCCTATACCGGAACCCTTCACAAACGCCCAGCAGCCCATTTCCAGCAGACTTCTGGCAACGCTGTGCCGCTCAATCCCGCGATAGAGCTGCCAGTGGTACTTTGCCTGCTTCCATTTCCTGCGGCTCACCGCCCCGGGTCTGGCCACCCGGTATATTCCCAAAACCTCTTCCATTCCATAGCAATATCCGGTTTTCTTCAGGATTTGCAGCCACAGGGCAAAATCGTTCCGTTTCTGGATATCAGGAACCTCAAACTTTCCTAGTATCTCCTGGTCATACATGACCGTCAGGTTTCCAATAGGGTTGGATAGCCGGAGGCATTTGCGATAGCTGGTTTTCTCCGGCGGCACCATGACGGTGCGCAGGTCCCTGCCGTCCGCATCCATTTGCCGGTACGCCGTACAGCTGAACTTCGCGCCGGTGTTTTCCATAAAAGAAATCTGTTTCTCCAGCTTATCCGGCAGCCATAAATCGTCACTGTCAAGAAACGCAACATACTTTCCCTCCGCTCGCCTTATGGCTTCCGTGCGGGCGGAGGCAGGCCCCTTGTTGTGGGAAAACCGGCAGTAGTGGATGTTCGGGTATTGGTCCAGATACGGCTGAAGCACCTGAGCGGTCTGATCGCCGCTGCCGTCGTCCACAATCTGAAGCTCCCAATCCGTCACCGTCTGCGCCAGTACCGACTGGAGAGATTCCTCAATATACGTTCCGCAATTGTAGGCGGGCATCACCACACTGACAAGCATTCAGGATTCCTCCATATCTTCGCCCGCAGCGGCCTTCAGACTGCCGCTTGACGGGGTCATCCGCTCCTGCGGGACGCCCTCTGTGCTCTCCGGCAGAAACAGGATTTTCAACGTGGCGAACAAAATCCGGAAATCCTCCAAAATACTGGGATGGGCAATGTACATCAGGTCCATTTGAAGCTTGTCGTAGGGAGTGGAGTTATATTTGCCGTAAACCTGGGCGTAGCCAGTCAGCCCGGCTTTCACTTGCAGGCGCAGCGCGAACTCCGGCATCTCCAGTTCATAGCGGGACGCGATTTCCGGACGCTCCGGTCTGGGTCCCACCAGGCTCATCGCGCCCGACAGGATGCAGAAAAACTGCGGCAGCTCGTCCACCCGGAATTTGCGGATAATCCTGCCTACGGGAGTAATCCGGCTGTCCCGGTCTCCGGTGGACACCCTGGCGACGCCGTCCCGCTCCGCGTCGACGCGCATACTGCGGAATTTCAGCACATAGAACCTTTTGCCGTCCTTCGTCAAACGGACCTGCTTGTAGAGCGCGGGTCCGCCGTCCGACGCCTTTATGGCGATTGCTGTAATAGCCATCAGCGGCGAGAGGAGCGTAACCGTAACCAGAGATATCACAATATCCAAAAGACGTTTCACTGCGGCGTAAAGAGGCGCGGGGTGGTACCTCTCAACGCACAGCATCGGCAGATGGAACAGATGCATCCGGCGTGCGCCGCTCATGAGGGTGTCGCCAATGCGGGGAATCACATAGGTGGAGATGTCCCGCGCAACGCAGTATTTTAAGATTATATTCCGGTCATGGCTGTGTACGCCGCTGAGAAACACCGCGTCCACATTGTCCAGCAAACGTATATCCCGCAGGCACTCGCTGACGGACATTGTAACCTGGATTTGAAATCTTCTGTCCATACCGTACTTGCGCACCAGCCGCTCCAGGCCCGTCCAGTCGCCGTAAATCACCGCCGTCCGTTCCGGCGGAAAGGCCGATATATACCATTTCTTGGCAAAAACCGCCCACAGGCAGGCCAATATGACCTGAATACACAGCGCGGCGGCAGCGGGAAGAAGCCGGGGCAGTCCCTTGGACAGCAGGCACAGGACAACAAACATGATTCCGTCGGAAAGCGCCAGAGCCAGCAGCTGGCTGTAGATAATCTCCGACGTATGGTACAGGGATATCTGGAGCGCGTCATAAATGTGGGCGAACACCAGATAGAGCGCGAGAAACAGCAGGACAATCAGCAGATTTCCCCGGCAGTAAAAGGGGGCGGCAATACGGCCCGCGTAGCATCCGTACCAGCAGGCGGCGAAGGGCGCGGCAATCAGGATTACGGCTAAAAGTTTTACCGCGCGGAGGGAAACGTCATATTTCAGCTTTTTCACAGAACCATCCTCTTTTGTCTCTTTCTACGGAGCGTATGGCTGTGGGAGAAGCGGCGGGGCAGCCCTTGTCCGGAGGACAGAATTCGCATTCTGTCCTCCGGATCTTCAATAAATTCTTATTGTTAGAAATTATAATAGGTCCCCCAACAAATTTCAACCGTCAAAACGTCGAATTATGTCGATTCATGAAAAGAAGGCGCACAACGAAAGCCAGCTTGTAAGAGCTGGTTTGGTTTTTTGCGCCTTCTTTTCTGTATTTAGCCGCCATAAAGTGCGTCTTTGTCCGTCCTGACGGGACAGAATGCGAATTCTGTCCTCTAACAAACCATTCCAAGCTTTTCCAGCGCTCTTTTGTGCTCCGTTCCGGAGGACAGAAGATAAATTCGCGTGGTTTCCACGCTGGAGTGTCCGAGCAGGTCCGCCAGTTTCGCGATATCCTTTTGCGCGCTGTAAAAAACCCGGGCAAACAGATGCCGCAGGTTATGGGGAAACACCTTTTCCGGGGAAACGCCCGCCGTTTCGCAGAGCCGTTTCATCTGCGCCCAGATGTCCTTCCGGTTGATGACGCGCCCGCTTTTGGAGCGGAAGATGGCGCCGGACGCAATTTTTTGCGCACGGCAATAGCGCAGCAGCCTCTGACAGAGCTTCTCCGGCAGCAGGATTGCCCGCACTTTTCCCTTCAGGTGGATTTCCACCTGTCCGCGTCCGGCGGCCTCCACCGTGACATACTGCACCTCTGATACGCGCATTCCTGTGGAGGCTATCAGCTGGAGCAGGAGAGAAAGCCGCGTTTTCCCGCACTGCCTCGCGGCGTCCACCAGCCGCCGGTACTCCTTTTGGGTCAGCTCCTTCCCGCAGGGCGAAAAGGCCCGCCGCTGGATGCGGAACTGCTTGACAACGCAGTCGTGCCGGTTCTGAAATTTGAAGAAGCCGTTTAACGCGGCTAATATTCCGTTCGCGCTGGAGGGGGCGTACCGCTCCGCCAGCGCGGCTTTATACCCAATGACCGCCGCCTTGCTGACGGTCTTGTCCTCCGGGAGCCAAGCGTAAAACTGCCGCAGGGCATGGCTGTACTTTTCCACCGTGGCGCGGCACCGCTCCTCGCTGAGGAGGTGGGCAAGAAACTGCTCAATACTTTCTATGGATATGGCGTTCATTTTGATCGTCCTCCTACTGCAAAGAATAGAAATGTGGACAGGTCTCCCCCCAGAATATTCGGCAAAAAACGACAATTTATTATATGCAAAATTAAACTCAAATACAAGTGGTCCGGCAAACCGTTTTGACGGAGAAATCCCCGTTTGCCGGTTGACTTTTGTGCATGTTTCCTATATACTGCTCTGGAAGGCGTTCCGCCGCGTATTACTGCGGCGGAGACTAACTTATCTTGAGAGGAGTACCGGACTATGGAATTGTTTACGCGGAAGGATGTCCCGGAAGAGCTGACTTGGGATTTGACCGCTCTGTACAGCAGCGAGGCGAAGCTGAACGAGGACATGGAAAAAATCCGCCGGTTATCGGAGGAAATCGAGACGGACTACCGGGGAAAGCTTTCCTCAGTGGAGACTATCCAGGCCTGCCTGGACAAGTACCGGGAGCTGGAGCAGATTGCCGCTATTGCGCTGAGCTATTGCAGTCTTTCGGCGTCCGTGGACTACAGCGACGCCGCCCTTCAGGAGCGGAACGAGACGTTCCGGCGAATGTACGCCCAGGCCGCCAGCCGGCTGAGCTTCATTGACAGCGAGATTCTGGCGCAGGACGAGGCGCTGCTGCGGGAGGCCGCCGCTCAGGAGGGTCCCAACCAGCCCTACCTGGAAGACCTGCTCCTCCAAAAGCCCTACCAGCTCCAGCCGGAGACCGAGCGGGTACTGGCGGCGCTGCGGCCGTCGCTCTCCGCTCCTTATCAGATTTACAACATGGCGAAGCTGGCGGATATGCGTTTCCCCTCTTTCCAGGCCGAAGGAGATGAATTCCCCCTGAGCTACGCCCTCTTTGAGAACAAATACTCCTATGAGCCCCGTACAGAAGTGCGGCGGGCGGCTTTCGCGGCCTTCTCCGCGAAAATCCGGGAGTATGAGAACGTCACCGCCGCCGCTTATCAGACCAATTTGCAGACAGAGAAGATCTTGTCCGTTCAGCGGGGCCACAAGTCTGTCTTTGACTCCCTTCTCCTCTGGCATAAGGTATCCCGGGAGATGTACGACCGGCAGATCGACCTTATCATGGAGAAGCTTGCGCCCCATATGCGCAAATATGCCCGGCTGCTGCAAAAGGTACATGGTCTGGACCGCATGACCTACGCGGATTTAAAGCTGCCGGTAGACCCCGCCTACACGCCGCAGGTGACGATTGCGGAATCCAAAAAGTTTGTGGAAGAGGGCCTCTCCATCCTGGGGGAGGACTATCAGAAGATGATACAGGCCGCCTACCGGGAGCGGTGGATGGACTTCGCTCAGAACCACGGAAAATCCACCGGCGGCTTCTGCGCCAGCCCCTACGGGGGCCATTCCTTCATCCTGCTCAACTGGCAGGAGCGCATGTCGGATGTCTTCACGCTGGCCCACGAGCTGGGCCACGCCGGCCACTTCCGGGCCTGCAACGCCGCCCAGTCCTGCTTCGGTACGGGCGTCTCCTCCTATTTTATCGAGGCCCCCTCTACCATGAACGAGCTCCTCATGGCGCACTACCTCCTGAAAACCAATCCGGACAAGCGGTTCCGCCGCTGGGTCCTCAGCTGCATGGTGGGCAATACTTATTACCACAATTTTGTTACCCATCTGCTGGAGGCCGCCTATCAGCGGGAGGTGTACCGGATCGTGGATGCCGGAGGCGGCGTCCAGGCGGAGACCCTCAGCCGGATTATGCGGGACACCCTGCAAAAGTTCTGGGGAGACGCCGTGGAACTCACCGAAGGCGCGGAACTGACCTGGATGCGCCAGCCCCACTACTATATGGGCCTGTACTCCTACACCTACAGCGCCGGACTGACTGTGGCGACCCAAGTCTGCAAGCGTATTGAGACCGTGGGACAGTCCGCCGTGGAGGACTGGAAGCGGGTGCTGGCCGCCGGAGGAACCAAGACGCCTCTGGAGCTGGCTCAAATGGCCGGCGTGGACATCTCCACCGACGGCCCGCTGCTGGACGCCATTGAGACTGTGGGCGGTCTCATTGACGAAATCTGCCAGTTGACAGAAGAGCTGGCGTAATCGGAACCCCAAATACGGAGGAGCGGCGGCAGATGCTGGCTGCTCCTCCGCTTTTATTCTTCTCCAGGCGGGAATCTCGCAAATTTTCTCTGCTTGGCACTTGACTTTTGGCAAAAAGTCGGGTATCATAGTTCCATTGTAAAGTTTCCGCACTTTACACAAAGGAGGGAACGCTGTGAAGAACCAAACGTACCGCATGACTATGCTGTTTGATTTTTACGGCGATCTTCTCACGGAGCGGCAGAAGGAGTTCTTCGACCTCTACTACAACGAAGACCTCAGCTTGGCGGAGATTGCGGAAAACAGCGGCATCAGCCGCCAGGGCGTCCGGGACGTGATTGTCCGGGCCGAGGCGGTCATGCAGGAGGTGGAGGACAAAACCGGCCTCATCCGCCGCTATACCCAGATGCAGACTCACATCGCCGCCATTGAGGAAGCCGCGGAGGAAATCAAAACCATCAACTACCGGCAATATGAAGACCCCCGGATCGACGCCCTTACCGGCGTCATCAACCGGGCGGCTCAGGCGTTGAAGGAGTAACCAAGTACAAGGAGTGACAGCCAATGGCATTTGAGGGCCTTTCCGAAAAACTGAACGCCGCGCTCCGCCGCCTGCGGGGTAAGGGACGCATCACGGAATCCGACGTCAAGGAGGCCATGAAAGAAGTGCGCCTGGCCCTGCTGGACGCCGACGTCAGCTACAGCGTGGTTAAGGATTTTGTCGCTAAAGTGACGGAGCGCGCCGTAGGCGTGGATGTGCTGGAGAGCCTCACTCCCGCCCAGCAGATTATCAAAATCGTCAACGAGGAGCTGACCGTCCTCATGGGCGGCGGCAGCGAGAAGCTGAATATGGCCTCTCATCCGCCCACGGTCATTATGATGGTGGGCCTCCAGGGCGCGGGTAAAACCACCAACGGCGCGAAGCTGGCGGGTTATCTGAAAGAGAACATGGGCAAGCGGCCCCTGCTGGTGGCCTGCGACGTGTACCGCCCCGCCGCTATCACGCAGCTGCAAGTGGTGGGTGAACAGCTGGATATCCCCGTTTTCGCTCTGGGGCAGGTAAACCCCGTTCAGATTTCCCAGCACGCTGTACGCTACGCCAAGGAGAACGGCTTTGACACCGTGCTTCTGGATACCGCCGGACGCCTCCACATCGACGAACAGCTCATGACCGAGCTGAAGAAGATTAAGGCGGCGGTGGAGCCCAACGAAATCCTCCTGGTGGTGGACGCTATGACCGGCCAGGACGCCGTCAGCGCGGCTACAGCCTTCGACGAGGCGCTGGGCATTGACGGCGTGCTGCTGACCAAGCTGGACGGCGACGCCCGCGGCGGCGCGGCCCTCTCCATCCGCGCGGCCACCGGAAAACCCATTAAGTTCGTTGGTACCGGCGAAAAGCTGGATATGATCGAGCTTTTCCATCCGGACCGTATGGCCAGCCGTATCCTGGGCATGGGCGATATGCTCTCCCTTATCGAAAAGGCGGAGCAGAGCTTCGACGAGAAAAAGGCGGCGGAGCTGGAGGTGAAGCTGCGAAAGAACCGCTTCACCCTCACCGACTACATGGAGCAGATGTCCCAGCTGAGAAAGATGGGCGACCTCAGCCAGATGGCCGCCATGCTGCCTGGTCAGATGGGCAAGCAGATGGCTGGAGCGCAGATTGACGAGAGGCTGCTGGTCCGTCAGGAGGCTATCGTCCAATCTATGACCCCCAAGGAGCGCAACAACCCCTCCCTGCTGGACGCCAGCCGGAAAAAACGGGTGGCGGCGGGATGCGGCCTGGAGGTGGCCGACGTCAACCGCCTGCTCAAACAGTATGAGTTGATGTTGCAGCTGACAAAGCAGCTCTCCAAGGGCCGGACGCCTTTGGGTCTTGGAAAGATGCCCAATATCGGCAAAATCGGCGGTATGAGCAAAATGCACGGCTTTGGCCGCCGGAAGCGTCTGAAATAGGGAAATAAATGCAGGAGCATTTATCATAAAACAAAATTTATATATTTTACATTGGAGGAATACAATTATGGTTAAGATCAGACTGCGCCGCATGGGCGCCAAGAAAGCTCCCTACTACCGCGTGGTGGTGGCTGACAGCCGCTATCCCCGCGACGGCCGTTTCATTGAGGAGATCGGCTCTTATAACCCCTGCGTGTCCCCCGCTGAAATCAAAATTGACGCGGAGCGGGCCAAGGAGTGGATCAAGACCGGCGCTCAGCCCACCGATACGGTGCGGTCCCTGCTCAAGAAAGTCGACGTGCTGTAATGGATGAGGGCAAAGGGCACAACATGAAGGACTTGCTGCTCTACATCGCCAAAAACCTAGTGGAAAATCCGGATGCCGTCTCCGTCACGGAGGTTGAGGGGGAGCAGGAGCTGACATTGGAGCTCCGCGTCGCCTCGGAGGATATGGGGAAGGTTATCGGACGCCAGGGCCGCATTGCCAAGGAGATCCGGACGCTGGTCCGCTCCTGCGCCCAACGCTCTGGACGGAGAGTTTCTGTCGATATTGTAGACTGATACAGCTGGTTCCTTGGTACAGGTAAATACAAAATTCCCCCGGCGCAGTTTATATCTCTGCGCCGGGGGAATTTTCCGTTGAGCGGACGCCATATTCCTATCTAAAATATATTACGCGACACCGAGGATACCAACATAGTAGCCCACAAAAGCTGTTGCAGCAATAATCAACACCACCATAGCGGGATTCACCTTTTTCTTCAGCAAAGACGAGACGCCGATAATTGCGGCCACAGGCAGGAGGTTCGGCAGCAGGCCATCAAATACCGTCTGCAAAACAACCGAAGTCTGTCCAATCTGGAAATTCAGCGGCGTATAGACGGCAACATTAGCCGCGCCCATTGCGCCAATCACAATAAGTCCCAGAATGCTGAACGCGTCCGTCAGTTTTGTGATAGAGTATTTCCCCTCGCCAAGAATGCTCATAAGGGACTCGCCGCCCTGACGGTAGCCCATATGATAGAGGAAGTGTCCCAGCAGAAGCATGATGCCAGTGAAGAGCGCGAAGAAGAACACGGGACCGATGAAGCTATGCTCTTCCAACGCCATGGAACAACCCAGTGCGATACCGATTGGATAGATAATGCCGCCGGCAAGGCTGTCGCCAACACCCGCGAGAGGTCCCATCAATCCGGTACGAATGCCCTCAATCATCTCATCAGATACGTCGGCTCCATTTGCGCGCTTCTCTTCAAGGGCAGCGCAGATACCCGGAATAACATTACCGACAAAGGAAGGTTCTGTGTTGAAAAACACAAGATAGCGTTTCATGGCCGCGCTGATGTCGGCGGGGTCCGTGTACAACCGGCGAATAACGGGAACCATGGCAAGAAGGTTGCCAGAGGCCTGCATACGCTCGTAGTTGTAGCCGATTTCCGCGCCTAGGCCAATCAGCCAATGCTTACGGAGGTCACTTTTAGTAAGCCGGACCCGCATGTCCATCTGAGGTTCCGCGGCAGCGGCGTTCTCCGCCAGATTCTCTGCGCTGGCATCCTGATTACGGTTAAAGTATGTCAGAAGTGCGGCGCAGGCGCCAAAAATAGACAAAGCCATGATGCTCAGATTCAGATAGGTTGCTGCAAAGAAGCCGATGAAAAAGAACGGCATCAGCTGTTTCTTTCCCAGATAGTTCAGCAGCATCGCGACGCCCAGCGCGGGAAGCAGCCCGCTTGCGACGGTCAGCGCGTTGACGACGGATTCCGGGATCTTCTGTACAAGGCTGCTGAACGCGTCGCCGCCAATGGACAGGAGGATAAACGCCGGAATACCATTGATAAGAAATGCTGTAAGCTGCGGGAGCAGGGCCGCGTTGATCCAGACCTTATTCAGTTCCGCCTTCTCCGCGTTTTTATCAAGCCGGTGAACCCAGACGGAGTTGATGGTCATTTGCAGCTGGAACAGCAGAACGCCCAGGAGGCCTATGGGGATGGCAAATGTGATGGCAAGAGCAGGATCAGCCTGCGCGAGAATGGTGATGGCTGTACCATAGGTACCGGCAATGCCGATATTGGAAGGCATTGTTCCACCAGCAGAGATCCACCCGATGTAAGCAAGGTTAATGGTCGCACCGGCAATCAGTCCCGTCAAGGGATCTCCCAGAATGATGCCGGCAATCGTGCCGTTAATCAGCGGGTAGCAAAACGGCCAAGTAATCGGGCTCCAAATACGGCCGCAGGCGAGGGTTGCTGTGATAGCCAGTAAAATCGCTCTGATAATGAACATATTTTCTTCCTCCTATTCCTTTCTTTAGATAAAGTCGGATAGCGTATAAATGGACTTGCCGGGACCGGAGAGCCATTCGCCGCCATTTTCCCCCATGACAATCTCATCCTCCAGCCGGAAAGAGAGATAAATCGATTCAGCTCCTTTCTCTTTGTCATATGGATAAATGCCGTTTTCAAGGGCAAAAACCATACCAGGACGGATCTTTTCCGTGCCGCCGGACTCAATCATCGGATATTCCACCACATTGAGGCCGATGGAGTGTCCGCTGGAGTGAACGACATACTCCCCATATTCGGACATCTTGAGGTAATTCTCCATAATGTCATTCAGCTCCGCCGCCGTCATCCCCGGCTTCATCGCAGCGGCGCCGGCGTCCAGACAGCCCTTTGCCAGTTCTGCCATTCTCTGATACGCGGCGGGCAGTTCCCTGCCTGCGTAAAATACCCGCGTCAGGTCCGACGCGTAGCCGTCAATATGGCCGCTGATATCCACCAGCACAAGGTCATTGGGCTCAATAACCCTGTCCGTCGCATAGCTGTTAAATGTAGAGAGCTTCTGGCGGCCGCTGTTGACCGTCAGGTAAGAAATGTGGTCGATACCACCCTTACACATTCTGGAGGCAATTCCGGCGGCAAGCTCCCTTTCTGTTGTACGCCCCGGATAAATCTCCCGAAAGCTATCCACGATGGCCCGCTCGGTAATGTATCCCGCAGTCCTGATCCGGTCGATTTCCCACGGTGTTTTAACCATGCGTGCGGCTGTAATCGCCGCAGAGCCGTCCACCAGCTGGATGCCGCCCAGCTGCTCCCGCAGTTCCTCGAGGTACTCGACAGGCCACTGAAAGCTGAGGCCCCGGCCGCCTTCATAGCCAATGACTTTCACAGAATAATCCAGGGAGGCAATATACTGCTGTACTCCGTCCGCGTACCCGGTGCAGTCAAGCTGGCCGTAATTACGGCTGACCGTCCCGGAGCAATAGATTTTTGTGATCCAGCTGCAATTTTGTACCGTGCTTTTCTCTAAGTATCTCAGCACAATCGCGGGTTCTCCATACTTGGGAACAAGCACGTACACCGGCCGAAACAGGCTGGACAGGTACCAGGAACGATACCCGGACGCGTAGAAAATACTTCCGCTGCTGGACAGAAGAAGCATATCCAGCCCCTGTGTTTCCATGCCCTGTTGCAGCTTTGCAATATGGGCCTGATATTCTTCCCGCGCAAATGATTTCAGAATGTCCATAGTTCCTCCCATGCCCCGTCAAAGCATCGGGCCCAACGCCACTTCACGATCCACTGGAACCATCTGATAAACTACCCGTACTCCTTTTTCTTCCAAACGCTTCATGCACGCTTTTTCTTCCTCACTTGCAGACAGGTTCCGGTAAAGCGTTTTGCGCCCTGGCTTAGCCCCCATACCGCCTACAACAAGCGTTGAGAATGTAATGCCGCAGTTAATCAAATGTTCAAAGACCTCCGGTGTTTTCGCAAGAACCATGTAGTTCTCCCCAGCGGCAACAGGCTGTCCGAGAATCTCTTCGCTTCCATTTTTGGCAGCGACCTGCAATGTAATGCCAGCAGGAACAGCCGCTTTATAGATATTGAGCATCAGCTGATTTTTGGCAAGTTCATCGTCAACGATCAGGATCTTATTAATAGGATAATTCTTTATCCAAGCAGTCATAACCTGCCCATGGATCAGCCGGTCATCGACACGCGCGACAAGGATGTTTTTCATAGCGGTTGTCCTCCTCTGCTCTTACAAATTCATAGTGAGGCGATGAATGCGCCAGCGTCTTTGATGCAGTCTTTGCTGAATTCCATCAGTTCCTTTACGATATACTCAAGAGCTGCGTCTTCCTGCCTGCTGTAATTGACTGCTTCAATCAACAGCGGCAGATTCACGCCGGTAATGTGTGGGAAGGAGTGCTTCTGGCTCAAGTTGATAAGGATATTGAATGGCGTCCCAAAAAACAGGTCAGAAAACACGATTACGCCGTCCTCCTGGCTTTTCGAAATGCTGGCGGAAACCTGTTCGCTCAAGGCGTCTAAATCGCACCCAGGCATTACGCTGAAGCATTCCACATTGTCAAGGGTTCCCACCAGCATAGACGCGGATTCCTTAAGGGCTCCCGACAAGCCGCCGTGTGTAAAGATAATAATTTTAATCATGCTGCAATCACCTCCTGTCATCCCTGTAAATCCTGGTCTGTACTGATTACGTTATGGGCGGCTAATTCCTCCCGCAGCTTCGCCCATATTCGCTGCTCATTTTCAGCCTTCAGCAGATATGCTCCAATCATATCCAGTTCTCCGGCCTCAAATTGAGAGAGGACGTATTTCACTCCCGCAATTTTTGAAGAATCCATGCTCAACTGCCGTATTCCCAAGCTGGTCAATAAAAGCGCGCCCTCCGGACTGCCAGCAAGCTCACCGCATACGCCTAAAGGCTTTCCCTGCGTTGAAAACGCAGTGGATATATGATGGAGCAGCCGCGCCAGGGCCGGATGCAAGGGCCTATAATACGGCTCTACGCCTCTGCCAACGCGGTCGATGGCAAGCGTATATTGCGTCAGGTCGTTGGTTCCTATGCTGGCAAAGTCCACAATTCCGGCCAGTTCCTCCGCCATCACAGCCGCCGATGGAATTTCAATCATAATGCCGTACCGGATAGAATTGCTGAGCGGTATCCCGCAGGCCTCCAATTCCAGCCGCACCGTATCACAAAAATCCCTAACATTATGGTAATCTTCAACTCCGCTAATCATTGGGAACATAATCCAGAGATTTCCATAGACGCTGGCGCGAAGCAGAGCGCGAAGCTGCACCCTAAATAATTCTGGATTTGCCATACAGTACCGTATGGCCCGGTTTCCAAGCGCGGGGTTTTCCTCTTTTACCAGCGGAAGGTATGGAAGCTGCTTATCCGCGCCTATATCCAACGTGCGAATGATAACCGGTTTACCGGCAAAGGCTTGAAGAACATGGCGGTACGCGCGGAACTGCGTCTCCTCGTCCGGCAGAGCCGTACTTTCCATGTAGAGGAACTCTGTGCGGAACAGGCCAATCCCATCGGAACATTTGCAGTCCTTTTCAAAATCCGCCTCCAGTGAGCCCGCGTTTACTTCAACGGTAATGGGTTGTCCGTCTTTTGTCGCGCAGTTTTTGAAAAGATACTGCCGCTTAACAGCTTCACTCTTTTGGTAGACACTGTAGAGTCGACGGCATTTCTCCTCTGTGGCCGGGGTTGGGGCGAGGATCACCTCCCCGCGACTGCCATTTATAACGGCAATCTCGCCGTCTCTCATTTTTTTTGTGACATCACGCACACCAAAGACAACTGGAATTCCAAGATTTCGGGCCATGATAGCCGCATGGGAAGTCGATTCGCCTTGTTCTGTCAGAACCCCCGCAATCCGTTTCCGGTCAAATTGTTTAAAATCAGAGGGATAGAGCTCATTAGACACCAGGATTCCACTTGCTGTGCTCAGGTCCTTGGCAGGAATGTGGAGAACCTGCCGGAGCAGCTTATGCCGAATATCATGTATGTCGGCGGCCCGCTGTAAAAGATACGGATCATCTATGGCGGACATCATATCCGCAACTTCCCGGAAGGCTGTATCAATAGCTTTCGCCGCGTTCCACCGCTGATTTTCGATTCCCTGCCGCACTTGCGCCGCAATCTCAAAATCGTTAAGCAGCAGCATATGCGTATTCAATATGTCCGCTTCGTTCTGACGCTCGGTTCGCTGAATAATTTCCAGAATTTCTGCCCCTACTTTTTCGCAGGCTTCAGCGTAAACGGACAACTCGCGCGCCACATCAGACGCCTGAATCTGATCTTGCGGAACGTCTATTTCATCGTGCGTATACAGGAATACCGGCCCGATGGCGATTCCTGGTGAAACCGGTTTTCCTTGTAAAGTCTCCTCGGCCATTTATACCTCCCCGAATCCGCTGTCGATTAACGCAATTAATTGATGAACCGCCTGCTCTTCATCCACGCCATCAGCACAGACAGCGACCTGCATTCCCTGTGAAATCCCCAGTGTCAGTACACGCATAATGGATTTGGCATTGGCCTCAATGCCGTTCCGGCTCAGATTCTTAATCGTGATGCTGCTCTTATACTGCATAGCAAGGCTGCTAAGTTCGGCCGCGGGCCGGGCGTGGAGGCCGGTTTTATTGATTACCTTCGTTTCACAAATGACCATGTGATGATCTCCTCTCAACCATCTTTGCGCTGTCAGTTCAGCTTGAAGGGGTGAATCACAATCGGCTCGTCATCTGGAAATTCCTGCGCGACAACTGAGATACCCAAATCAGCAAGCCGGTTTATGTTCCTTTTGTCCTCGTCTGAAATTGGAATTTTATTGGGAAAATATTTTCGGTCCGCCATAATTACCTGTTTAGGGCGAAAGCCTGCCTTGGTTAGCTGCGCGATAGGCGTCAGAGTCCGTGCCAAAAGTAGAATTCTCCCCTCCTCATGAGCGTGTTCTTCTAAAAAACGCATGATTCCATCAACCGTCAGCACCTCGACCCGCAGACTCAACGGCGCCAACGCCTTATATACGTTTGTCATAAAAACGTCTTCCACAAGTTCGCTGTCCACAATCAAAATGTGCGAAATACTATTTGCCGTATACCACGTCTTGATCAATTGGCCGTGGATCAGCCGCTCATCCACTTTTGTTATTACTATTTTCATCGCTGCTCCTTATTGAAAGCCCATTAGTCTTGTGCATCTTTCCACCATTGTGCAGTCCCTGAATATTTGTATTTGTTGGTTCTATACTAACACAGTTGGGAAAGCATTGTAAATTACGCACTTTCAAGTAACTATAGACTTTTTCATACAATATGTGATAGTATATGTTAAAGTGTTTAAAACCCTTGTGCCATCTCAGAAAGAGGGGATACCCGTGGGAAAGAATGATTATACAAATATGGCGATGATGTCCAGCTTTGAAATTATCCGGAGTATTTGCGGGGACAAGTGGAAGTTCCTTATCATCTCCTATCTCTTTAACGGCCCGCGCCGTTTCGGCGAGTTAATGTATCATCTGGATTCTATTTCACCGAAGGTTCTCTCTGAAAATCTTCGGGACTTGGAAACACTGGGAATTATGGAACGTATCAATTACCAGAAAACACCGCCCCATGTAGAATACAACCTGACGAGTATAGGTCAGAGCCTCCAGCCTATTTTCCACGACCTGATTATCTGGGGGCTGAACTATGCGCAGGAACAAAAATACGCGGCGAAGGACGCGCATGACTCCACGCCGGGTGATTAATGAAAGCGGGGGAATTTGATCGTTTTTTCAAAATGGGTGCAAAAAAGAGCCCGCAGCAATTGGAGCCAGGGTTGTCCGAGCCGTAGCCCTCCAGAAGATTGACTACGCCCCATACGCCAAGGCCAGCGCCGAGAGCAATCACAAGGGTCTGCAAAGTGGTGATAGCGGATGCGAAAAATGCCATATAGTCCTCCA
>CAMSIF010000030.1 GCA_947058885.1 uncultured Clostridia bacterium
TGTCTCTGGTAAATCGCGTTGTACCGGTGTCGCGTGGACGGCGGGGGGCGGGACGCCCCCCGCAAAGACAACGACCACGCCATGGACGATATGCGGTATTTCGCCGCTACAGTGGTGGAGGCGGATGCCAAAGGAGAGGAGGGGGTGTTTTGCTCGGTGGCAAGGAGAGGAGTTTTTTGATGAAATTCTTGAAGCGGAAGGAGGAGCCCGCCGCCGCTGTCGCGCCGCAGATGAGCCGCAGCCGCGAGCTGCCGTTCGGTATGCTGAGCGGATACGTGCCGCTTAAAAAGGGTGAGGCCAGGCTGTACCGGGCTATCCGGGAAGCTGTTCCGCTGGTGGACGCCTGCGTCTATAAGATTATCCGGCTGTGCGGCGGCGTGTCCGCAGAGTGCGACGACCCGGAGGCCAGCGCGGCTTTGAAACAATTCCTGGAACAGGTGGACGTAGGGCGGGGGCAGAAGGGGATTAACGCCTTTTTGGATCAATACCTGGATTCCATGCTGATGTTCGGTCAGGGCGTGGGGGAAATCGTGCCTACCCCGGATTTGCGGGATATCGCCGCGCTGCTGTGCGGAAGAGTGGACAGTATTCATATCCGCGAGGGAGAAAATCCGCTGGATTTTGAGCTGTGCCACTATGACGGTGCAGGTAAGCTGACGCCGTTCCCTTACCAGCAGCTGCTCCTGTTTACACCATTTAATCCTGAAACTTATGAGCCCTACGGCGTGTCCCTGCTTCGGTCAATGCCCTTTTTGACGGAGCTGCTGAACAAAATCTATTACGCCATCGGGGTCAATTGGGAACGGATGGGCAACGTGCGCTTCGCCGTCGTCTACCGGCCCAAGGAGGGCGAATGGGAATGGGGTCTGGCCCAGGAAAGAAGCCGTCAGCTCGCTTCCGAGTGGAGCAGAGCTATGGAGTGTACCAGAAACGGCAGCGTTCGGGATTTTGTCGCGGTGGGAGACGTGGACATCAAAGTCATTGGCGCGGATAACCAGATTCTGGACAGCTCCGTTCCTATCCGGCAGATTCTCGAGCAGTTGGTCAGCAAAACCGGAATTCCACCCTTTATGCTGGGTCTGAGCTGGTCCAGTACGGAACGGATGAGCACACAGCAGTCCGATTTGCTGACTACCGAGATGACAGCTATCCGCAGAACTTTGACGCCCGCTATTGAGAAAATTTGCAGGATGTGGCTGCGGATGCACGGGTATAGCTGCGGTTTCCGGGTGGTCTGGGACGATATCAATTTGCAGGACCTGCTGGAAGAGGCGAAGGCGGATTGGTACAAGGAACAGGCCAGAAAGCTGGCGTTGGAAAATGACGCCGCAGAACGTACGCTTTGCGCGGCCGGACAGTGAGCGGCGGAGAGAGGAGTGGTTTCTTTGGAGATTAGAAAAGAACCGGGCAGCGTTATCCAGCATAGCGTGTCCAGCGAGGATCTCGTTCTGATTAACAGGCTAGCCAAATCAGAATTGACGGCCAGTCAGGTCTACACCTTCGCAATCCGGCTTTGCGACAACGAGGTGGATCGGGATTGGGAACGGTTTGACCTGGAGGGACTGGAGACGCTGAGCAGACTGTTTGTGGGGAAAAGCGGTATTTTTGACCACAATTGGTCCGCTGAGGGACAGACGGCAAGGCTTTATAAAACCGAAATATGCCAGGAGGGCGGTTTGACGCTCGCCGGAGAGAGCTGCCGCTTTTTGAAGGGCTACGCTTATATGCTCCGGAATGAGAAAAACAGTACGCTGATAGAGGAAATTGAGGCGGGAATTAAAAAAGAAGTCAGCATCGGGTGCAGCGTGACGGAACGGATTTGCTCCGTCTGCGGTCGAAGCGGATGCGGACATGTGGGCGGAAGGGAGTACGAGGGGAAGCTGTGCTTCTTTACCCTGGCAGCCCCTACGGACGCCTATGAGTGGAGCTTCGTGGCCGTGCCCGCTCAGAGAAATGCCGGCGTTATGAAATCCTTTGAGAACGGCGGCAGCTTGAGACGGCTCCTCGCGGGACAGCCCGGTTACTTGCGGCAGCTGGACGCTTTGGAAAAAGAGGCGCGGCTTGGCAGGGCTTATCTGGGCGGCCTGCGGAAGGAATTGGTGCGGCTGGCTGGGCTGGCTGACGAAAATCTGGATTTGAAGGTGTTCGGACAGGCTGCGGAAAAGTTGGAGGAGGACGAACTGCTGGAGATGACAAAGGCCTACCAGCGCAGGCTGGATGCGGTTTATCCGCCTGCTCCCCAGTTGAGAGGGCAGGGACCTGCGGCCTGCGGCGATGAGGACGGCGCGTTTTTAGTTTGATTTCATTTTTAAGGAGGAAATTTTCATATGTTGGTTTCTTTTGACGGCGTTGGCCAGGTTTGCGCTACCTTCCAGGGCGGCGGGTTGACGGATGGCCAGGTAGTTAAGGTGTCCGGACGGGGTACCGTGAGCGCGTGCGGCGCAGGCGACGCTTTCTGCGGCGTGGTGTCCCACGGCAATGACGACGCCTGCTCTGTACAGGTGCGGGGATTCGTGACTCTCAGCTATTCCGGTACCGCTCCCAGCTTGGGAAAAGCGCGGCTCTGCGCCGACGGAAAGGACGGCGTCAAGACCGCCGCAGATGGCGCGGGCGCGGAATATCTGACGGTGGATGTGGATACCGCATTGAAAACCGTGACGGTTTTGCTGTGACGGCTCCCCCCCAGGACAAAGTCCCACTTACTTATTTTGAGTTAAAGGAGAGTATTGACAGTGGCTTATATGTATGACAACCTCAGACTGGAAAAGGGTATGTATCACGAGACCGGCAGGTCCTTCTCGCAGGCACTGGAGGCCGCAGACCCCAGTGAAAATTACAAGGGTACGCCCTTGGAAAACCTGGACGCCTTCCAACGCCAGCTGAAACGCTTCGATATCCATGTGAAGGGCAGCCGCTCCGATGTGGTGGAGAAATTCTTTCAGTCGACAGAATCCGCCGTGTTGTTCCCTGAGTTTGTGTCCAGAGTGGTGCGTCAGGGAATGGAGGAGGACAATGTTCTGCCGTCCATTACCGCTACGGTTACCCAGTTTGACGGTATGGATTACCGCTCCATTTACTCCTCCCCCAGCGATGAGGAGAAGTCCCTCAAACGGGTGGAGGAGGGCGCGGAACTGCCCCACACTTATGTGAAAACTCAGAACAATTTGGTCAAGCTCCACAAGAGAGGCCGGATGCTGGTGGCCTCCTATGAGGCAATCCGTTTCCAGCGGCTGGATTTGTTCTCTATTACCCTGCGCCAGATCGGCAGCCATATCGCCAGAATGCATCTGGAGGACGCAATCAATGTCATCCGCAACGGCGACGGCAACGATAACCCCGCCGATTCCTTTACGGTCGGTACCGCGCCAATCGGCGGCACAAAGGGATCGCTGACTTACGAGGCTCTGCTGGACTTCTGGGCCCAGTTTGACCCGTATACCATGAATACAATCCTTGTACCCAATGCCGTGATGCTGGATATGCTCAAAATGACCGAGTTCCAGAATCCTTTGACCGGACTTAATTTCCAGGGTACCGGCTCCCTCTCCTCTCCCCTGGGCGCAACCCTGCTGCGTACCAGCGCCATGCCCGCCAATACCCTGATTGGACTGGACCGCAACTACGCGCTGGAAATGGTCAGCGCGGGTGATGTGATGGTGGAATACGACAAGCTTATTGACCGGCAGGTGGAGCGGGCCGCTATTACCAGCACATCCGGTTTTGCCAAGCTGTACAACGACGCGGGAAAGGTGCTTTCTATCTGATTTTAACAGCGGTCCCACAGGGACCGTATGGAGGTATCGCGATGCATGAAGAAATTTTTCGCCTGGCGGATACCATCGCAAGACCGGCGGAGGAGGAACGGGCTCTGCTGGACGCGCTGTGCGCCAGCGCCGAGGCTGAAATCGCCAGCCGGCTGCGGGAGGGTGAAACGCCGGAGTCCTGCGGCAGCTCCTTTCAATGCGCCGCCGCACTGCTGGCAGCTGCGGGACTGCTGCCCTGCCGGGATACCAGCGGCGCGGCACAGTTTTCCGCCGGGGACGTGAGCTTAAAGACCGATGGCGCGTGCGAGACCGCTGCCGCCATGCGCCGCCAGGCCGCCGCAATGATGGCGCCCTTCTGGAACGATGGAGACTTCGCCTTTTTGGGGGTGCGGGGATGAAAGCCCGGTTTGAAGGGATTTTGTCCCGCTATGGACAGAGCGTCCTGCTGATAAATCGCAAAACCAATCTGGAGAAGGCGGTTCAGGCCTTTGTACAGCCTGTCCTGAAGCGGAGGGAGGAACTGCCCTTTACCGCCACGCCCTTGGGCGCGGTCAGCGGACAAAGGTGGCTGTACATCGGCCCCAGCGGCTGCCCGCTCCAGCCCGGAGACGAAGTTTCCTGCGGCCAGCTCCGGCTCGCCGTGCAAGAGGTCCAGACGGTCCTCTGGAGGAACGAGCCGCTTTATTGCCGGGCTATGCTGCGGCAGAGAAGGGAGGTGGCGGAATGAATGGACTGGAACAGGTGAAAACAGCTGTGGCAGACGCTTTGGAGAAGGCTGGCGCCGCCGCGTGCATCGCCTTTGCGCCGCGCTGGGCGGAAAGATACCATGAACCTGTGGTGGCTGTCGGACTCCGCATGGGCGAAAGCCGGGGCGGCGCACTCAGCAGCTATCTGGGACAACAGGTGGATCCGGATACCTTGGCCAGCAGAGAGGTCTACGGAATGCGCCTGGAGCTGACGCTCTCTCTGGACGTTTACTGCCCGCTGGAGCAGGGAGCCGCCGGATGCGACGGTGTTCTGGAAATCCTCCATCAGGTGATGCTGGAGGGACTGCCGTCCGGCCTGAAACCAACGGAGTTGAAGTGGGATGAGGCCAGGTGGGATGAGGATACCGCTATGTTCGTGCGTAGAGGGAGCCTTGCCTGCGGCGCGTTTTTTACCGCTTCCGCGTCCGAGGACGGAATGCTGTTATCCGACTTTATTTTGAAAGGTGTTGTAGACAAATGAAAAACGTGATTCATGAGCGTCCGGGGGTCTATTCCTCCTATGACGCATCCACTATCATCCGAGGCAACCGGGCTGTCCGAACCATTGGCGTGGCCGCGAAAAGCACAGCCGGTACGCCTGGTACGCCGGTTACCCTGACCAGTTACGAGGCCGGAATCAGTGTCTTCGGCGAGGACCCCGCAAACCAGCCCGGTATGTCCACCATCCTGCGGCTGCTGTTTTTGGGAGGCGCGTCTACTGTGGTGGCCGTGGCTGTGGAGGACAGCGATTACACCACCGCGTTCGAGGCTTTGCAGACTGTGGAAAATGTCCAGATCGTAGTCTGCGACAGCGGTGAGCTGACGGTACAGCAGGCCCTGCGCAGCAGTGTGGAAGCCGCATCCGCAATCCGGCGGGAACGGATTGCCGTCGTAGGTATGAGCGGCGCGAGCACTGCCGAGCTGAAGGAGCGGGCTAATGCTCTTAACAGCGAACGGATGGTGCTGGTGGGCCCCGATGGGCTGGACAGCGGCGGCAATCCTCTTTCCGGCGTATTCGCCGCGGCGGCAGTGGCAGCGGCGGTAGCCGTCATAAGAGACCCAGCGGTGCCGCTCAACGGAACTGCTCTGCCTGGACTGGGCGGCCTCAGCGTTCAATATGGCGACAACGACATCGACCTGCTGGTCCAGGGCGGCGTGACCCCCTTGGAGACTGTGGGCGGCGTGGTCTCGCCTGTCCGGGGCATCACCACCCGCACCCTCACCGGCGGAGTCCAGGACGCCACCTGGCGGGAGCTGACCACTACTTTGATCGTGGACGACGTTATCCCGGCCATCCGGCAAAGCCTGCGCGGCCGCTTCAGTCACACGAAAAATACCATCCAGACCAGAGGAGCTATCCGTTCCCAGGTCATCGTGGAACTGGAGAGCAAGCTCCGCGCGGAGATTATTGAGAGCTATGGCGATGTGACGGTTTCCGTTTATGAGGAGGACCCCGCCGTATGTTTGGTGGAGTTCAGCTTCGCGGTTGCCCACGGGCTTAACCAGATTTACCTCACCGCCCATATCACTATTTAAGGAGGAAACGACATGATGGAAGTAACGGGATTTCCTACCAGTTGTGATATTTATCTGGAACTGGATGGAAGAAAAGTAGCCGTGGTGCAGAGCTATACCGCCAAGGCTACCAAGACCAGCCAGGTGGTGGAAGCCTTCGGCGAACGCGAGCCGGTAGCTACCATCAACGGGCAAAATAAGTACGTACTGGAGCTGGCCCGGCTCTATGCTACGGACGACGCCATCAGCGACGGTATTGATTTCTTTGCCCTGGCCGACTTTTCCTTGGTTATCTGTAAGCCTGACCGCAAGGTCATATACAGCGGCTGTCAGTGGAGCGCCATCCAGGAGGAGGGCAAAGTCGGTTCCATGGTGGCCGAGAAGGTTACTGTCGTGGCAACCAGCCGTATTGAGGTGGCCGCCTGATGGAGGAAAAGGGACTCATCCAGATGAATATCCAACTGCCTGTACAGGCGTTGGAGGGGCTCTCCAGATTGCTGGAACAGCTCCGGCATCTGGCGGAGACGGCGGACGGAGGCGGCGGGACAGCCTCCGTCCGGCCGCCGGAACAGGGGGAAAATCCATCCTTTCAGTTTCAGCGGTTTCAGGAGATGAGCGCGGGACCGGAACCGCCGGGCACCATCCCTGTGTCAGCCTCCGAACCCGGGCAGGCGGAGAGTGTCCGCCCGGCGGAAAGTGAAACTGCGGCGGAACCGCAGAGCGCGTGGCAGGAGGGACGGGATTCTTCTGAGAGCAGCACTGCCGTTCCCAAGCTGGAGCCAGGCGGTGAGGAAGCGGAGGAGGTTGTCCCGGATACGCCTTCCGCTGGGATTCAACAGGAACTTCGGGAACTGGAGACAGTCCAGGCTGATGTGGATGCACAGATTCCTGACGCTCCCACCGCCCAGCGGGAAATTGAAACCCAGAATTTGGAAATCTCGTCCGTTCGAGGGGAACTTGAGTCTTCACTTGAAGCACAGGCTGTCCGGATGGAACCGGAAAGCCAGATTCCTGAGACAGAGGCTGTTTGGACCGAGCCGGTACAACAGGATTTTGCGGCCCAGGCGGCTTCAGCGGAACTTAACGCTGCCCCTGAAACACCCGGTTCCGCCGGTTTTCCTGTAATCTCCAATATAGAGAACGTCTCAAACCGGTGGGCGGATGTTGCGGAAGAACTCGTGGCCGCAGGCCCCGCGCCCCTGACGGCTGAGGCGGTCTCTCAGGCCTTTCGCCGTGACGGAAGACGGTACGACAACGGATTCCCGCTGTATTAACGGAGGTGTTTGAAAATGCTGCTGGCGCCTATGCGGTATAAAGATTACATCTGGCCCCACAACCCCGCTGCCTACTCAATTGTTTACGAGCGGCAGGTTGCGGTTCACAAGGTCCCTTTCGGACGCTACTGTATGCAGGACCTGGGACAGGGATGCCGGGTCATTCGGGGCCAGGGCGAATTCGCCGGTGAGAATGCCTACGACGAGTTTAAACGGCTGGCTTCTGTTTTTTACAGCGATGGGCCGGGCCTATTGATTCATCCCCTTTGGCAGATTTCCAACGCCTATTTTACCTCCCTGAAGCTGGAGCAGGAGCCCCTGCCGGATTACGTGCGCTACAGTTTTGAATTCCTGGAGCGGTTTGATGGTTACAAAGATACGCTTACAGAATTGGAGGCCGCCAGCCAGGAGGGGCCTAAACCAGCTTCTTCTGCCGGAACCAGCCAGACTGTTACCCACAGCGTGGTCGGCGGCGACACCCTTTGGGGCATCGCCCGGCGCTACAACGTTACGCTAGAGGCCCTTCTGGCGGCGAACCCGGGTGTGAAAAATCCTAATTTAATCCACGTGGGAGATCAGGTGGTGATCCCATGTTAACGATACAATTAACGACCTATGACGGGGCAAGCTATGAACTGCCTACGCTGCTGCGCTGGGATATTGACCTGAGCGGATCGGTCCCCTGCGACAGCTTGTCCGTCACCTGCCTGTACGACGAGGGAATGGCGGACGTACTGCCGAAAGCCACCCGCTTTGCCGCTTACCAGGAGGGCGGTACGGTTCTCCGGGGTGTGGTGGATGCGTACGAAATCTCCCTCTCCCAACAGGGACTCCTGGCCACGGTAGAGGGCCGGGGTATGGCCGCTCTGCTGCTGGACAACGAATCAGAGGCCGTTTCCTACGAGCAGGCCCCCCTCTCGGATATCCTGGCAAACCATGTGTCCCCCTACGGCATCACCGCGGACGCCAAGCAGGATGTCTCCGGACATACCTACGCCGTTGTCTCCGGATCCAGTCAGTGGAAAGCTCTACAGGGGTTTACCAGGCGGTTCGGCGGCTTTGACCCCTATTTTACTCAGGAGGGTATCCTAGTGGTTGCGCCTCTCTGGCGCAGCGGCAAAAACCTGCGGGTGGACGACAGCATCCCGCTCCTGTCCCTCCAGAAGAGGGAGCAGCGCTATGGTGTTATCTCCGAAATGCTGATTCAGGATAAGGTACAGGGCATCAGCCACCGGGTTCCTAATCAGGAGTTCATTGACCAGGGCGGGCAGCGGCGGCACGTGCTCTATATGCCCCGGAGTACAGCCGCCAGCCGGCGGTATACAGGGGAATATCAAATCGCCCAGTCCGCTCTGGAGCAGCTGGAAATTGCTGTAGAGCTTCCCTTCGCCTTCGCCGCTTTCCCAGGGGATCAGGCTGATTTGCAGCTGAGCCGGTTGAACCTGACGGGCCGCTATGATGTCGTGCAGGCCCGCAGCAGGATGGATGCGGATGGAGAGCGGACGGAACTGATTTTAAGTGTGAGGTGAACCATCATGTGGTTATCGAAAACTCTTGCGCTCCGCCATACGGCGGAACAGGAGGGCACTGCCGCCGACATGGGCGTGACCACCATCGGCGGCGGCAGTGCCTCCGTCATGACCCGGGGAGAGCAGCGGGACCTGGAGGTCTTCGCCCCCGGCGGCCTGGTCTGGCAGCCTAAAGCCGGAGATACCGTGCTGGTTATCAAGGGCGGTTCCGGGTGCCAGGAGCGGTGCGTAGCGGCGGCGGACACCTCTGCCGCCGCGCCCAAGGAGCTGTCTCCAGGGGAGCTGTTCCTGTATTCCGATGGGGCGTCCATTTATCTGCGAAAAGATGGAAGCATTGCTATTACAGGCCAACTTTCCGTGGAGGGCGGATTGACGGTGGAAGGACCGGTTACCGTAGAGGGAGATTTAACGGTGAGTGGAAACGTGGATTTGACAGGGACGGTCAATATTAACGGTCCCTTTTTTATCAACGGCTCTCCTTACCGTCCCTGCCTCTGCTGACAATAAAAGGAGGAATTCAATGGAAGCCAGGATTGCAAACGGCGATTACATCCCCGACGGACTGGGCGGTATCGTGCGCTGTCAGGGCGCGGATGCCTTATTGGAACGGGTATTGTTCCGCCTGACCGCACGCAGAGGACAGTTTCCTATGCTGCCTCAGCTGGGGAGCCGGCTGTATCTGCTGGCAAGGGAGCCCGCTGCCCAGCGGCTCTCCGCCGCGAGACAGTATGTGGCGGAGGCTCTGGAGGCGGAGGAGGTCACCATTACGGACGTGCTGCTAACGCCCGCCGGGGAGGGGCGAATTGACATCGCCGTCCTGCTGGATTACCGTGGGACGGACCTGTCCGTGACCATGACCGTATAAGGGAGTGAAATCATGCTGAAGACAATTGATGAAATCTACGCGGAGATGTTGGCGGTCTTTGGAGAGGCCAGCGGCTATCTGCCCAGCTCCTCCTGCGATTTGGCGGCACGTCTCTATGCCGGGGCCGCCCAGATTCAGGGGTTGTATCTCCAGGCTCAATGGCTGTTGGACCAGAGCTTCCCCCAGACGGCCCAGGGGACATATCTGGACCAGCACGCCCAACTGCGGGGGATTACCCGGGGTGTCGCAACCTGCGCAGCCGGAACGCTGCGCTTTGGTATCAACACCGCAGTAAGCAGCGATTTGACCATCGGCGCGGGTACGGTCTGTGTGACCGCCGCAGGCGTTCGGTTTGCTACAACAGACGCCGTGGTCCTGGAGGCGGGAAGGCTCTACGCGGACGCCCCCGCCGTGGCGTTGGAACCCGGAAAGCTGGGCAATGTAGCCGCTAACACCATTACGATCATGGCCGCAATGCCTGTGGGCGTGAAGGCATGCACGAACCCCTCTGCCTTCAGCGGCGGCGACGACGCGGAGAGCGACGAGGCCCTGCGGGAACGGCTGATGGACTCCTACCGCCGCCTTCCCAACGGGGCCAACGCCGCCTACTACGAGCAGACGGCCTTGTCCCGTACCGGCGTCGCCGCGGCGGTAGCGGTCCGCTGTCCCCGGGGGGTAGGGTCCGTGGACCTGTACGTGGCCACCGACGCGGGCATCCCAGATCAGGCTCTGCTGTCGGAGCTGAATACCTACTTGCAGGAGAAACGGGAAATCTCCGTGGACCTGCGGGTTCTGGCCCCTACGGCGTCGCCTTTGAATATCAATGTTGCTGTACAGCCCGCCTCCGGAGCCACTTTTGAGACTGCCAGACGTGACGCCGACGCCGCATTGCGGGCCGCTTTCACCGGGGCTCTGCTGGGCAAGGGCGTAACGCTGGCCTACTTGGGAAATCTTCTCTACAATCTGGACAGCGTTCAGAACTACCGTTTCACCGCGCCTACGGCGGACCTGGCCGCCAGTCCCACTGTACTGCCCCGGCTGGGTACGGTAACGGTTACGGAGTGGAGGGCCTGATATGGGGTACAGCGACCATCTGAGGGATCTGCTGCGTCCGTTGGGAGTGTACGAGCTGTCTCCCTCCAGTCTCAGCGGCGCGGAGCTGGAAGCCCTCGGCTGCGGCTTGGACGGTCTCAGTACCCGGCTGGATTATGTGGAACGGGAGAGCGCCCTCGCCACCGCCCAAGGCGAGGGCCTTGACCGGAGGGAGGCGCTTTTTGCCCGCACTCCTGTCCACTACTCCACCGAGCTGCGCCGGAAAGCAATCGCCGCACTGCTTCGTATTGGCGGGGATTCCTTTACCCTGACGGATATCAACAACACTATTTCCGGGTGCGGCATCAACGCCGTGGTAAAGGAACTGGACCAATTCGGATATGTACAGGTCATTTTTCCGGACGTGTCCGGCATTCCGGATGGATTTGACCAGATTCGGGAGATTATTCTGGACATCATCCCCGCCCACCTGAACGTGGAGTTCTACTTCCGTTATCTGACTTGGGCGGAGTGCGAGGCCCGCCGGTATACCTGGGCTATCGTTCAGCAGAGAGCCTACACCTGGAGTCAATTTGAGCTGGCAGTCTAAGGCTTTCTGATTTCTATGGGTCAGGCGGCAGCCTCCAGAAAATTTATCTGAAGACTGCCGCATTTTATGCTTGACAAATGAGAAAACGCCTGCTATAATAACATCGTTCTGCGGGCGTAGCTCATCTGGTAGAGCGCCACCTTGCCAAGGTGGAGGTAGCGGGTTCGAGCCCCGTCGCCCGCTCCACATTGTATATAATGTACTAAGAAGAAAACCTCTATTTCAGAGGTTTTCTTCTTTTTTGTATAAGCCCCTCTCCCTGTCAGCCTGTTGCCTTTAGAACCGTTTTATGGTAAACTTGACCTATCCTAATTCGGCTCAGAAAGAAGGTATTTTCATGGAGCTCACGGAACAGTTCATCCTGCTCCAAGCCCCCAACGCCGCCGCCGCGGCTAACGGACGCAAGCTCTCCAGCGGCGGGAAATTCTCCAACCTGCGCCGCACGGAAAGCGGCGACCTCTTTTGGGGAGAGTGCGCCGGAAGCGGCAAGACCCCCTACCGGGTCTCCATCGATTGGACAGACCCCAACGCGCCAGTCAGCCGCTGCTCCTGCCCCAGCAGGCAGTTCCCCTGCAAGCACGCCCTTGGCTTGATGTTCGAGCAGCTGGCCCAGAAGAGCTTTGAGACGGCAGAGGTCCCCCAGGACATCGCGGAAAAAAGGGCGAAGCAGGCCGTCCGGACCGCCAAAAAGGAAGCCGCTCCCGCCAAGCCCAAGAAGCCCAATGCCGCCGCTCAGTCCAAACGGTTAAAAAAGCAGCTGGAAGGTCTGGACATGGCGGAAAAAATGGCCGGCGATCTGCTGTCCGCAGGCATAGGTACTCTAGGCGGCGCCTCCGCGCAGACCTACGAAAAGCTGGCAAAGGACCTGGGAAACTACTACCTGGCCGGACCTCAGACCGCCTTCTCCCGTATTGCTCTGGCAGTCCGGACCATCCAGAAAGCCCCTGAGCAGGCACAGACAGCTCATGCCGAAGCCCTGCGGGTACTCATCTTTCTCCATTCCACAATAAAAAAAGCCCGGACATTTATACAGGAGCAGTTGGACGCCGGACAGTTTTCCGCCGGGGACTCTATGCTCTTCGAGGCTTTGGGCGGCGTTTGGAAATTGGAGGACCTTCACGCCGCCGGAGCCTACCGGGAAAACGTCAGGCTGGTGCAGCTCTCCTTTGACGTCAGCTTCGACGAGGCAAAAAAGGAGTTCTCCGAGCGAGGCTGGTGGATGGACATCGCTACCGGGCAGATTGACCAGACCCTGAACCTCCGCCCCGCCAAGGCCCTCAAGTACGTAAAGGCCGAGGACAGCCGCTTCGAGCTGCTGGAAATTCCCACCCTGTACACCTACCCCGGCGAGGGAACCCGCCGTATCCGCTGGGAAGGCGCGGCATCCCGTCCCCTGACGCCGGAGGAACAGGCCTCTCTGCCCCGCTTGGCCCAGCCCGACGCGGCGGCGGCGGTAAAGCTGGCAAAAGGGCAGTTCAAAAATACCCTGCTGCCGAAATTTTTCCCCGCCCTCGTCCCCATCGGACGGGTTGGAACAATTGGGACCTCCTTCGTACTCGAGGACCCCAAAGGCGGCCGGCTGGTCCTGCGGGACCGCAAGGAGGACGGGGCGGACCACGCCTCTGCCGAAAGACTCGCCATGCTGCCGGAAAAAATCCCGGCGGGCAGCTCTCTTTTCGGACTTCTCTTCTACGATGAGGCCACAAAATCCATCTGCCTGCATCCCTACAGCCTAGTAACGCCGGAGCATATCGTCCGGCTGCAATATTAGAAGGAGGCGGACGATGAGCAGTTTACAACCGCTTTTTGATGTGAAGGAACGCCTGGAATACGCCGCTGTGGCGGGGACAGGCCTTCTGGGAGAGGACTTCCGCCTCCAGCGGTCGGCGGAAAGTCTCAAGCCGCTGGCCGCCGCCAGCCCTGTATTCGGAAAAATCTCCGCCGGACTAGCAAAACTTATGGCGGCCCCGGCGGAGGAACGGTCCGGCCTTCTGCTGGACGTGCTGGCCCTGGTGGACGCGGTGGCCTACACCCAAGGAACCTTCGGTATGGAGGGAGAACTGACAGACCTGCCTACAGCCGGCGGTACATACCAGCAAATTTCCTATGGACAGCTTCAGCCGCTCCTCGCGGCCCTCACCACCACCGGCAGCGGACGCATGGAAATGATCCAAACCACCTGGGACGCCCACCCGGAATATTTTACTGATTTTCGGGTGCTGCCCGCTCTGGTGGCGGGCCTGGGGGACAGCTACGGAGAAATCTCGGATTTAAACGCCAATATTCTGAAAAAGCTGGGGGCCGCAGCGCTGCCTCTGCTGAAGGACGGGTTCGACCCCGCCGGAAAGCGGGATATGGCCCGCCGGGTAGAGGTTATTGCGGCGATTGGAGGCCTGGAGGCTACGCCGTGGCTGCGGGAAATCCTTCCTGAGACAAGGAAGGACGTGCGCACGGCTGCGCTGGCCGCTCTTGGCGGAGACCAGGCAAATGACGGGATGCTGCTGGAGTTGGCTAAAACCGAACGGGGCAAAAACCGGGACGCCGTTCTGGAATCCCTGGCCAGACTGGATGGCGAGGAGGTCCGGAAATTCTGGTCCGCTGAGCTGCGGACCCGCAGCGAATCGGTAAATTTCCTGCGGGACAACAATACAGATTGGGCCGCGGAGCTGGTAGCCGCCGGGCTGTGGGAACGGGTTGAGAAGATGCTCTCTGGCGGCAGTCCCGTCCCGGTGAAGGACAACGAGGACTTTTCCCGTTGGACTCTCGCCGTCGGGAAAAAGACCTCCCCGGCCATGCTGCAATTCTGGCGGTGGGCAGACAGCCGTATGGAGGACATCGACAAGCTCAAAACCGAGAAAGACCAGCCCGTCTTCGCGGGGGTACGGCTGACGGACACCCTGCGGGAGGTTATGCTGCGGACCGGCCCCGGTCCCCTGCGAGACTACTGCCTGGCCCTCTATGACCAGCGTCCGGAGATGACCCGGTATCTGCACACCAGCTTCCAGGCCGCCCTGCTCTCCCTGCCCGCGGCGGAGGTCTATGAGAAGTATTCCCCCTGCATCGTCACCGCCCAACCCCTGCTGGACAAAGCGCGCAAGGAGACGCTGAACAATGTCCTGCTGCGGGCACTGGGCGAGGTATATTGGAACCATACGCAGAACTGCCATACCGTTGTCAGGGGGCAGGCCATCGCGGAGCCGCTGGACGCCCGGTGGATCAACCGGCTGGTCCACGCGGCCTGGAAGAACATCCCTGGACGGTACTGCCCCTTCGGCGGCGTGGATGAGGTAAACGGCTTTGACAAGCACCTGGTAGAGCTGGTCAACCCCAACGACCCGGAGCAGTGCGCCCAAATCATCCCCTACCTGCGCAAGCGTATGACGGAATCCGGGGGCTGGAACAGCCTCAGCCGCTATCTGCTCCAGTTCGGCGGAAGTCCCAAGGGGGTGCTGGGCGAGGCCATGAAGAAGGGCAAGCCAGTGTACGTCTATTACGTCTGGGATTTGCTCAACGTGGCATACAAGTCTCTGCCCGCCGGGGAGGTGGCGGAGCTGTGCCAGGAGGTGCTGGACGCCAAATGGATCCGGCCCGTAGGCCGCGAGCTGGCCATGGCGGAGCGAGCGCTTCCCTGGACGATAGAGCAGCTCCGGGCGGGCAGCCCCTTCCCGGAGTGGGACGAGTGGAATAAAATGCGGCCTTAATGGGAGGAAAATGATATGGCAGATAAAAACGTACAGCGTCTCCCGGCGGAGGAGCTTTATCAGAGGGAGCTGGACGCCCTCATTTCAGCGGAAAAGGATACCGTCCCCACCGGATGGCGGATGTCCCCCCGGTCCGTTTTGACTTACATTGAGGGGAATACAACGGTTAAGGGGGTGGAGATTACTCCCAAATATATGGGTAACCGCCGGCTGGTGGAGATTGCCATCGCCACCCTTGTCACCGACCGGGCTTTGCTGCTCATTGGCGAGCCGGGCACCGCGAAATCCTGGCTCAGCGAACATCTCTCCGCCGCCGTCAACGGCGACTCCACTAAGGTTGTCCAGGGCACCGCTGGTACCACGGAGGAGCAGATCCGCTACTCCTGGAACTACGCCATGCTCATCGCCAAGGGGCCCTGTCCCGAGGCCATGGTAAAAAGCCCTGTGTACCGGGCCATGGAGACCGGCTCCATCGCGCGGGTGGAAGAGATTTCCCGGTGTGCCAGCGAGGTACAGGACGCCCTCATCTCCATCCTTTCCGAAAAGCGGCTGAGTGTGCCGGAACTGGGTCTGGAGGTTCCCGCTCAGAAGGGCTTCTCCGTCATTGCCACCGCCAACACCCGGGACAAGGGCGTCAACGATATGTCCGCCGCCCTGAAACGGCGTTTCAATATTGTGGTATTGCCCACGCCGTCGGATATGGAGACGGAGCTGGAAATCGTCCGCACACGGGTGGAACAGCTCTCCGCCGGCCTGGACCTCAACGCCCAGCAGCCAGACGCGGATACGGTGGAAAAGGTGGTTACCATCTTCCGGGAGCTGCGCCGGGGCGCTACCCTGGACGGCAAGCAGAAGCTGAAACCCACCTCCGGCGTCCTTTCCACCGCCGAGGCCATCTCCCTGCTGGCCAACTCCATGGCTTTGGCGGGCAGCTTTGGCAGCGGCTGTATCTCCGGCGGCGACCTTGCCGCCGCTCTCCAGGGCGCGGTGGTCAAGGATGAGGACAAGGATAAGACCGCCTGGAAGGAGTACCTGGAGAACGTGATGAAAAAGCGGGGCGGCGAGTGGCTGCCTCTCTACAGGGCCTGCCGGGAGCTGAACAAGTGATGGGCGGGCCGGTACTCTTTGGAATACGGCATCTGTCCCCGGCGTCGGCCTTCCATCTGCGCCGGGCCTTGGACAAGGTAAATCCCCAGCTGGTTCTGGTGGAGGGGCCCAGCGATCTCAACGCTCAGATGCACTGGTTCTGCCACCCGGACACCGTTTTTCCCGCCGCCATCCTGGCCTACACCAGCGAGCCCCCTGTGCGAACCATCCTCTACCCCTTTGCCGAGTATTCGCCGGAGATACAGGCCATTTTCTGGGCCAACGCCCACAAAGTTCCCTGCCGGTTTATGGACCTACCCTCCAGCGTATTTCTGGCCATGGAGCGAACGGTTCCGGAGGATGCGGAGGACTCCCCCAACACCACTGAGGCGGTCTACCGCCGCTTAGAGGAGCTGGCGGGGGAGGACCACGACGCCTTCTGGGAACGCCGTTTCGAGCAGCTGGAGGATCAGTTTCAGGATGCCTGCCGCGCGTTTGGGCGGGAGCTGCGGGCCAGCGTGGAGGACAGTCCACGGTCCACGGCGGAAAACCTGGTCCGGGAGGCCTACATGAAGCGGGAGATACAGCAGGCAATTGACAGCGGCATTCCGCCGGAGAAAATCTTCTGTGTCTGCGGAGCTTTCCACGTCTCCGGCCTGGAGGAGAACGCCCCCATGACCAGCGGGGAGCTTGCCTCCCTGCCCGCCGTAAAGGCCTCCGCCACCCTCATGCCCTATTCCTACTACCGTCTCTCCTCCCGTTCCGGCTACGGCGCGGGCAACCGGGCCCCAGCCTATTTCCATCTTCTCTGGGATGCTCTCAACGGCAGGGGGCCGCAGGATACGGCCTACCTCTACCTTACCCGTCTGGCCGCCGCCCACCGGAAGGCGGGAAACCTGGTCAGTTCCGCCGGGGTTATCGAAGCTCTCCGGCTGGCCCAAACTCTGGCCGCCATGCGGGGGAGCCGGTATCCCGTGCTGGCGGACCTGCAGGACGCCGCCATAACCACCATGGGCCACGGCAATTTTTCCGAGCTGTCCGTGGCGGCGGCGGACACTGAGATTGGCAAACGGACCGGTTTTCTGCCCGAGGGCGTCAGCCGGACCTCTGTGCAGGAGGACTTCTACCGCCAGCTGAAAAACCTGCGGCTGGAGAAATTCCGCACAGTGGAGCTTCAGCGGCTGGACCTGGATTTGCGGGAGCGGCTGAACGTCAAGAGTCAGGAGGCCGCTCTGCTGGATTTGCGCCGTTCCTTCTTCCTCCACCAGCTGCGGATACTGGACATCCACTTCGCCAGACTCCTCCCCTCCCGCCAGGATGGGGCAAACTGGGGCGAGTATTGGGAGGTCCGCTGGACTCCGGAGGTAGAAATTGAGGTGGTGGAATCCGCCCTTCTGGGGGACACCATCGAGGGCGCCGCCGCCTTTGCCCTGAAGGAGCGGGCGGAAAAAAGCGGTTCTATCCGGGAAGCGTCGGAGATTTTCCAGGACGCCTTTCTCTGCGGGATGCCCGCCGCCGCCCAGCACGCCCTCGCCGTCCTACAGGGCCTCTCCGTGGACGCCGCCGCTCTCACGGAGGTGGCGGATACCGCCCAGCGGTTAAGTCTGGTGGTCCGCTACGGAGATTTGCGCCGGTTTGACGCCAAACCGGTGGTCCCGCTGTTGGGGCAACTCTATCTTCGGGCGTGCCTCACGCTGGAGGACGCCTGTTCCTGCGACGCCAAGGCCGCGCCCTCTGTGACGGCGGCTATGGATCAGCTCAACGCTCTACAACTCAACCACGACTTTTTGGATCAGGACCGGTGGCTGGAGCTGCTGGAGCGCGTCTCCGACCGGGACGATCTCAACACCCGGTGTTCCGGCTTCGCAATGGCGGCGCTGCTGGAGCGCGGCGCGGCGGACGAAAACCTGTTGAGCCGGGAGGTCTCCCGGCGGCTGTCCCCCGGCGTGCCCGCCGAGTTGGGCGCCGGGTGGTTTGAGGGGCTGGCCTCCAAGAACCGCTACGCGCTTATCGCCCGTCTCTCCCTGTGGCGGAACCTGGACGGCTATTTAGGCGGGCTGGACGACACGGATTTCCGGCGCGCCCTGGTATTTTTACGCCGGGCCTTTGCGGATTTCTCCCCGGCGGAGAAAAACGACATCGCGGAAAATCTCGGGGAAATCTGGGGTGTCAACGCCGCCCAGGCCGCGGAGCTCCTGATGAACGACATCACGCAGTCCGAACAGGAGGTCCTCAGCGGGCTGGACGAGTTCGACTTCGACGATATTTAGGGAGGGCGGTTTTATGACACAGACGGAACAGATGGCCCGCTGGCGGCTGATTCTCGGCTCGGAAACCCAGGAATCCTTTACCGGCATGGGCGGCGCACCCCTTTCCCAGGAGGAGTTCTTGATGGACAGCGCCCTTTCCGCCATCTACGGCGGTCCTGGCGAGAGTATGAGCGGCCCCGGCGCGGGCAAGGGACCCAGCTCCCCCTATATCTCCAAGTGGCTTGGGGATCTGCGCAGTCTCTTCGACCCGGAAATTGTGGCCGTGGTGCAGAGCGACGCGATTGAGCGTAAGGGCCTCAAGCAGCTCCTTCTGGAGCCGGAGCTGTTGGAGGGCCTGGAGCCGGATTTGAACCTGGCCTCCACCCTACTGATGCTCAAGGATCAAATTCCGAAGAAATCCAAGGAATCCGCCCGGCTTTTTATCCGAAAAATCGTGGAGGAAATCAACAAGCTTTTGGAGAACGATGTGCGCCGGGCGGTGACCGCCGCCCTCAACCGCCGTGCCCACGCTCCCCTTCCCTCGGCGGCAGCCATTGATTTTCCGTATACTATCCGGCGGAATCTCCGCAATTATAATAGCGGCTTGAAGACCATTATTCCTGAACGGGTGTGGTTCTTCGACCGCTCCAGCCGCGCCAACCGCTGGCACGTCATTTTGGACATTGACCAGAGCGGGTCCATGGGGTCCTCCATTATTTATTCCTCCGTGATGGCCTGCATCCTGGCCTCCATGTCCGCTCTGCAAACCAAGGTGGTTGCCTTTGACACCCAAATTATGGACCTGACCCCCCTGTGCGAAGACCCGGTGGATTTGCTCTTCGGGTTCCAGATGGGCGGCGGCACCGATATCGCCAAATCCATCGCCTATTGTCAGGGACTGGTGGAGGAGCCGGGAAAAACCATTTTCTTCCTCATCTCCGACCTGGACGAGGGGGGCAACCGGGCAGCTCTCCTGCGCCGCCTGGAGGAGTTGAAGGATTCCGGGGTAACGGTGGTGGTTCTGCTGGCCATTGCCGACGGCGGAAAACCCTACTACGACGCCCAGACCGCCCAGCGCATCGTCTCGATGGGGATGCCCTGCTTCGCCTGCGCCCCGGACCGCCTGCCGGAGCTGCTGGAGCGGGTTCTCAAGGGCCAAAGTCTGGAGGAGCTGGCAAAGACCGGCAGCATTGCCGCCGCAACGTAGCATAAAGCCGGAGGGATGGTAATTTTTCCCTCCGGCTCTTCTGATTTCAGGCGGAGAGAAAATTTTTTCTCCCTGGTTGTTACAAAATTGTAAATCTTTTTTGCCCAGTTTATGTTATAATACATTTGTATGCGATACCATCAAGCGCAGGTTTTAGAACAACGCTTCCCTCAGAGCGGGGGAAGAAGGAGGTTTCTATGGCTGGAAAGCGGTCCGCTCCGTCCGGGGCGGTGGAAAAGGAGAAAAAGGCGGGCAAAATTGCCCTGATTGCAGGCGCGGCCTTGGCCGGGATATTGACAGGCTGTCTGTTGGGGCTTGGCTTTTACGCCAACGGCTACGACGGCGTATTCCCCGGCGTAGCTGTCGGGGAGACAGATTTATCTGGTCTGACCTACCAGGAGCTATCCCAGAAAATTCCCACCAACGAGCTGCTTCAGGACACCGTTACGGTAACGGCGGACGGGCAGGAGCTGGGGACCTATACACAATCTCAGCTGGGAGCCTCTATTGACAAACCGGCCCTGCTGGACGCCGTATGGGACGTGGGCCGGGAACCGGGGCCTCTGGGCTGGCTGAAAAACGCCTGGACCATGTTCCAAGGCCAGACCGGCGGAAAAAATGTTCTGGAGCCCTCCGCCAGTTCCTACAGCAGAGAGGCCCTGCAAGCCGCCGCGTCTCAGATGGCGGAGAGGTTTGACCGTCCGCCGGTGGACGGCAGCTATGAGCTCACTCCAGACGGTATTTTCGCCACCAAGCCCTCCGAAGGCCGGGCATTGGACCAGGAGGGGCTGGTCCAGGCGCTGGAGGCCCTGGACGGCCAGCCGGGAACGGTAGAGGCCCCTTGGGACGCCGTTCCTCCCCAGCCGCTGGATATAGAGGCAATGGCGGAGGAGCTTAACGGAGAAGCCACCCCCGCGCGATACGATGTGAAGTTGGGCAAGGTTGTGGAGGGGGAAGTGGGCGTGTCGCTGGATGCCGAAGCCGCCGCCTTCGTGCTGGAGGCCGCCGGGCCGGGAGAGACCGTCCGTCTGCCTGCGGAAACCGTCTATCCGGAGCTGACCGCTCAGGAGCTGGAAGCAGTGCTCTTCCGCGATGTGCTGGGTACCGCCACGACTACCGTCAGCGGCACCAGCGTGCGGAGAAATAATGTTAAGCTGTCCGGCGCGTTCGTCAATGGAACGGTGCTCAACGATGGAGACGTTTTCAACTACAATCAAATTGTGGGAGAGCGCACGACAGCACGCGGGTTCGGCGCGGCGGCTTCCTATGTCAACGGCCAGACTGTCGATACTGTAGGCGGCGGCATCTGCCAGACCTCCAGCACCATCTATCTCGCCGCGCTGCTGGCCAACCTGGAGATTGTGGAACGCTATAACCACCGCTTCTGGCCCGGGTACATCGAACTGGGCATGGACGCAACCGTCAGCTGGGGCGGACCGGAGTTCCGGTTTAAAAATAATACAGGCTATCCCATCCGCGTTGACGTCTCCTACGTCAACAGCAAACTGACCGTTACTATCGTAGGTACCAAGACTGACGATACATATGTAAAAATGTCCCATGAGGTCCTCAGCACCACGGGATATGAAACGGAATACGAGGAGACCTCCAGTCTTTCACCCGGCACACAGCAGCAAAAGCAGAACGGTTACACTGGTTACGAGATAATCAGTTACCGCAATGTCTACAGCGGCGACGGTACGCTTCTCTCCAGAGAACAGGAGGCCAAGAGCAGCTATAAAAGCCGCAACCGCATTATACTGGTAGGCGTTGGACAGGCGTCTGCGGATACGCCGCCGGATTCCAGCGGAACCGGGACCAACGAGACGCAGGGCAGCGACTCGGGTATTTCCGCCACACAGCCGGACACAGGCGGGGACGAGCCTGTCCTGCCGCCGGAATAGTATAAGGGAAAGCGAACAAGACCTATACCGGGCAAGGGACCAAAACGGCCCCTTGCCCTTTCCAGCAATAGACAATTGGTTTATTCCGTGTTATAATAAGCAAAAGTGATTTTAGAATGTGAGATGAGGCCGGTTTATGCAGATCAGAAAGCTCACTGCGGCCTTTGGCCTGCGGGAAAACGCCGCGCTGGATTTTGCGCCAGGCTTGAATATTATCAAAACCCCCAGCGAAGCCAGTACCGCCGCCTGGACCGCTTTCTTGCGGGACATGCTTTATGGTCCGGACCCTGGCGCACCGCCCCGAAGCGCGGCTTCCCAGGGCCAGCTGGAGGCCGCCACCCCTTGGGGAGCGGTAACCGTCAGCCGCTGGACCGCCAGCGAGGATGCCCCCATGGGCGCGTTCTCCGCCGTGTATACCGGAGGGATGCAGCTGGCGGCGCACCTGACAGCCGCCAACTGCGGCGAGGCGCTGCTGGGCGTGCCCCGGGAAATTTTTGACCGATGGGCCGTGATTCGTACCCCTGGTCCGGCGGACGGGAACGCCGCTTTAGAAGAGCTCCGCTCTATCGGCGGCGTTCTGGAGGAGGACCGGGCCGAGTACGCTCTTCTCCAAGCGCGGGCGGCACAGCTGGAGGAGCAGGTGAACCGCCATGAACAGGCTGATTTGTGGGAATCCGCCCTGGCCGCCGAAAACGCGCATTTGGATTTCGTATCGGCGCGGGACAAGGTGAAAACCATGGAGGCCTCCCAGAAGAGCCCGCCTTCTAAGGCGCAGCTGACCTCTCTCCGGTCCGCCATGGACCATCTGGAGGCCCAGAGCGGGCCTATCCAGCAGGCTGGGCAGAGACTGGAGCAGGCCGCCAAGGCGTACCAGTTCGCCCAGTCCGCTCTGGATGCCCAAAAACCGGCAGGACCGTCATTTGAGGAATCCCATCTGCGGCCTAAGCCCTCCTGGAAGGGCGTTTGCTGGTCACTGCTGACAGGGGTGGTTATGGGGATTATCACCGCCGTGATTTATCGGAATTGGCTGTTGGCCGCAGGAGTGAGCGCAGGGCTTTTTGCCGTACTTTTGG
>CAMSIF010000031.1 GCA_947058885.1 uncultured Clostridia bacterium
GCCTACTTTCCTGGACACGAGGCGGAAAACTAGTGAAATAATGCTTAAACATCCCGCTCACTCTTCCCCTCTCTGACCGGAGACGGGTGCATTATCCGCCTACTTATGCATCAGGAAAACAGATAATTTTCGTGTGCAATGGTGTCCATTTTTTGAAATATACCAAAATCTCGGATAAAAATGCGGCAAATTTGTTTACAAATCAGCCAGAAAATGCTATACTAAACATCACTACTGATAAGAGAGGGGGAGCGTGATGAGCAAAGAACGGGTATATGAGCTGCTGCGCGAACGTTCGGGTTCCTTTGCCTCCGGGCAGGAGCTCAGCGCAAGGCTGGGTGTCAGCCGCGCGGCGGTGTGGAAAGCCGTGGACAGTCTGCGGAGGGACGGCTATATCATCGAAGCCCGCACTGGAATGGGCTACCGGCTGACCGCCGCGCCCGACGCCTTGGTGGAACGGGAAATCCTCCGTCTTCTGCCGGACGGGGTGGTCTGCCCGGACCTGCGGTGCCTGGAGAAAATCGACTCTACCAATTCCTACCTGAAGCGCGAGGCCCTGCGGGGCGCGGTTCACGGAACCGTCGCCGCAGCCAACTGCCAGACCTCTGGCCGGGGCCGCATCAACAGAAGCTTTGTATCGCCGCCGGACAAGGGCGTATACCTGTCGGTGCTTCTGCGTCCCCATCTGCCGCCAAAGTCACTGCTGGGAGCCACCGGCATGGCGGCGGTGGCCGTCTGCAACGCGTTGGAACGCACGGCGGGCGTCCGTCCCGGCATCAAATGGACGAACGACCTGGTGCTGGACGGCAGGAAACTCTGCGGCATTCTGACAGAACTCTCTGTGGAAGGGGAGACGGGGATGGCGGAATCCCTTGTCATCGGAGCGGGGGTCAACGTAGGACACACCCCGGAGGATTTTGGTCCGGAAGTAGCGGAAATTGCGACATCCCTGGCCCTGGAGGGCTTCCAGGTGTCCCGGTCCGCCCTGGCCGCCGCCATGATTGAGGAATTGTACCTGCTCTCCGAGAGCCTGGGCCGCAGTCAGGAGCGGTGGCTGGAGGCCTACCGCCGGGACTGCGTAACCCTTGGCAAGCGGGTGCGGCTGATGTGGGCGCAGGCCCAGACCGAGGCGCAGGCCCTGGATGTGGACGACCAATTTGGCCTGATTGTCCGGCTTCCTGACGGCACGGAGACCACCGTGCGCACAGGGGAGGTCTCTGTCCGGGGGATGTACGGTTACGCGGATTCATAAATAAGTGGGAAAGCCGGGCATCTGAAGAGCCCGGCTTTTTGCCGCCCAGAAGCCCTCTTGCGTACTGGCCGGGTTTGTGGTATGCTGTGGAGCAAGAGGTGAGCGTATGCGTATTTACGAATCTGCGGAGGACTATTTGGAAGCAATCCTGGTCATCCGGGAGCGGCGGGGCATGGTCCGCTCCATTGACATCGCCAACGAGCTGAGCTTTTCCAAGCCCAGCGTCAGCGTCGCTATGAAGAAGCTTCGGGAGAGCGGCTACATTGAGATGGACGGGGACGGCTACATCCACCTGCTGCCCGACGGGGAGAGAATTGCCGGCAGCGTTTACGAGCGCCACCGGACTCTCACAGACCTTTTTGTCTATCTGGGGGTCAGCCAGGAGGTGGCCGCCCACGACGCCTGTAAGGTGGAGCACGACCTGAGCCAGGAGACCTTTGAGAAAATCAAGGAGCACATCCGGCAGGTTATGGGGAACACTGCCAGCGGCGCGGCGGAAAATTGAAGGTTTGGCGGTTCCGCCCGCCTCCTGTCCGGGCATGAATTCTCCGGGCGGGAGGCGGGCGGTCCGCAAAAAGGGAAATGCGCCCCTCCCGCATGGAAGGACGCATTCTGCTCTGTATAACAGCCAATCACTCCGCGTTGACGTTGACCGCACGCAGCTTTTCGCTGTTTTTGGGATCCGGCTCCACCTCGTAGGTGACCTTCTGGCCCTCGGTGAGGGTGCGGTAGCCAGTGCCCTGGATCGCGGAGAAGTGGACGAAAACATCGCCGCTCCCATCGTCGTTGGAGATGAAGCCATACCCCTTCTCCGCGTTGAACCATTTTACAGTGCCAGTGTTCATATCATTGCCTCCTAAAAGTAGTTTCCTGTGCAAATACTGAAAACCGCCGGTGGACAGCCTGGATATATCAACCATCCAGCGGTGACCAATTTGTACATTTTTAGCATAGGGTAAGGATACCACCCTGTGAGGAAAATGTCAAGTAAAGATTCTACGAAAATTTGCAAAAAAATTACATTTGTTTGGTCTGCCGCTGGGGAACCTCCGGCTTTACCGCTGGTACTCAAACTCCAGATTATACATGGACACCAGGTCCCCGTCCCGAATCCCCATAGCCTCCAGCCGGTCGAAAAGGCCGCTCTCCCGCAGCATTTTGTCAAACCACATCCGGCTCTCGTAGTCGCTGAAGTTGGTGTTGGAGATAAGCCGCTGAAGCCAGGGACCCTCGATCATATACACGTTGTCCTCCACTGTAATATCCAGCGGCTGGCTGACGTCCACCGTTGGCGGACGCTTGACGTACTCCGGCGCGTAGACCGCTACCGGCGGCAGTTCCCGCAGGCGGTTGGCCACGGCGTAGGTCAGCTCCCGGACGCCCTGGTGGGCGGCGGCGGAGATGGTAAAGAGGGGATAGCCCAGCGCCTCCACATGCTCCCGAAGGGCCGCGAGGAGGCTTTCGTCCTCCATAATATCCGACTTGTTGGCCGCCACAATTTGGGGACGCTCCGCCAATTCCGGGCTGTACTGCTTCAGTTCCAGGTTAATGGCGTCAAAGTCCGCCACCGGGTCCCGGCCCTCGCTGCCGGAGACGTCCACCACATGGACCAGCAGGCGGCAGCGGTCAATATGGCGAAGAAAATCATGGCCCAGACCCGCGCCCCCGCTGGCCCCCTCGATAATACCGGGGATGTCCGCCATGACAAAACTGACGCCTTCCTCCACGTAGACCACTCCCAAATTGGGAAACAGCGTGGTAAAATGGTAGTTGGCGATTTTAGGCTGCGCCCGGCTTACCACGCTCAGAAGGGTGGACTTACCCACGTTGGGGAAGCCGACGAGGCCCACGTCCGCCAGCAGCTTCAGCTCCAGCACCACGTCATGGCTCTCTCCAGGCAGGCCGCTCTTGGCGAAGCGAGGCGCCTGGCGGGTGGGGGTGGCGAAGTGGGTGTTTCCCCAGCCGCCCTTGCCTCCCCGGCAGAGAACAAAGGGTTCATCTCCGGACATGTCCTGAATGATCTCGTTTGTCTCCGCGTCCCGGACCAGGGTACCCCGGGGAACCCGGATGGTCAGGGACTTGCCGTCCTTGCCGCTCTTGCGCTGGCCCATGCCGTCCACGCCGTTCTCCGCCACGTACTTGCGTTTATAGCGGAAATCCATAAGGGTGGAGAGGTTATCGTCCACCCGGAGGATAATATGCCCGCCGGTCCCGCCATCGCCGCCGTCCGGACCTCCGGCGGCGACGTATTTCTCCCGGTGGAAGGACACGCAGCCGTTGCCGCCGTCCCCCGCCCGCACAGTGATTCTCGCTTTATCAATAAAGGTTGCTGCCATAGTGGCTCCTTTCTGTCTCGTTGGTATCATTTTGCGGCAAAATGGATGAAAATATGCGGCAGGCGCACTTCTTCATCCGTTTTCACCCTTACAGATGTGAGAGGCCCCGCCTCTACAGATGGTTCTTTATAATTTCCTTAATCAGTATATCCCTGCACTCCCCGCTAATGGAAAACATGGTTTGCAGAAAAGCGAAGCCTTGACCGGCGGCCTCCTTCATCCGGGAAGCCGGCATCGGCGTGCGCAGTGTTTGGAATTTATCCAGACGCATATAGTATTCGTAATCCTTATGTCCGTCGCAGTCCTGTTTCTCCAGCTTTCCAGAGGCTACGCCATAGGCCACGATACCGGTTCCGCTCTTGTAGAGGAAAACATAATCTCCCTTTTGAAGCCGCTCGATTTTTTCCCGCCAGCCAGGATAATAAGCGGCGGCCTTGTGCTCGCGGAGCATGTCCTCGTTATGCTGTGTATTGTTGGCGTAGTTTGTGTTTAATATGAAGCTGCTGCCCTCAGACTCCAAAAATCCCTCTATCGGAGAATACATATTAAATTCGATATAATGTTCTCCGTTAATCTCAAAAACCCAGTATATAATGGCGTCGATGTTCAGTCCGTTCTTTTTCCAATACTGGATGGCCTCCACAGTCCTCTGGTCGAGCCCGTTTGTCATAATCACAAAATACTGCTGGCGGTTAAATTCCTCTGGTTTTAAAAGGGACTGGTCGTTGAGGTCAAAGTATTTGCTATGCGCGTTATAAAGACTTTCGTCAGCCGCCGCGTATTTTTGGTACAGTTCGTTCAGCTCATGGTAGTCGCTGCCGCCGAACAGCTGGCCGTAGCGCAAAACCTGAAGCAGATTTTCCTGGTCGGACCCCCAGCGCTTCAGTTCAAAAATGTAAAGGTCACCGTTTTTATCCAACGCCAGGATGTCGGGCTCTTCTTTCCCTTTTCGTTCCGTGAAAATGGTCATCAAATCCCTGGCGTATATAAAATCCTGAATATGCTTGGAGACCAATCGCTCCAAATCTCCCTCAGTCCACCCGATATCGCGCAGGTTCACGCGTCGAACCTTTTTGTAATCCTGCTTGCCCTTGTCTAATTGATACAGCATTTCTCTCCCCTCGCAGTTTGGTGGTTAAGGCGGCGCGTTTCCTCCCTCTCTTGCGGGATGGTCCCCGCCGTGGTATACTGTTACAGCTGGCCCATAACCTCCCCAATCGGCGCGCTGATATTCAGCCCCGCTCCCGCGCCGGACAGTTCGGACTTGTTGACCGCCGCCAGCTTGCTTCCCCGGTAGTACTGCACCAGACCCGCCGCCGGGTAGACGGTGAGGGAGGTGCCGCCGATGATGAGCACATCCGCCTGCCGGATGGCGGAGACAGCCCTTGCCAGTACATCCTGGTCCAGGCCCTCCTCATAGAGCACCACGTCGGGCTTGATAATCCCGCCGCAGCGGCAGCGGGGGATACCGGTACTGCTCTGCACCGCCTCCACGCCGTAGAACGCGCCGCACCGGACGCAGTAGTTGCGCAGAACGCTGCCATGGAGCTCCAGCACATTTTTACTGCCCGCCTTTTGATGGAGGCCGTCGATGTTCTGGGTGACAACCGCGCGCAGCTTCCCTTGGGCCTCCCATTCCGCCAGCTTGCTGTGGGCCGGATTCGGCTTCGCGTCCAGGTAGAGCATTTTATTGCGGTAGAACCGGAAAAACTCCTCCGGATTCTCCTCATAAAAGCTATGGCTGAGGATGGTCTCCGGGGGATAGTCGTACTCCTGGTGGTAGAGACCGCCGGTACTGCGGAAGTCGGGGATACCGCTTTCGGTACTGACCCCGGCCCCGCCGAAAAAGACAATATTATCGCTGTGGGCAATCCAGTCCTTTAAGATTTTTACGCTTTCTAACATGAAAATTCCTCCTCTTACACTACATTCACAAGGAGTATACAGGCATGAATATTCAGATTTTTGGTTCCTCCAAATGCTTTGACACAAAGAAGGCCCAGCGGTGGTTCAAGGAGCGGCGGGTGAAGTTCCAGTACATCGACCTGGCAAAGAAGGGATTTTCCGCCGGGGAGTACCGCGCCGTGCGGCAGAAGCTCAGCTTTGAGCAGCTGGTGAACACCGGCTGCAAGGCATACCAGGACCTCTACATGGCCTACATCACCCCGGAGGCGGCGGAGGAGAAGCTCTTTGACAATCCCCAGCTCTTCAACACGCCCATTGTGCGCAATGGGAAATCTGTCACCGTGGGCTACTGCCCGGAGGTGTGGGAGACCTGGGAGTAACCCCGCGAGGAAAAGGCCTGTGCCAATGACTACCTTTTTCATATCAGTCTTATTCCGTAAAGTGGGTATGGTTAAAGATGTGGTCCTCGCAGAAGCAGTGGTAGCCTTCGCATTTGGAGCAGTAGCGGAACTGAAGATTCGGATATTCCGTGTCCGTGCGTCCGCAGACGGAGCATTTATGGTTGTAGCCCTTCTGCCGCTGCTGCTCCTTCACCGCCTTGCGGAACTGCACCGCCTCGGGGCGGCGGCGAACCCGCACCCGGTCCACCCGGCGTTGGAAGTCCGGGGAGAAAAAGATGAAAAGGTTCAGCAAAGCCACTACGGGCAGCAAGGCCATACCCCAATAGCCGGCGGAGATGAAGCGGATGACACTAAGCGTATAGAGAATCCCCTCCAGAATAGCCAGCCACTTCATTTTGATGGGAATAATAAAGTAAATATTGATAATCGTGTCCGGGTAGGTGAGGGCATAGGCGAAGAAAAGGGCCGTATTGACGTAGCTGGCCCCCAAAATGGGGATGGACACACCATCAATAAAGTAGGCCAGGATGGCGGCCAGCGCGGTCAACAAAACGCCGCTGAGGTAATAGACGGTGAATTTTGTACTGCCCCACAGCTGCTCCAGCGTGGAACCCAGCCAGTAGTAGAAGAAGAGGGAGACAACCAGCCAAATCCCGCTGTTGGTGGGGGCCAGGGCGTAGGTCACCAGCCGCCATACCTGTCCTTGAAGGACGGCCCGGGCGTCCATCATCAAAAATTGACTGAGCAGGCCGGACCGGTCAAAAATGCTCAGAAGATAGACGGCGGCGTTGGCGGCCACGATAAAACGCATCAGGTTGGGGATACCCAGACGGGGGTGCAGGGCACAGAAGCGGTCTATAGCGTCGTTCAGCTTTCTCAAGGGAAGATTCCTCCAGTATTTTTGATAGTGTTTCTATTGTACTCCAATAGTGGGGAAAAGTCATCACAAATATATGAAAATTTTGGAAAAGATGGCTCCGCTGAGTTCCGGCAAGCGGTATATATTCTCCTTGTATCAGAACAGGAGGCCCTCCGGTGTTCCGGAAGGGCCTCCCGCGCCGTTATTCTACCTGAACTCCGTAGCCCTCGCACAGCTCCTTCAAGCCGCTGCGGTAGCCGGAACCCACGAAATTAATTTTCCATTGGCCCTTATACCGGTACAGCTCCAGGGCTACCACGGTCTTTTCCGTGGTAAGGCCGCACAGCGGAAACCGGAAGAGCTCCCCGCCGTCGTGGAAGACACGGACAAGGGGACCTGTTACTTGGGAAAAATTCTCCCGGGGCTTGTCCCCATAGATGGAGTAGCAGACCGCTGCCCGGCTGATTTGCGGGTCCAGCCTGGCGAGCTCCGCCAGCACCATGGGTTTGCCGGGAACAACCCGCAGCCCCTTGTCCGCCGTCTCCGGGTTGCTGAAGAAAATCAGGTCCCGGTCACTCCGGACTTTCCCGTTTTCCTGGAGAAGGAAGACATAGACATCCAGGTCAATGGCCGGTCCCGCGTACTGGTGCTCGTAGACCACCTTGAGAACGCCCTTGCAGAGTTCTCCCGCAGGAATCCGCTGGCCTTTGGTTATATATGTAACCTGGGCGTCCGGCGCGGCGGGCGGCGTGACTTCCGGCGGCGGGGTCACCTGGCCGGACCCGGAAAAGGAAACCGGCAGCAGGCGGTCCGCCCGGCGGACAGGCGCGCCCTGAACGCACTTCCCAGTCAGATAAATCCTCCGGGTAACAGCGGTACGGACCAGGATTTCTCCAAAAAGAATGGTGTTGTCCCGCATGGGGCCCGCCTGTACAGTTATTCTGTTTTTTCCGGGGGAGAGCCGCTGGGGCGTAACCGTGACGTCCCGCAGGCGGCAGACGATTTCCCCAGCGGCGGGGGCCTCCAGCTCGAAGGCAAACGCGTTTTCGCAGTCCGGCGCAAAGTCTCCCAGCGTAAGGACTGTGGGAAGCCGCCAATTTTCCGATTCGCCGGGGATGCCCAACACAGCCCCCGCCACTTCCACTTGGGATAGCTTGGTACGGGGTCCGCTGGACTTGACGGCGGCCCAGGCTTCACCGGAGCGGGGTGCGCCGGTGACCTCCACCCGGAGGTCCTTGATGGTAACGTCCGGGGCCTCTACCACCAGGACCGGGCCTGTCTTGGCCCAGAGGGTGGCGCGGCCGCCGTCTATGACACAGGGGCGTTTGACCACCAAGGGGCCCTCATATTCCCCGGGGGAAAGGGCGAAATCCCCGGAGGTGAGATTAAATTCTTCCTGTAAGGTACGCATATTCCCGCCTCAAAAACACTGGGAAACCTTTCCGGTTATCCCTTCTACGCGACATCCACGCCGTAGTTCCGGCAGAGGGCCTCCAGGCCGCCCTGGTAGCCCGCGCCGACGGCGTTGAACTTCCAGTCTCCGCCATAGCGGTAGATTTCGCAGACCACCAGAGCGGTCTCGACGGAGAATTCCTCGCCCAGGTCAAACCGCAGGACCTCCGTGCCCACGGTATCCTCCTCATTGGCGATACGGGCGACGCGAACGTAAGCGTTGGAGACCTGGCCGAAATTCTGCCTGCGCTGGGGGGCTTCATAGATAGTGACAGTGATGGCAATTTTCTGCACATCGGGGGGGACCTTGGTAAAATCAATGATAAGGACCTCGTCGTCGCCTTCGCCCGCACCGGTGAGGTTATCGCCAGTGTGGAGGACAGAGCCGTCCGTGCTTTTGAGGTTGCCGTAGAAGATGAAGTCCTCGTCCCGGCGGACCTTTCCGTTGGCCCCCAGGAGGAAAGCGGAGGCGTCCAGGTCGAAATCGTAGCCCCCCTCGTACTGCTTGGTATCCCAGCCCAGGCCCACCAGAGCCATGGTCATGGTCTTGTCCAGGCTAACGCGCTGGCCCTTGGATAGATTGACGCTCATGTGAAGACCTCCTAATCAGAAAAATCTTTTGGCCAGGTCGCCCACGCTGTTGTCCTTGGTGGGCTGGCCGATGGCGTTGAACTTCCATGTGCCCTTATGGCGGTAGAGTTCTCCGAAGACCATGGCGGTCATGCCGTCATAATTTTCAGAGAGGTTATATTTGCACAATTCCAGATTGGTTTCAGCGTCGCAGATACGGATGAAGGCGTTTTGAATCATGCCGAAGTGCTGGCCGCGCTGCATGGCCTGATAGATATTGACGACAAAGACGACCTTGTCGTAGCGTTCGGGCAGGTCCTCCAGGTTGACCAGGATCTGCTCGTCGTCGCCCTCTCCCGCGCCGGTGAGGTTGTCGCCCATGTGCTGGACGGCTTTGGTCTTGTGGCGGAGGTTTCCGAAGTAGACCACGTCTTCGGTACCCATGAGGCGTCCGCCGGCGCAGAGGAAGGCGGAGGCGTCGCAGTCGATATCGGCGGGCTTAGGGGCGAAGAAGCCGCCCTTACGCTGGGCCTCGTCCCAACCCAGGCCCACCATCACACGGCGGAGGGCGCCGCCGTTGGATTTGCGGAGTTCCACCTTCTGACCTTTTTGCAAATTGACTGACATAACAGTTCTCCTTCACTAAAACAATCGTTACCGGGCGAGGAACTTGGACCCGCAGAGCATGAAAGAGCGAGTATAAAGTTCTTTTTGATACTTTTTCTTTCAAGAAAAAGTATGCTAGCCGCTGGTGGTCATACTGTTTATCCATTTCCCCAGCGCGGCGGGATTGCGGGTCTGGATGAGCACGACGCCGGGCCCCCGGAAGCGGCAGATCAGGCATTCGCCGCTCATGACGCTGGAGATCCAGCCGCTGGAGGCCTTTTCAATCGTGTACTGCATATAATCGGGCCAGGCTACCAAATGGCCGTTGTCCACGATGACCTCTTCGCCGGCCTCCAGGTTAATGGCATGGATGGCGCCGTAGCTGCTGAGGAAGACGGTGCCTCTGCCCCGGATGTTCAGGACGAAGAAGCCTTCGCGGGAGAAAAAGCCTTGGGCCAGATTCTGCATGACGGTGTCCACTTCAATACCGCTGGTGGCGGCGAGGAAGCCGTCCTTCTGAACCCGGAGGCTGTAGCTGCCGTCCAGTTCCACATCGATGATACCGCCGGGGAGGGGGTGGCCAAGGAGTACGCGGCCCGGTCCGCGAGAGGCGGTAATCGTTTGGAAGAAGAAGCTCTCTCCCGCCAGGACCCGGCGCGCCAGGCCGCCCAAGAGACTGCCGCCCATGGAGCCCTCCACGTTGAGGGTGGCGGACATGGAGACCATCGCGTCAGATTCCGCCTGAACCATCTCGCCCTGTTCCAGGTCGCACTGGACCACGGGAAAAGCACTGCCGTACAAAATTTCGTATCTCATAAAAGCCTCCCATCAGAATTGGAAGGGCTCTGCCGGGGACAGAACGTCCCACGGCAGAGCAGGCTTCCGGTTACTTAGAGCCGGCAACCCAGCGGAGGCCCCAGTTAAAGGCCTCGTCCATGAACTGGTGGCCGTCGAAGAAGCTGACCACCTTTTCCACGCTGAAGGTGCTGCCGGTGGTGTTTTCCAGCAGGGCGATGGCGCACATGGGCTTGCTGGAGCCATACTCGTCCATGCGGACGATAATGTCCTCGTTGCCGGGACACTTGACCGTCACAATACCGTTAGCGGTCTCCCAGTTGGTAGCGCCCTCATAAATGAAGGTATAGATTAAGACCCGCTTGATCTCAGAGACCTTCGCGCCGTTGATGCGGAGGTTTTCGCCGGCGGAATTGGCTCCGCTGCGGTCATCGCCGTCCAGGGCGATGTAGGGCAGGTCGTTGAAGCTGCCGAAGGCGTTGCCCAGGGCCTGGACACATCCCTTGCGTCCATCTTGCAGCTCGAAGAGGCAGCCCAGGTCCAAGTCAATGGGCTGCGGCTTGGGGGCGAAAAAGCCCTTTTTCACCGGCTGGCTCCAGTTGAGGTTAATCAAAATTTCCCCCAGGGTGGCGGAACCCTTTTTCTCGAGGCTAACTTTTTGGCCTTTTTTCAGTTCAACAGCCATGACGCTTTCCTCCCTTTCTTTTTTACACGTTTACACCGTAGTTCTGGCAGAGAGCGTGGAGGCCTCCCTGGAAACCGCTGCCAATGGCGTTGAACTTCCACTCGCCGTTGTTGCGGTAGAGCTCGCCTACCACCAGGGCGGTCTCTACGGAGAAGTCCTCGCCCAGGTCATAGCGGATAAGCTCCGTGCCGCTGGACTCGTCCACGATACGGATAAAGGCGTTGGAGACCTGGCCGAAGTTCTGGTGGCGCACTTCATAGTCGTAGATAGTGACGGTGAAGGCGATGTGCTCCACAGCTGCGGGGACCTTGCTCAGGTCGATACGGATCTGCTCGTCGTCGCCTTCGCCCTCGCCGGTGAGGTTGTCGCCCATATGCTCTACGCTGCCGGAGGCATGCTTCAGATTGCCATAGAACACGAAATCCGGGTCGCCGGAAACCTTGCCGTTTGCGCCCAGCAGGAAAGCGGCGGCATCCAGGTCGAAGTCCGCGCCGCCGTCATAGCGGTTGGTATCCCAGCCCAGGCCCACCATGATACGGGTCAGCCCGGGGTTCCCCTTGGTCAAATCGACTTTCTGGCCTTTTGTCAAACTAACAGCCATTGTAAAATTCCTCCATAAAATTTATTGATTGGCAGCGTCCGCCGCCAGGGTTATCAATTCTTACGCATCACCATTTTCCGAACCATGTCAATGGGAATAACCAGGAACGCCAGAATCACGCAGGTCAGCCAGCCGGACGGGCTGAGAGCTTCCACACTGAGAACGCTGCCGCCGAAGGTGACAAATACGAATTGCAGCGCGAAGATGGAGAGCATTACCAGCAGGAAGTTCTTGTTCCTGCTCAGCCCCTCAAAGGGATTGATATGGCTGGTGCGGGCGTTGAAGCCGTTGAAGGTGATTGCCATCATAAAGGTTGCGAAGAGTGCGCTCTTCAGATAGGTCTGATCCACATCGCCGAAGAGGTTGCGGATGAAGGGCACAAAGAGAATGCCCAGGCAGATGAAGGTAATATAAAGCGCGCTGATGATAACTTCCACCATCATCTCTTTGCTGACAATGCTGGCGGTACGGGGGATGGGTTTTTCCTTCATATACTCCTGGAGGGCCGGCTCGCTGCCGAAGGCGATAGCCGCCAGGGTATCCATAGCCAGATTGATAAGGAGCAGCTGGATGACGGTGAGGACCACATTTTCGCCCAGCATGGGCCCAATAAAGCAGGTCAGCACCGCCGCAACGTTGACCGTCAGCTGGAAGATCAGGAACTTGCGGATGCTCTTAAACATGGTGCGTCCGTAGAGAATCGCCTTTTCAATCGAGGAGAAGTTGTCGTCCAGGATGGTGATGTCGCCAGCTTCCTTGGCCACCTCGGTGCCGCTGCCCATGGCGAAGCCCACGTCCGCCTTCTTGAGCGCGGGGGAGTCGTTGACGCCGTCGCCAGTCATACCAACCACCAGATTCAACTCCTGCGCCACCCGAACCAGACGGCTCTTATCCGTGGGCAAAGCCCGGGACACGACCCGCAGATGGGGCAGGATTGCCTTAAGCTCATCGTCGCTCTTCTCCGCCAGTTCCGCGGAGGTGAGGGCCACGTCGCTCTCGCTGGTAAGCAGACCGGCCTCCCGGGCGATGGCGCAGGCGGTTTCCTTCCGGTCACCGGTAACCATGACCACCTGAATGCCCGCGCTGCGGACCTCCCGGATGGCGTCCACGGCCTCCTTGCGCACGTTGTCACGGATGCTGATAACGCATACCAGAGTCAGATCCTGATCGTCCCGGTCACCGCCGGCCTTAGCCACCGCCAGAAGGCGCATAGAGCGGCTGGCCTGGGCGTCAATATAGGCGGTAAGCTTGGCGGTGTCTGTCAGAGCTTTCACCGCGCCGGTCTCGTCAATATAGCTGGTGCAGTTGGCGATAATTTTTTCCGGTGCGCCCTTGATATAGGTGACGGTCTTACCGCCCTTCTCCAGAACCACGCTGGAATATTTCTTGGCGGAGTCAAAGGCGTTGAAGCGAACCACGCCGGATTTGTCAACAGCGTCCGCCGCGCCGGAGGAGATAAGGAATCCCATCAGTGCGCGGTCCGTGCTGTTGCCGCCGATGACGCTGCCGTCGCTGGCAGCGGCGCTGTTGTTCACACCCACGCCGGTGATGATGTCCTCCCGAAGGCTGGCCGGCATGTCGCTCAGAGCCTTGAAAAGCCCCGCTCCGCCAGTAGCCAGCTCCGCCACCGTGAGGCGGCCCTCGGTGATGGTGCCGGTCTTGTCGCTGAAGAGGATACTGAGGCTTCCGGCAGTCTCCAGACCATTGATTTTCCGGACCAGCACGTTATCCTTTGCCATTTTCAGACTCTGGAAGCTCAGCAGGATGCTGGTCAGCATGGGCAGGCCCTCAGGCACCGCGCAGACGATAATCGTCACCGCCACAGTAATGGCGTTCATGATAAGACGAATCCACTCGTAGATATCGTCGGGGAAATCGCCGGTAAGCAGGGTCTTTGCTATGACGCCGATCACGATAGCGATAGCGCCGATATAGCCGAATGTGGAAATCTGCTTTGCCAGCTTGCTGAGCTTGATTTGCAGGGGGGTCTCCCGGGTGTCCTCCTGAACCTCCAGGGCCAGTTCGCCGAAGAGGGTCTTATCGCCTACGACCTTAATCTCCATGTAGGCCTCGCCGCCGCAGACCACAGTGCCCCGGTAGGCGTAGTGCTTGTTGAGCAGGTCCTTGGTATCGTAGGATGTCCCGGGGACCTTCTCCGCCTCCTCGGTCTCGCCGTTCAGGGCGGCCTGGTCCACCTTCACCTCGCCCTCCACGATTTCGCCGTCGGCGGGGAGCTTGTCACCGGCCTGGAGGAACACGATGTCTCCTACCACGACTTCGCTGACGTGGATTTCCTCCAGCTTGCCGTCCCGGAGGACCTTGGCCATCTCCTTGGACTCCTCCTCCGCTTTCAGAGCGGAAGCCTTGCCCTCCTGCTTGCTCTCGCTGACGGCGGAGACGCCGTTGGCGATCATAATGGCAATCAGGATGCCCACCGGCTCGAACCACTCCGCCTGGTGCAGGAAGAACAGTACGACCTGGACCACCAGAGCTACCAGCAGAATCATAATCATGGGGTCCTTGAAGCCCTCCAAAATCTTTTTCCAGAGGGGGTCTGGTGGAATCTGGGTCAGGGTATTTGCGCCATGCTTCTTCCGGCTCTCCTCCACCTGTTGAGCCGTCAAACCTCTCTTTTCCATGCCAAAATGTCCTTTCATTTCATTTCATTGATGATACTATTATATATCCAATCTCGACGGACTATCCGCCGCGGGATACCTCAATCAGCAGGCCCTTCTCCCCGCCGCAGGCGCGGAATACCGCTCCGTTCTCCAGAGGCGCGGCCCGTCCCGGGGGCACCAGTCCACCGTTGGGCGCGGTCATCCCCTGAAGGGAGTGGTTGACCAGCAGCCAGCGGCCCCGGCTATGGCAGGCAAAGGCTACCATATTCCAGTCCGCCTTCTCGTCGGGGAAGGTGTTTGCCAGCACGTGCCAGGGGAAGAGGGGCATATTGTCATAGAGATTTACCACCCCGGCTCCAGCCCATTGACCCTCCCGGCCCCGCAGGGGACTTTTCAGGTGCAGCCGCACGATATTTTCCCGGCGCACCGGACCCCCGCAGAAGGGGCATACAGGATGATTCGTGTCGTGGAGGACAAACCATTGCGCCGCGCAGTCCTGATCCTCGCAGGGATGGAGAAGGTCCAGGGTCTTCACCAGGGCCTTTTCCCATTCCATGGCCGCAGGCCGTTCCTCCGGATGGTGGAGGCCGTCCACAAAGGCCCGCAGGAACAGCTCCTCCAACGCCGGGCCAAGGTCCTTGATGGTCATCTCCAAATCATCGGGGCGGTTGCTGTGGTCCTTGGGGTCCTCGATGAACAGGGCTCTGGGACCCAGGGCCAGGAAATCGTCCATCTCCGAGGAGTCGGGGGCGTGGATTTTGGGCCCGAACAGGGGATGGCGCAGCAGAAGGTACTCGTAAATCAGCACCGCCAGGGCGTGGAGGTCCGTGTAAACGCAGGGCAGATTCCGTCCAGGGTCCTTGCGGGGGAGGTCTATGGTTTCCAGAACCTCCGGGGCGATGTATCCCCTGGTGCCCACCACTTTTGGAGGGAAGATACCGGGTACCACCAGGGAGTCGATATCAATGACCACGCAGCTGCCGGTCTGGGGGTCGATAAGCACGTTATTGCAGGAGAGGTCCGAGTGGGCCAGTCCTGCCTGGTGCATCCGCCGGACAGACCGGGCGAGACAGATACTGAGTTCCACCATATTCCGGAAATTTCCCAGCTCTCCCGGCTGTAAAAACCGCCGGTTTCGTGTGGTGAACCAGCTGCTTCGTTTATCAATGCCCCGCAGCTCCAGGGTATTGGAGGCCCCTGACCGGAAGAGAAAGTTGGCCGGGTAAGCCGGGCAGACGATGCCGAACTCCGGCGTGCGGACAATGGCCTCTGGCCAGCAGAATTTCCTGGAAAAGTACGCCGCCATAGACGCGCTGTTGCCGCGCGCGCCGCCCTCCTCCTCGGAGAGGGTCGGGTTGTAGGCCCCAATAATCGCCTCCAGGCGTTTGCGGACGTCCGGGTCTCTGGCGTCGCTGGGGTGGAGGAAGAACTGCACTACACGAGACCTGTCCGGCGTGAAGTAGGTATACTTCATGCCGCCCCGGGGGGGATTGTCCGTAATGACATACTGGATTTTCCTGCCGTCCGTCAGGGTGGCCTCCGCGATGCGGCCCATGGCTCGCCCGCCTCCTTCCGTCATATTCAAAGCCGTGCGATAACCAGCGTGCGGTCGTCAAAGGACCCCCGGACCGCGTAGCTGTCCAGCCATTGCCGCAGCCGCTGTCCGGCGTCCGCGGCAGCCTCCCCCAGAACGCCGGCTGCTCTCAGGTCCTGATACAGCGCGGGCATTCCCTCGCTGGGCGGGAAGTAGTCGTCGGAAACGCCGTCAGTCATAACAAAAACCGTGTCCACCGCGCACCGGGTAATTCTGGTCCGGCGCTGCAACGACTCCAGACACCGCATCCGGGGGGAGGTAAGAAATTCCGTCTCCCCGGAAAAATCTCCGCTGTCCGCCTCGCCCAGCAGCCTGACCGCAGGACTGAGGCCAGTTTTCGTATCCAGCAGCGCAATCACGCCGTCGCCGGTCTGGCAGGCCGCCGCTAAACACTCTCCGCCGCCGGTGGGGACCAGAACCACCGCCAGCAGTGTGGCAGAAAAATCCTCCAAGCGGAGTTCCCGGCCCAGGAGGGACTCATACGCGGGTTTGCCCGTCCGAGCCCCCCAGGCCGCCTCCACCGCCGCTGCCGCCCGCATAACAGATTTCTGAACAATCTCTGCCAGAACGCCCCAAGCGGCAGTGCAGCGGCTATCCGCCGCAGGGAGGAGGGCGTGCTCCCATACTTCCGGCCTGCCGGAAAAGTCCCGCTCCAGCAGTTCCGCCAGAGAGGACACGGCGGCCCGGCAGGCCTCCCGCGCGCCAATTCTAGAAAATTTCCGGGAACCCGCGCCGTCGGACACCGCGATGCAGGTAATTTGTCCCGCGCTGGCGGCCTCGTACCAATCGTCGCAGTTGGTTCCGTCGTGCTTGTGCTTTTTTCCCCGCACCCGGGCCGCCACGACGCTGCTCCCAGGAAAAGAAAACGTATCAAGGGCGTATTCAGGGGCGGGTTCCGGCTCCCCGTCCGGCAGGGGGAGGTGCCTCCAGAGTCCGGCGGTATAGTTGGTAATCTCTCCATCCGGCGGCCGGATTTGTTCCCCCGCCATCAGGGTACCACCACAAAGCCCTGGGGCGGCGGCATTTCCGCCGCGCCGGGGTCTATCCGCCGGGAGGACATTTTGATGGAGCCGGAGACCCACTCAAAGAACTGGGCCATGTCTCCGGCGGAAAGTGTGTTCATCATAATCACATGATCCGTAATCTGCTTCAAGTAGGAGGTGTCGGCCTTGGAACCGGCGGCGCAGGCGATAATATTAGCGGCCCTAATGCGCTTCAGTTCCCGTACCGCCAGGTGAAATTCCTCAATGTCCGTAGGGGAGCCGTCGGTAAGGATGAATACCAGGGGCCGCCAATCCCCCTTCTGCGTAGGGCTGGAACGGCGGACCTCGCTGTTTACGCAGTTTATCAGTACCCGCAGCGCCTCGCCCAAGGCGGTTGCGCCTCCGGCGTTCAATTCCGGCTCTTTAAAGAGAACCAACTCCGTCAGGGGGATGACCTGGCGGGCGTGGCTGTCGAAGGTAATGACGGAGAGATAAGCTGTCTCCAACGCCTGCGGGTCCCCCCGCAGTTCGGAGAGAAGAGCCTTTACGCCCTGTCTGACCGCCTCGATGGGCTCTCCCGTCATGGAGCCGGAGCAGTCCAGCAGGAGATAGACCGGCAGCCGGCGCGTGTAGTCCGCCACAGCTGGCACTTCCTTTCATATGATGGTTGGGCTACTCCTTCTCCGCATCCAGGCTCAGGGAGCTGACAATACGGAAATCGGTATGGAATTCCTCGTTGAGGGAGTCGCTGATAGGAATGACAATATCCGGCGGGACCATGTTATCCTTCATTTGAAGGGCCTGGAGCAGGCGGGGCGTCAGAATCTTGGACGCCACCAAATATTCCTTTGTATTCGTATTCATGGTAAAAACCATAACAAAGCTGATAAAATGATTCCATCGCATCAGGTATGCGCCGTTCTCCATCCGGGAGATACGCTCCTTGGAGATACCGCTGAGGCTGGCAAGATCCTCTTGGGTAAAGCCGACGATGGCGCGAAGCCGTTTCAGATGGTTCCCCAGCATAGCGCAGTAATTTTGCTTTTCCTCCTCTGTGAGCCGAATCAGCATAAGGCATCTCCCCCTCTCGCGATAACACGTTATAATGACATATTTTTCATTTATTATGACGATATTCTACCACACATTCCATCGCTTGGCAAGGGGGTAACCAGAAAAAGGCAAAAATAAAGGCTATTTCATATAAACAGCCTCAAAAAAACACTCAAACGCGGGACCTATTGTCTGCGTTTGAGTGATACTTACAATTGAAAAGCTGTAGGGAGTTATCGGATAGGGGGCAGTTCCTCCAAAAACTTCCTCAATTCCTGAAAAGACCCGCAGGAATATCCATCTATGGGCAGGCCCTTGGGGTTTTCCAGGCAGTCCGTAACCAGATACACCGGTATCCCGATTTGCAGCGCGGCGGCGTCGTCCACTGGGTTGTTGCCAATCATCATACATTCACCGGCGTCCCGGCCAATCTGCTGGAGGATGTCCCGGTAGTAGTCCGGGTTAGGTTTACTGCGGCGGCTGTTCTCGTAAGTGGTGATGAAATCAAAATCCTCACTCCTCAGCCCCACCCAGCCCAGACGGCTCTCTACCGCTACCAGGGGAAAGATGGGATTTGTAGCCAGCGTCAGGCCGTAGCCCTTCTGCCGGAGGCCCCGAAGCAGGGGGCCGTGGTCCGGCTCGTGCCGCAGAGCCTGCCGTGCCTCGTTAAACTCCCGGGCGTAAAAATCGTTGAAGATTCCCTCCAGGGCCAGGGCCTGAATGCCCATCTCCTGGGTAAAGCAGGCCCAGAAGGCCTGACGGTTGGTGGACTGGCCGTCGTTGGCTATCATGGCGGCGGTGCCCTTCCAGATGGCGTCTGTAAGCTTCCCGCCGTCGTAACCCATAGGAGCCAGGCGGCCTACGAGAGTTTTAAAGTAGCAGCGGACGAAATCGTCTTGCATAAAAGGGAGCAGCGTCCCGTCCAGGTCGAACAGTATCGTTGTCAGCATTGGACTCATCTCCTTGTCGTAGGGGGGATGCGGCGCGGGGTCATAGGCCCCGGTTGTGAAAAGTATACCAAATCCAACCAGCTTGCGCAAGAGAAAATTGGCAAATACCTCTCCTAGCGCACCACCGGCGGTCTGGATGGCAGCAGCACCCGGCCCAGGCAGACCAGACTTCTGCCGCTGCTTCTGGGCAGCACCACATCGGCATCCGCCCTGCGGCGGTTCAGGGACAGCAGGTATATAATCCCCAGCTTATCCCGCACATACTGCTTGCAGAACATGTCCCCGTCCACGCAGAAGATGCCCACATCGCCGCTGGCCAGAGGGTCCCGGTTGACATAAGCAATAGAACCGTGACGGATATAGGGCTCCATAGAGTCCCCCTGGATACGCACGGCGTACTCCGCCCCCTGGGGCACCTCGCCGGTGACGCTGATATAGTCGAAATCCTCTCCGAATACAGGCGCGGCGTATCCGGCGGCGGCAGGATTCCGGTAGAGGGGAATCTGCCGGATCTCCCCGACGGCAATCTCTTCTTCCATGTCCGCCTGATAGCCGCCCAGAGTATCGGCCATGGCATGGAGGGCCTGACGGCCATGGATACGCAGTTCCCGGTACTTGCGCACCAGGGACTGTTCCTCCGCCGAGCAGACGAACGCCTTGCCGGAGAAGGAGTCCTGATAGAGGTAGTTGGGGTCGATGTCCAGGGCCCGAAAGAGTTTAAACAGCACTTCTTCCTTTACAGCGTTCTGTCCATTTTCATAGTTGCTGACGGCAGAGAGGCTGACGCCCAGCTTTTTCGCCAGCTCCGCCTGGCTCATGCCCAGCTGCTTCCGCCGTTCCCGCACTCGCTGGCCAAAACTCATGGCAGCCTCCTTTCTCCAAAAAACAGCAAAACTAAAATATTTTAAAAAATAAGCGAAATTTTAAAATTACCTATTGACTTTCGAGAACAAGAGTGCTATTATGGTCAAGCAACGAACGATCGTTCTCGTATAAAAGCAATACAGAAAAGAGAGGAGGAGCTATGTGAACGTGGACTGGGGCGTGTCCCAATTAGAAACGAAAGCCGCTGTGCCAGCGGCACAGCGGCTTTACTTGGTGGGAGCGGGTGGATTCGAACCACCGAAGTCGTCGACAACAGATTTACAG
>CAMSIF010000032.1 GCA_947058885.1 uncultured Clostridia bacterium
GCTTCCCTCGCGGCTCAGTTAATATATCAAATCTTTCCTCTTTTGTCAAGTACTTTTTCGAGATTTTTTTACTTTTTTCTTCTTTTCCTTTTCGGCCATAGCCGCCGCTTAACAAAACCTCCCTTCCACACCGGGCTATCCCCTGTGGAAGAGAGGTTTCGTATCATATATTCTCCGTCTTTCCCAATCTCCGGTACATCGTCTTTTTGACCGCCCGGAGAATATTCTCATACCCTGTACAGCGGCACAGATGTCCAGACAGCTGTTTCCGCAGTTCATCATCCGTATATTCCCTACCGCTTTCCAGAATCTCCACCGCCGTCATAATAAAGCCCGGCGTACAGAACCCGCATTGGATAGCCGCCTCATCTATAAACGCCTGCTGGATATCGCTCAGTTCCCCGTTCGGTCCAAGAAGTCCCTCCAGGGTACGAATCCTTTTGCCATCCGCCCAAGCGGCCAGATACAGACAGGAGTTAAAGCATTCGCCATCTATTATAACGTTGCAGGCTCCGCACTCGCCCACCTCGCATCCTTTCTTTACGCTGGTAAGCCGGAAGTCGTTGCGAAGCATATCTGTAAGAGACGCCCGCACATCTACCATCTGCTCCACGTCCCTGCCGTTAATATTGCAGCGAATCAGCTTATATTGGATACTCACGCCAGTTCACCTCCCGCCAGTCTTACCGATTCCCGCAGGCACCGCTTTGCCAGCTCCACCGCGATGTGCTCGCGAAACACTTTGCTGGCCCGCCAGCTGTCCCGGGGGCGGATATCCTTCAGCACCGCCTGGGCAAACGCCTCCGCCGTCTCCTCTGTGAGCGGCCGGTCCTTTGCCGCCGCCTCCGCTGAAACCGCCCGCAAGGGAACAGGCCCCGCCACGCCGTAGGCAATACGCGCCCGTTCAATGGTTTTTCCGCCTCCGCTGAGGACAACGTTCACCGAACATCCGGTGGTTGCAATATCCATAGCGTTGCGCATGGCGTACTTGATATAATGTCCAAAGCAATTTTCGTAGCTGGACCTTGGAATCAGAATTGCGGTCTGGATTTCGTCCGGATAAATATCTACCCTTCCCGCAGAGAGGTAGAATTCCTGAATAGGGATTCTGCGGACACCCTTTTCACCCGTCAGCTCAATAACCGCGTCCCAGGCGAAAAGAGTGGAGGCCGAATCCGCGCTGGTGACGCCGTTGCAGGTATTGCCGCCGATGGTTCCGGCGTTGCGGATTTGAGGGCCGCCCACCATATCCACCGCCTCGCCCAGCACATTGATATACTTCTGAATGATAGGATCCTTCGTAATATGGCTGAAGCTGGTGAGGGAACCAATCCGAATATTTCCCTCCCCGTCCAGCGATACGCCACGCAGTTCATCAATGCCGTAGATGGATATCAGCTCCGCCCCGGCCCGTCTGCCCTCCCGCATCTGCACCAGCACGTCGGTACCGCCGGCGATAATCTGGGCCTGGGGGTGTTCCAGCCGCAAACGGACCGCATCCTCAACGCTCCGCGCCTCATACAACGCTTTCAAATCATACATGACAATTTTCCTCCTTACAGCAAGCCCGCTTCCTGAAACGCGGCAAACAGCGCGTGGGGCGTCATGGGCGCGGCGTTGACGCCTACCCCTGTGGCCTGCAAGACCGCGTTGCGGATGGCCGGCGCCGGGGAGCAGGCCGGAGGCTCGCCAAGGGCTTTGGTCCCGAAGGGACTGGTAGGTTCCGGGTTCTCCACAAAAAGGGCCTGGAGACGGGGATGGTCCATAAAGGTGGAGAGTTTATAGTCGAGAAGATTATTGTTCAGGGGCCTCCCGGTTTTTTCATCAAAGAGGAGCTGCTCCGTCAGGCCGTAGCCAATCCCCATAGACATGCCGCCGTGGACCTGCGCCTCCGCCAAGGCGGGGTTGATGAGCCGCCCGCAGTCGTGAACGTTGACGATATTCAGCAGCTTCACCTGACACAAGGGAATATCCACCTCCACCTCCGCGAAGGTGCAGCCGAAGGAATAGGCGTTATTTTTAATCTGATACGTACTCTCAGCAGTCAAATGCCGTGAGTTGGCGGTACTATAGAGAGCTTCAGCCGCCAGTTCTCCCAAATCCATCAACTCCCGTCCGTCGGTAATCCGGACGATTTTTCCATCCGCCAGGTCAAGGTTCTCCCGCATCTGGCGGGTCAAGTCCGCGGCGCAGGAGAGGATTTTATCTCTTAATATCTGCCCGGTCTGCCGGAGGGCGAAGCCGCCTACATAAGTCTGCCGCGAGGCGTAAGCCCCGGTGCCAAAGGGCGTAACATCGGTGTCCTGTGCAGAAACGATATGTACATTTTCAAAAGGGATTCCGATGGCGTCGGCCGCCATCTGGGCATAGGCGGTATCGCAGCCCTGACCGATTTCCGTCTCTCCGGTCTGGACCTGAACCGAGCCGTCCTGGTTGAGGACCATCCGGCAGGAGCAGGACTCCAGCGATATCGGCCAGACGGCGGTATTATACCAGAAGAGGGCCATGCCTATCCCCCGGCGGACAGGACCGCTCTGGTTTTGGTATGCCCGCCGCTTTTCCTGGTAGCCGATAGCCGCCGCGCCCTTCTCCATCACCTGCCGGAAGGTGTCGTAGTAGTTTTCATTTTTGCTGAAGCTGTCCACATAGCCCTTGGGCATAACGATTTGACGGCGGTACTCTACCGGGTCCCGGCCCAGCGCCTTCGCCACGTCGTCCAGATGGCTCTCCCCGGCCCACATGGCCTGCGGGATGCCGTAGCCCCGCATTGCCCCGGCGGCGGGACGGTTGGTATAGACCGTATAGGCGTCCCCCTCCACGTTCGGGCAGGGGTAGATTTGCGGGAAAGCCCCCATCCCCTTAGCCACCACGCCGTGGCCGTGGGAGGCGTAGGCTCCCTGGTTGGAGAAGCACTCAATTTTCCGGGCGGCAAAGGTCCCGTCGGGCCGGACCCAAGAAATAATATGGGTCCGGATGGCGTGGCGGACGCGGTTGGAGACGAACGTCTCCTCCCGGGAGCAGTCGATTTTCACCAGCCGCCCCCCCAAGCGGGTGGTGAGCCACGCGCACAGCGGCTCATAGAGGGCGTCCTGTTTGTTGCCGAAGCCGCCGCCGATATAGGGCTTGATAATCCGCACCTTTCCCCAAGGGATTCCCAGGGCCTGCCCGCAGATACGCCGGACAATATGGGGAATTTGGGTCGAGGAGGTGACGGTAATACGTCCAGCCTCCATGTGAGCGGTGCAGATATGATTTTCGATGTGGCAGTGCTGGACGGTAGGGGTGTCGTACCAGCCCTCCACTTTGACGAGGCCCGGCTCTCTGCAGGCCTCTTCGTAGCTGCCATTCCGGATTTGGGTGTGGGCCAGGATATTGTTAGGGAAATCCTCATGAATCTGCGGGGCGTCCGGCTCCATAGCCTTTTGGACATCCAGAACAAACGGCAGCCCGTCATATTCCACCTTAACCAGCCTTGCGGCCTGGGCGGCGGCCACCTCGTCTTCCGCCACTACCACCGCCACATCGTCTCCGTAGTAGCGCACATGGCGGTTCAGGAGGAGGCGGTCCGCTACATCCTGGTGATGGGGGTCCATGGACCAAGGATGCCCGGCGGTGGGGAAGTAGTTCTCCGGCACGTCAAAGCAAGTAAAGATTTTTACCACACCGGGAATTTTTTCTGCCCCGGACGTATCCACCGCCCGCACTATGCCATGGGCGACGGTGGAATGGACAATTTGGACCCACAATGCGCTCTGATCGCACAGGTCTCCGGTATACTTTGCCCGGCCCGTGGCCTTGTCAAAGGCGTCCACGCGGATTTTGCTCTCTCCTACGCTCCCGCTCATTGGGCATCAGCCTCCTCTTTCATGTTTTGGGGCAAACATACAGAAACCAGCGTCCACCCCGTTTGATTATTGTCATGATACCACAAAACGCCCTGATTGTATAGGGTTTTTGGCGTTTTATTTTTGACATACTCTTCCGAAAAGGCCGGCAAAATCCTCCTAATATCATTTACGGCATCAGAAGCAAAAAGAGGAGGCCGGTAAATTGGCCTCCTCCCGTCTTATCTTCTTGCCGCCCTCCAGGCGGATACGCTCCAGGTAGTCCAGTTCCGGCAGTCCTCCGCCGCGTTCTCCCGAAGCCAGGTCAGGGAGGAATCTCCCGTATCCCCCAAAAACTCCAGCCCGTCATAGCTGAAACTGGTCAGCAACCCGTCCACCGCGCTCTGGGGCAGACTTCCCGCCGCCGTCCGGGCGGAGTTGTACCGCGCCGCCAGCGCGTCAACATTGCAGTAGTTCAACAGCAGCCATCCCGCCAGAGCGACAGGCGCGGCTGTACGGAAAAACTGAAAATCCTTTCGCCAGATTTTCCGCACCGTCAACGCCAGCAGGATTGCCAACATTCCCATCCCCCAGTAAGTCAGAATTCGTCTAAAGGACAGGCCGTAAGCGGCTGCATACAGGGTCATCCGCCACCCGGCGGACACCAGCAGCACCCCTGTCAGTCCTACCAGGACTGTGGCAAGAACCTGTATCCGCCGGTCCTCTTGGCAGACCCACAGCGCGGTTAAAATAACCGCTGCGTTCAGCCCCGCCAGTCCTACCAGCTGGAAGAACCCGCTGCGGGCGTACTCCGCAAAGCTGATGCCCGCCTGCCGCAAATACTCCCGGCCGCCGAACAGGGCGGTGGACTGAACCGCTAAGAAAAAGAGATACAGTCCGTCCAAAGCCCCCAGCAGCATGACGGCGGGCAGGCTGTCGAACCGTTTGCGCGTCCGGGACTGTTTTTCCGTCTGCTCCGTATGGGCGGCGTAATACAGCAGGGAGAACACAAACGGCACGGCGCACACCGTCATCGCCAGCCGGATAAACGCCTCGCCCAAGCTGTATTCCAGCTCCGCCAGGGCGTTCCCAGCCACCAGAGCGAAAAGGGCGTCCGCGTCCATCAGCACTGACGCCACCAGCCAAAGCGCGGGCAGCGTCACCGCCGCTCCCACCGCCGCCGGAATCCATCGGGTAACATGTTTGCCGCCTCTCAACGCCTTTACCGTGTCCAGCATCGCACCGCAGCGTACAAAGGGTCCCTGTATCAGCAGCCGCATCCGCTCAAACAGCATTCCCGCGCTGTGCCATGGAAAGCGGGTCCCGCCGCACAGTTCCCAGGTGTGGACCGCCACCAGCAGTATCAGAGCTCCACAGTTCCAAAAGCGGAACCACTGATTGGAAAACAGGGTAAAGGTCAATGACAGCAGCGTCACTGCCGCCATTAAAATCTGGTTCACCCGTTTTTCCATTCCGGAAGTCCCTCGGTAGAGGAACAACACAGCGTACCATCCGGCGGCCATCGCTGTGACGCCGAAGCCCGGCAGCCACATCCACCGTCCCCCCGCCGGGTTGTCCAGCAGGAGGCTCACCGCCAGAAAAGCCAGTGCCAGAGCAAGGGGCAGCAGACGGCGTTCCTTTTTCTCCACCGTCCAGGGCTTCCGCTGCGGGACAACCTGCGGCGTTACAGGAAGTTGCGGCGTTGTATGGTTCTGCTCTGTCATAGCGGCATCACTCCCATTTAGTAGTTTTTAATCCAGCTGGTCCCAGCGCAAGCCGGTTTTGCAGCCACACGCCAAGGGAACCGTCCATTTCATAAATCCCTTGATAGGGCTGTTCCAAAAACAGCCTGCCGCCCTCCTGGTAAAGGAACAAGACGCTGGAGCCTCCGTGCTTAAAACAAAATTCAATACGCACCAGTCCATCCCCCTTGTCAGGAACGTCCTGCACGCTGGCGCGTCCGGTATTCCACACCACCGACTGCTTCAGCGTTTCCACCAGCCCCGCAATGGCCCCGGCGTCCGCCGCCGTCCAATCCAGCCCGCCCGCGGTAACTGCCGCCTTTTCCAAATCCTCTGCCGCCGGCAGGACCAGTTCTCCGCTGGCCAAGGCCCCGCAGGCCGTCAGCGCCAGCAGAGCGGCGGCCATGAGCAGCATTACGCTTTTTGTCACGTTTTTTCCTCCTCCGGCGTGTACGCCAGCAGGTCCCCCGGCTGGCAGTCCAGAGCCTTGCAGATAGCCTCCAGCGTGGAGAAGCGCACCGCTTTAGCCTTATTGGTTTTCAACACTGACAGGTTGGCGATAGTCACATCCACCTGTTCGGAGAGCTGGCTGAGACTCATTTTCCGCTTTGCCAGCATCACGTCTAAATTCACAATAATCGGCATATCTCCCCCTTAAATCGTCAAATCATTTTCCGACTTCAAATCTGCGGCCTTGAGCACCAGATGGCTCAGCAGAAACGCCGCAAGAGCGATAGCCAATCCCAGCACGGATACCCCCAGTCCCAGCAGCCAGACCGCCGACCCAGCCAAAAACTCCAGCGTCACTGTACCCACCGCGCAGTAGCCGGTGTCCACCAGGGCACAGAAGCCGATGCCGCTCAGGAGGCGGGCATTTTTGCGGCAGAAAGAGTTATCCCTGCCAATCTCGGTGCAAATCCTCCAGAAGAACGCCAGAGCAATGGCAATAGGAATTGCGCTCGCGCTGACGGCGGCGATGCCCGGCTTCACCAGCCAGGCCAGGTCCGGATATTGTTCTCCAACATCGCGTATCCAGACAGGAAACGCCTTGACATAACAAACCGCCAATATCAGCGTGAGAAAAATGATTGCGCCCTTTAAAGTCCTGACTAGTCCGACGCGTCCCATACCCAAAATCCTCCTTGTCAAATCTACCCATATCATACCAGTTCATTTTCTGTTTGTCAATATATTTTTATTGTTTTTCGATAAAAATATGTACTTTACCAAAACCACGCCCTGTGGTATAATGGGTTCACAAAAATTTTAGGAGGAACAACTATGAAAATCGGACTCGCCTACGCCCTGCCGGGAGAAATCCGGAGTATCCTGCACTCCGCTAATCCCAAACTGCTGGAGACGGTAAGCGGCGTTGCTATCTATGAAATTGAGCCGGACCTCCTGGCCTACGTCGGCGGTGTGGGAAAGGTCAACGCCGCCATGAGCACACAGCTCTTTATTGACCGCTGCCACCCGGACTGGATTATCAACGCGGGCGCGGCAGGGAGTTTCCAGGACCTGCCCATCGGCTCCACGGTGCTCGCCAAGGATTTTGTCCAGCATGACGTGGACACTACCGCCATGGGCGATCCCATCGGACTCGTCTCCACTGTAGACCGGGTAGACTTCCCCACCAGCGAAACAGACCGCCTCAGCGCGCTTTTGACCGCTCAGGGCGTGGAACACCATGTTGGCCGTGTCGCTACCGGCGAGGTGTTCATGACCGGAGGCCAGCGGGCCAACTGGGTATCCCAAACCTTCCAGCCCATGCTCTGCGAAATGGAAGGCGGCGCCATCGCCCAGGTATGCCTGCGCAACAACGTGCGCTTTGCCGCGCTGAAAACCGTCTCCGACCGCCTATGCCAGGAAAACAACACGGAGGAGTATTTCAACTACGGCGAGGCCATGAAAAAGCTCAACGAGATTGTCCTCCCCTTTGCCAAAGCCCTGCGGGACGAATAACGGCAGTCATTCTTTTCTTTGAAAAGAAAAGAATCAAAAGAAACTTTTTGCGCAAAACTTCGTTTTGCTTACGAAAGGAGCAGCCTTATGGAACGCATTGCCAGTTTTCAAGTAGACCACAACAAGCTCAATCCCGGCCTGTACCTCTCCCGCCGCGACGGCGAGGTAACCACCTTTGACCTGCGGTTTAAAAAGCCCAACACCGGCGACCTTCTCACTAACGCCGAACTCCATTCTGTAGAACACATTATCGCCACCCTTTTGCGTAACAGCCGCGCCAAAGACGCAATTATCTATTTCGGCCCCATGGGCTGTCAAACCGGCTTTTACCTGCTCCTTGACAGCCGCCAGCTCACCGACGCGGACGCCGTGGAATTGGTCAAGGAAATTTTCGCCTCCGGCGCGGCCTATGACGGCCCCATGCCCGGCAAGAGTCCCGTCGAATGCGGCAATTACATAAATTTAGACGTTTCTCTTGCAGCGTCCCAGTGCGCGTATTACAGCAATGTCATCAAGGATTGGACAGCGGAACTGCTGTCTTATTGAGCAGACAGGTCGTCTTCGCAGTCTCCAAACAGTTCCGTCACTTCCGCCTCGGTCATATAGGCAACGCCTGTGATTTCATTGTTCTTGTTACGGACAATCTTAATATTGACCGTTCCCTTCGGATTCATATTCAGCGTGTAAAAAGATTGGTTTGGCTGCCTGATGTCCAGAAAAATATTGACCAGCTGTCCCTTATAGTAATAATTTTTTCCGTCAATTGTAACGCCTACCGGCCCGTATTCCGCCGCCTGCGCCTCTTCCCATTCTTTTTCCTCCTTTTCTTTCTGCTCGTCGAAGTCGTCTCCCCTGTCCAGCGCGTTGAATAAGACAGACTGGAAGGTCCACTTATCGTCTTCCAAAGCTCTGTCCAGCCAAGCCTCCAGCGTGTCCTCGCTCATATGCGCGGTCAGATTCGAGAAATAGACAATGTCGCCATCCGCGTAAATTGTCTCCGCCAAATGCTGGATTTGGGCGCAGTCGTCGTCCAGAAGAGTGACAGCGGCTCCAAAAAACAGAAGCTGGCGGTCCGTATAGATTCTGTCCAGCCATTCGCATTGCTCCTCCTCGTCCAGCTTGAGGAAGGCCGTTTGGAACAGCGGCAAACTTCCAGCTTTATAGTATCGCTCCGCCATAAAAGAATATCTATCGCTGTCTGTATCTGTCTCCTGCACGGGATGCGTATCTTTTCCGCTCTGGTCCAGCACTGGCGGACTGCCAGCCGTCTGGCCAGCTGCGGCGGCGGGGTATACGCCGATGAAAGCCGCCCCGAAAACCATGCACAACGTCAACGCGCCTGTTAAAAATTTTACCGCCGCTGTCTTTTGCTTGAAATTCATAATTGCACCTAACCTTTCTTTCAATAGCTGTTTATTTTCGCTTAAAGTGACGGCGCCGGGATTTTCCCTGTACTGCCCGGCCGCCACCATAGCGTCAAGTAAAGTTTTCCCATAATCCTGGGCGCCGCCGTACCCTGTTTTCATGAGAACAGCCTCGTCGCAGGAAAATTCACAATCCTTGGTAATCTCCCGGCTCATAAGATGCACAAGAGGGTTAAACCAATGTAGGCAGACGGCAGTCTGTACGAGCCATTTGTAAAACACATCCCGCCGTTTGTAGTGCGTCATTTCATGCAGGACAATATACTGAAAATTCTTTTCGGGAATATCCGCGTTTGGCAGTATGATACACGGGCGGAAAAAGCCAATCAACAGCGGCGAAGCAATCAGCGGATTAACACATAGCTCCACCGGTTTTTTGACGCCCGCCTGCTCTGCGGCGATGGAGAGGCGGTCTAAAATCTCAGTATCAGAAACCGGTGTCAGTCCAGCTGTGATATACCGTATAAAGCCCTGATAGATTGTTATTTTTCGTATCAGCAGCCCCAGTGCAGCCGCCAGCCAAATGAACCCTGCATGATTTATCAGCAACGCTCCAATATCTCGGAACAGGCGGACGGCTTCCCCATCTTCTGCCGTGCTATTCGCAGTCTTGATATCCGGCTCCAAACCGGCGGCAGGAGCAAGCACGCCTTCCAAAGTATTTACAGAGGGCTGTTGCCGCGGCGAAAAAGCGGTCTGGGTGACCGCCTGACCGACAGCCTGATAGGTCTTCCCCAGCAGACTTACTTCCGGACCGAAGGGAAGCAGCAGCCTCAGTACAACGGCGATCCAGATGTAATACTGCCATTGCCGGCTGATTTTGTTTTTCAGAAATCGTTTTCCCAGAAGCAGGGACACGATAAGCAAACCACCAGAAAAGGACATGGATAGAAAGATTTTGAAAACTGCGTTCATGGTTTTTCTTTCCCTTTCTCCAGCAGCCCTTTTAACTCCTCGTATTCCTCGTCTGCCAGCAGATCGCCCATAATCAGATTAGAAACCAGACCTCTTACGCTGCCCTCGTAGATCTTGTCCAGGAAGTTTTTCGTCTGTGCTGTCTGGTATTCTGCTTCTGAGACGAGCGTGGTATATTCGTTGCGGCGGCCGATTTTTCTTGCGCTCAGGAAGCCCTTGTTCATCAACCGTGACAGGAGTACAATTAGGGTGTTTTTTTGACACGGTCTGCCCTTGGCCGCCAGCCCGTCCATGATGTAGGGAAATAATGTCACCTCTTCCGGGTTCGCCCATACAATTTTCATAATCTCAAGTTCGGCATCTGATAATTGCTGTAACATAGCTGCATCCTCCCAAATGTATAATGTACTGTTGACTTTTTAAGTATAACATGCTGTTGTCTTTTTGTCAAGCCCATATCTGCTGGGGGCAACAGGCTAACGGACACATCTTAATAGGGCATAAAGAAAACGCCGGGAACACGCAAAAACATAGTGTTTATGCGGTCTCCCAGCGTTTTTCAATCGCAAAGGCAGTTAAATTGGGGGCGTAAGGATACCTCGCAAATCCCGGAGAACCTGCCGGGGGCATTTGACGGCGCATACGCCGCAGCTCAGGCAGAGGGCTTCATCAATGACGGCACAGTTTTCCACCACCTGGACAGCCCCGGTGGTACAGGCCTTTTCACAGACGCCGCAGCCAATACAGCTCGCCGGACACTGCTGGCGTGCCAGGGGTCCCCGGTCCCGGTTGGAGCATTTCGCGACAATATAGTTGGCGCAGTCATGAAGCCGGATAATTCCCTGCGGGCAGGCTCTCACGCAAGCCCCGCAGGCGGTGCAGCGATCCTCCGCCACCTCTGCCGCGCCGTTCGCGCCAGAGAATATCGCGCCGGATTTGCACACCGCCCCGCAAGCCCCGCACTGTATGCAGCCATATGTACAAGCCCCATCCGGGCAGCCTCTGCTACAGGCTACCAGCGCGGCTTTATAGGGAAATTTCTTTTTCACCGCCATAGTCAACCCTTCCTCTCATACGGCGTATGGGCGAGGGGCAGATTGCAGCGGCGTTCTCCGTCATAGCGGAAATAGGCGTCCGCAATAGCGGGGGCAGTAGGAATGGAGGTAATTTCCCCAATGCCAATAGCCCCGCCCGCTACGTTCAGCCCCGGCTTATCCACCACAATTGCCACAATTTCCGGAACTTCGTGGGCCCGAAACAGCCCTAAAGAGCCGAATTTCTCAATTGGCTTACAATTTTCGTCAATGGGATACCGCTCCCGAAGGGCGAACCCCATGCTCATCACCACGCCGCCCTCAATCTGTCCTTCGCACGAGAGTGGATTGACAGCCTTTCCCACATCGTGGGCGGCGGCGATTTTTTCCACCCTGCCAGTTTTTTCGTCCAGAACGCAGAGCTGGGTAGCGTAGCCGTAGGCCACATGGGACACCGGGTTGGGCCCGTCCGCGCCCAGAGGGTCGGTTTTTGCCAGGTACTCTCCATAGAACGTCTCCCCCATCAGACTCTCCAGACTCCTGCCTGCATGGCGGGCCTCCATCAGCTTTTCACAGGCCCGGCGGCAGGCTTCGCCGGTAATCATGGTCTGCCGGGAACCGGAGGTAGTGCCGGAATCCGGGGCAATCCAAGTGTTGCTTGGCTCGTAGACAATATCCTCCCGCCGCAGGTCCGTATAGGACACCGCCATCTGAACCAGGACCGTCCCAAGGCCCTGGCCTATACAGGAAGCTCCCGTGTAGATATGGACCTTGCCATCCGTCTCCACCGCCAGCTTCACCCGGCCCGTGTCCGGGATTCCCACGCCTACCCCGGCATTTTTCATAGCGCAGGCCAGTCCGGCTGGTTTGCCGGAGGCAATCGCCTGGTCAAAGTAGGGCTTCACCGCCTCCAATGTCTCCACTAAACCGGTGGAGGCGTCCACAATCTGTCCGTTAGGCAGCGTGCCGCCGGGGCGGATAGCGTTCCGAAACCGGATTTCCCAAGAGGAGATGCCCGCCTCGTCCGCCATCATATTCAGCAGGGTTTCCGTAGCGAAACAGGTCTGGGTGACCCCAAAGCCCCGGAAAGCCCCCGCCGGGGGATTGTTGGTATAATAGGCGGTGCCCTCAATCTCAAAATTCTGATATTGATAGGGACCGGCGGCGTGGGTGCAGGCCCGTTCCAGCACCGGACCTCCCAGGGAGGCGAACGCGCCGGTATCGGTAAGCACCTTGGCCTTTACCCCCTGAATGATGCCGTTCTCGTCGCAGCCCATAGTAAAATCCATCTCAAAATGGTGGCGTTTGGGGTGAACCAGCAGGGATTCCGCCCGGGAGAGCTTTACCTTCACCGGACGGCGGGTTATATACGCCAGGAGAGCCGCGTGGTGCTGTACGGTCATATCCTCTTTGCCGCCGAAACCTCCACCCACCAGGGCATTCTGAACCTTCAGCCTGTCCGTTCCCAGAACCATTTTACACTCGTGGAGGGTCTGATGCGCCGACTGGTCGGTGGAATAGAGGAAGACGTCCCCCTCTTCGTCAAGAAAGGCAACGGCGCATTCCGGCTCCAGAAAGGCATGTTCTGTCCAGGGCGTCTCAAAATGGCGGCTGATCACATACCGCGAACGGCGGATGGCCTCCTCCGCGTTTCCGCGGCTGATATGCCTGCGGGCGCAGACGTTGTCCTTCTCCTCATCAAAGACCTTTGGCGCACCCTCCGCCGCGGCTTCCTGGATGTTGTGGACGGCAGGCAGGACCTCGTACTCCACCTTAATAAGCTTTTTGGCTTTTTCCAGAGCTTCCTGATTCTCCGCCGCCACCAACGCCACCGCGTCTCCCAGGTAGTGGGTCAGCCCTCCGACGGGAATGAGGGTGTATTGGTCGTGCTTCAGGTGGCCGATCCGGTTCTCGCCGGGGATATCCCCGGCCGTCAGCACGGCGGCTACTCCGGGCAAAGCCTTTGCCGCAGAGGTGTCGATAGAAAGCACCCGCGCCCGGGGGTATTTGCTCCGCAGGGCCGAGCCCAAAAGCATACCGTCCAGGTAGAAGTCGTCCGGGTATTTGCCGGTACCCAGCGTTTTTTCATTGGCGTCCAGCCGTTGGACGCGGGAACCAACGCGCCAATTATCCGTGCCGGGAGAGGGGATAACGCCCTCCCGCAGGATTTTCCCCGCCAGCTTCACCGCCTCCACAATTTTGACATAGCCCGTGCAACGGCAGTAGTTATTGCGCAGTGCGTAACGGATTTCCGGTTCCGTAGGGTCCGGATTTTTGTCCAAAAGGGCCTTACTGCACAGTACCATGCCCGGAATACAGAAGCCGCACTGCACCGCCCCCGCCTCGGCGTAAGCAAAGGCATAGACCTGCTTCTCCCAATCGGACAGCCCTTCAATCGTGGTAATCCGCCGTCCCTCCAGGGAGTCCGTATCCGGTACGCAGGCTTTGCAGGGCTCGCCGTCAATGAGGACTGTACAGGCGCCGCAGGCTCCCTCACTGCATCCGTCCTTCGCACCGGTAAGCCGGAGCTCGTCCCGGAGGAAGCGAAGCAGTTTTTGATTTTTCGCAGGCGTTACGCGCTGCCCGTTGACTGTAAACGCGGCCATGTCAGATGCTCCTTTCCTGCAATATAGTGATAAATTCAGTATACCACCCTATCTCGCTGAAAAGCAAGCACAACCTTTTAACAGCCGTTTTCCAAAGGCTGCCGCTTCGTATACCGCACTGTCTCCGCCACCGTCAGGACATTTTCCTCCCTCCACCGGGAGGCATCCAGTACGAATCCCCCTCCGCATGGCCCCAGCCAGTCAAAGTACCCTTTACGCGGCAGGCCGTAACGTTCCATCACCGCCATCTGTGTTCCCCCGTGGGCCACAATAGCCAGCTGCCTCTCGCCGCCGCGCAGAGAACGGTCCACCAGAGAGGCGAATGCGGCGCAAACCCGTTGGCAGAACAGTTCCTTGCTTTCCCCTTGGGGGACCGGGCCCAGGCAGTTTCCTTCAACCCACTCCCGGTATGCCGCCGAATCCGCCAGGTCCATATAATTGAGCCCTTCAAAAATCCCGAAATCCATTTCCCTTAAGTCCGGCACGGGAATCTGACGGACGCCTGGAAAAAGGATTTCCGCCGTCTGCGCCGTCCGCCGGAGGGGCGTTATATACACCTTTTCCAGCGCAACTCCCGCGCATACCAGGGCTTCCGCGCCACTAGCTGAAAGTGGGATGTCAGTCCGTCCCAGATACCGCTTCTGCGCGTTATATTCCGTTTCGCCGTGGCGAAGTAAATAAATTTTCATGTCGCGCCGCCTATTTCAACGTCACCGGGAGTCCGCAAAAAACCCGTATCACTCGTTCCGCCCGCTGTGCCAGCAGGCCGGAAAGCCTGCCTGCCGCTTCTCTGGCGGCTCTCTCCCCGGCGTCCGCCGGGACCACCCCGCCGCCTATTTCCGTGGCGATGACGGCATCCCATTCCGCCAGGCGGTCCGCTAGGGCGTTTAAATCGGCGCACCCCTTTGCCAGTTCCTGGACATCCCAAACCGCGCGTTCCGAAAGCTCCTCCGCGCTGCATCCCAGCAGCTGGCACGCACAGGCTCTTTTGCCGCTATAAAGCGGTCCTGTAATAAAAATCACCGCACACCTCCTGCCAGCTGGCACACCACTAACGCCGCCAGCATCCATAGTTCCGCTTTCTGCAAAAACCAACCGGCCAAATCGCCGGAAATACCGCCAAACTGCTTGTCCGCGACAAACCGGTACCGGCCAAGCGCACAAAGTCCAGCGGCAACCGCCGCCGCACCCAAAACACCTCCAACCGCCAGCATTCCAACCCCCGCCATAACACAGGCTGCCAGCAGTGCGCGGCCCGCCGTGATTTTGTCCGCAGACACGGCGAAGGTGTGGGCAAGCCCGGTATTTTTCGCGAGGGGAAATCTGGCCACAGCCAGTCCGGACAGCGCACGTTCAAACAGGAAGGCAAGCCCCATGCACCATACCGCCCGCCGGGAGGGTTCCAACGCTGTGCAGAGGGCAAAATACGCTATAAAATAGCTGCATACGCGGATTACGGCAAACGCGCCGCAGCGCGGGTCCTTCAGAATTTCCTGCTTCTTCTCCGGGGAGGCGCAGCTTGCCAGGGCATCGCAGGTGTCGGCATATCCGTCCAGATGGATGCCGCCGGTCAGGAGTACCGGAATCAGACATAATCCCGCGCCTCGAAGTAAGTCCGGCAGATTCCAAAACGCGCACAGCTCGCTCCACGCCCACCAGCCGCCGCCGCAGAATACGCCTACCAGCGGAAAAGCGCATAAGGCAAACCGCATATTGCGTTCATTCCACACCGGCTGGGGTACCGGCAGAGCGGAAAACATGGCGAACGCCACCAGAACGGTCTCCCAAACAATCATTGAGTCCCTCCTTTGTAATATTGCGGCAGACCGCAAACCACCTCGCAGACCCGGTCTGCCCTTTGCGCCAAGGCGCGGTGAACTCCCGCCAGTGTCCGGAGGTAAACGTCCGTTCCGGGAGCGTAACGTTCTCCGGCGGAAAAGACCTCGCTGCTCACCACAACCAAATCCCGGCATTGGGCCAGCAGCGCTTCCACGCCTTCGGCGGCGGCGTTTAAAGCCCCCTGCTCTGTCCCGGCTCCCGCCGGACTGTATATCTCATTTGCTACCAGATTTCCCAGACACTCCAGCAATACGGAACCCCGCTCCGGCAGGCGCAGCGCAGATAGGCCTGTATAACATTCTATGGTAAGGAACTGCTTTTCCGCCCGCATTTTCCTGTGCTTTTCAATTCTGGCACGGCATTCCAGGTCCAATGGTTCCATGGTAGCAATGTAGTATCGGGGGAGATGCTCTGACCCGGTGATAAGGGATTCCGCGTATTCGCTTTTTCCGCTCGCCGCGCCGCCAATAACAAGAGTAAACATACTCAGCCCCCCAGCGGCTGGTAAGCCGGGATACCGCATCCGTCGAAGGTCTCCCCATCCCGGTAAAGGGCAAGAGCCATATCCAGCAGCGGAATTGCCGCCACCGCGCCGGTTCCTTCTCCCAGGCGCATTTCCGCCGTAACGAGGGGTTTCTTGCCCAGAGCATCCAATACCAGCCGCCCTGCCGGTTCAGCGGAAACGTGGCTGGCCAGAAGAGCTTTTTCCACGCCGGGACAAAGCCGTACCGCGCACAGGGCCGCCACAGTGCTGATGAGTCCGTCCATCAGCACCGGCACCCGGTACGCCGCTCCCCCTAAGAAAACTCCGCACATTCCAGCCAAGTCGAACCCTCCAACCTTAGCCAAAATATCCAACGGGTCCCGAGGGTCCGGGTGGTTTACAGAAATAGCGGTCTCCACGGCCCAAATCTTCCTGCGCAAGCCTTCGTCGGACAGTCCCGCGCCTCTGCCCGTCAGCTCAGCCGGGGGACGTCCCAGCAGTACGCTGGCCACCGCGCTGCTGGTAGTAGTATTGCCGATGCCCATCTCCCCAGTCGCCAATAGACGGACACCCTGTTCCTTCTGTTCGCGCACCAGCTCCACACCCGCCAGCACGGCCTGTTCCGCCTGCTCCCGGGACATGGCGGGGCCCTGTGTGATGTCGTTTGTTCCATTTCCGGTCCGGCGGTGCAGAACGCCGGGTACCGGCTCCAAGTCCATGACGCCCATATCTACCGGGACCACCTGGCACCCGGCTACTTTCGCCATTTTACAGACCGAGGACTTCCCCACTGCGGCGTTTTTTATGACCACTGCGGTTACGGTATGGTCCGTCTGCGTAACGCCCTGCCGGACGACGCCATTATCCGCGCACAACAGCAGCAGAGACCGGCTGGATAATTCCACTGACTGGCTGAGCGTCAGCGCGGCGATGTCCTCTACAGCGGTCTCCAGCAGTCCCAGGCTGCCCAAAGGTTTGGCTACGCTGGCCCATTGCCGGTGAGCCGCCGCTCTGGCTTCCGCCTCTCCAGGGTCCGTCGTGACTGCGCTCAGAACATCTCTTACCGATTGAAATATCATGGTCGTTTTCCTCCCAAGTGTTGTATATTTTGGGAAATGGCGGCACCCCAAAAAACCGTCCAGGCGTTTGGGACCTGGACGGTCTTCGGGTTTCATATAGAGCCAGTTATTAAATGTAGGAGAAATCTATTGTTTTCCCCGCGCCTCCCCAATGGCGCCGGAAGAAACACAAAATAAAAGCGTACCCGCCCCGGCGGGTACGCACATAAAAACCCCGCGTATACAGCGAGGCCGGATGAAATACGCACTTCCGGTTTCGGCAGAATGCCGTCAAACTGCCGTGTATCTGACTTAGCCCTTCCAGAAGGCATCACAGTGACCGACTCGTAGGGAATCTCACCCTGTTCCACGCGCCGTCCCAGCGGCCGCAGCTGACGAAATATGTTGTTTTAGAAATGCTACTTCATTATTATACTGCATTGTTTACGGAAAAGTCAAGAGCTAAACAGGCCGCTCATGATGTTTCCTCCTTGTTTTTCTACAGGCTCTACTCCAGCACAAACCGCTCCCAGCTGGCGTTAGCCGTCTCCATGGCCTCGTCCAGGGTCAGCTCGTCCCTGAGGTACTTCTCTACCGGCTCGCATACCGCCTGATACCAGCCGTAGGGTTGGCTCAGCGAGCTGTAGGGGATGCTCTGGAGCTGCTGAATCTCCCGAAAATTCTTCTCCAAACGCTCCAGGTCCTCCGCTTCCTGTCCCAGAGCCCCGTAGGCGATGGAATCCTCCCATTCCCTGCGCAGCTGCTGGTAGACCGTCTCCTGGGCCGCGCTGTTCCAAGCCAGCGTGTCCTTTGTATACTGACAGCCGGGAAGCGACTTCGCGCTGATGATAAATTGAAGTAAATCCCACGCGGCCTCCTTCTGCTCCGAGGAGCCAGAGACCGCCCAGCAGAACGCATACCCCTGCTGTTTCTTCCATACCTCGCCCTTCGGTTTGGATACGGCCTGGAGGCTCACGCCATATTTTGAGGCGCGGTCCGCCATGTGGTAGAATTGATCGACAAAATAGCCGCTGATGGTTGGCCTTGTGGAGAAAAGGGCCTTCCCTACATCGCCGTCGGAGCGGGCCAGGTATGTTGTCCCCTGCAATTGCTTCCATTTGGTCAATAGCTCCCGCAGGTAGGGCTGATCCAGCTGGACGCTGCCGTCCGGCTGTTCCGCGGCGTAGAGATTGGCCAGGAGGAGGGCCGTCAGCATATCGCTCTCCAGCTGCTCGCCGGCGCCGCAGGCGCAGAGGGAGAGATCAGTCCCCTCCTCCTTCCACTCCAGAGCCATGTCCAGCAGCTCCATCCAGGTGACGCCATTGGGGTCAAAGGGCGAACCCAGCTCCTTCCAGAGGGTCTCGTTCAGCAGATAATAGTCGGGGGAAATGGCTACCGGTACGGCGCGGATAGCGCCGTCCGCTCCCCGCAGGGTCTCCGGCAGGTTGAAATCCAGCTCCTCCTTAAAGGGACAGTCCTCCAGATAGCCCGACACATCGGCAAAGGCGTCAGTATCTGTGACCGTCTTCTCATCCAGCCCGGAACCGGTCACCATGACCAGATCGCCCACGTCCCCTGCCATAACCCGTATCGCCAGCTGGTCCTTATACTCCTGATGATTGGCCTGTAATTCCTCCCGGGACATATACTGTACATCCCAGACCACCTGCACCTCCGGGTGCTGCTGCTGGTACAGACGGATAGAGCTCTCCAGACTTTCCACCACGTAGGGGGAGGTGATGGTCAGCGTCACTATGTCCTCCGGAGCTAACTCCAGAACGTAGGGCTCCAGCTTCCAGGTCATCCGGACGTAGCCAGCTGTCTCGTCTTCCTCCACGCAGCTGAGGAAAATCCCTCCGCCGCTGTCCAAGCCGAATTGAACCCCCAAACTGTTCGCGCACGCATCCAGTTCATCCTGTAACCCCGCAACGCTCCAAAAGCCTAAGACCATCTCGCCCAGCGCCCCCGTCTTCAGGTCCACCGGGAAGATTTTCTTCTCCGGGCTGTCCCCTAGCAGGAATAGTCCGCCCTCCGTGGACCACAGGCTGGTGGACATCAGCGGCAGGGCCTGGTTTGACCAGACAGACTTGCCCTCCGGCAGGGAATAGCCTTCCAGAACGCGGCGGGTCCCCTGCTCTGTGTACCGCAGCGCGTACAGCATTCCGCCGCCGCTGACGCAGAAGTCCGCCACGTCCCAGTCCAGGATGCTGGCCGTTCCGTTGGTCCGGTTTATGACCGCGAGGCAGGAGGTCTCGCCCCGGACCTGTACAACGGCAAAATCCCCCCACACGGCAACGGCCGGCGTCTGTCCGGCGCTGTCCGCTATGTCCAGGGGCACGGCGTCCTCCAATGTCTGGCCTGGCTCGCAGAGGCCCAGCAGCGGGAATTCCAGGTCCCCCGAGGAGTAGAGGGCCCACAGCTGGTCCTCCCCGTCCAGGTACAGTGCGCTGAACCAGTACGGGAGGAAGCAGGATTCGTCATAGGTTTTCAGCACGCTGCCGTCCCCCAAGATCGGAAGAGCGTCGTGTAGGGAAAGAGTGTCCGCGGTTGTGTAG
>CAMSIF010000033.1 GCA_947058885.1 uncultured Clostridia bacterium
GGGTGGGTTTTCTTTCTATTCACTTTACAGGTATAGTCCCGCCCGATATGTAACCGTGACCTGATGCCCCCTTGCTGTCCGGTCAGCCCGCTGGAAACTCGCGGTTTGTACGGGTAACATCTTCTTGACCATCTGGCCGCCCACGGAACCGGCCTCACGCGCGCTGATATCGCCGTTATAGCCCTCCTTGAGGTTGACGCCAACCTCGCTGGCAGCCTCCATCTTGAACTTGTCCATAGCCTCGCGAGCCTCGGGGACGTTGATACGGTTGTTCTTCTTAGACATTTCCTTTTTCTCCTTCTCCAAATATTGCGATGGTACCGTGCGCATAACAGGGAAGGAATGGGGCGGTAAACCCGCGCCGGGCCTTAACTGTTTTGCGTCGTACCCGGGCGGGGAATGTTTTCGCCGCCCTCGTCGCAACCATATCATTTGCAATCCTGCGTTTTATATGCCGGATACAAAGGCGGTAATTTTTTGCAAGAAAAACAGAAAGGCAATACTTTAAATATATGTAGGAACGCAGAAAACACGCGTGGAAGCCGCAGCCGCCACGCGCGTTTTTGAATGAATCAATGCAGCAGTTTGATTTGGCCCAGCACGGGGACTTCCCGCTCCACGCCCTGAATGGCGTTGATAATGCCGATAAACCAGCAGATGCTACAAAAGATGCTGCCCACAGTACCGATCATCCAGCCAACCAGGGGCACTCTTGACACAAGACCAACGACGGTGAAGGTCAGCCAAATTACCAGGGACTGGTTCAGATGGAACTTACTGCGCTCCCGGTCTCCCGCCACCAGGGCAATCAGGAGGCCCACGTAGGTCAAATATGCCACAATATCGGTTGTACGCTTATCCATGTCTCCAATTTCCTTTCCCAAATATTTACATTACATCTGCCGCAGGGAGATATCTCCGCTGATACTGGAAATCCGGAAGTTTCTGCCTCCGCCGTCCAAGTATATCGCCTCTCCGGAACGAGACCCGACAGGTCCTACCAAGGGGAAATCGGTGTCCAGCTCTCCGCTGACTGTGCTGAACTGTAAGGTAAATCCCTGTCCGCCGGGCATAGTGACCTCGCAGTCGCCGGACTTGGAGGAAATATTCATCTCATCAGGGACTACATCTGTGCGTACCTCCACGCTGCCGCTGGCGCTGGTGCAGCGAAGGGTCCGGACATTGCCGGACAAATCCACATCGCCGCTGGCGGTACCAGCCCGAACGGTTCCGAACGCGCCTGCCAGGGTCAGATCGCCGCTGGCGGATTCCGCGTAGACCTCGCCGGCCGCCATCTCGCAGTCCAAATCACCGCTGGCGGATTTAAAGCTGGCCTCAGAACATTTTGCGCCTTCAAAGGATGCGTCGCCGCTGATGGTTTTAATCGTCAGTTTCCCGGCCTCCAGGCCGTTGTCGATTTCCACGTCCCCGTTGGTGACGGAGATTTGCAGGAGGTCCCAAAACCGCTGAGGCAGCGTCAGCTCCACGTCCGCGCGGGCTAATCCCCGGTGGAAGAAAAACATGCTGCTGGCGGTGTTCCCCTGCCGGATGGATAGGGAGCCGTTATCGTTCACCCGGACCTCCAGCTTATCCACATCGCCGTCCAGCTGGACGTCCGCGTCAGGGTCACTGTCCAGGTGAATGGCAACATCGCCGTTGACCAGCTGAATATCTACATTTTTGAGGTTCTTGGAAGGGAAGACCGTGCCGCTCACCCGCTGGCTGGAGGAGGGATGGGTTCCCTCGCAGAAGAATCCTCCCCTGTCGCGGTTGTAGCCTACCGCGAAGGACCATCCCTTATTGGGGTCCTCCGCGCCCTCTCCGGGCTGCTCCCGGCATACGCAGACGTCCTCGTCCGCCTCTACATCTACAGTGGCTTTACTGGTCTCGTCTCCGTCAAAGTGGACGTAGACCCGGCCTTTAAAGCCCTCGGGATACTTCTCCTTCATTTTTTCCGCCACATTGCGGACGATGACCGTAGCCTGATCCACGGCATCCTTGGTCTGGTTCACGGTTTCCCGGACAATGCCTTCCACGCCGTGGAGCAGCTCGCTGGTGAAATCCCGGAAAGAGGAATCCTGCTTGGGCAGCTCTCCGTCGGGACCCAGGCTGGCCAGGTAGGCCAGCAGTTCGTCCACGTCGCCCAACTCGTCAAGGGCCTGGCGGTATGCCTCCTCCTCGTCCATGCCGTTGGAAATGAGGTCCTGCCAGCGGCTGTAGAGATTGTCGCTGAGCTCCTCAATGAGCTCCACCTTAGCCCCGCTCTCGGCGGCGGCGGAAAGACGTTCCGTCACCGCGATAATGAATTTCATTTTCATTCTTTCCATGGTTTACTCCTCCATAAAAATCAGGGCATCCAGCAGGGCCCTTGTTTTCTGCCAATCCGTACGGCTCTCCTCACAATACCTGCGCCCCTCCTCGGTGATAGAATAGTATCTGCGCCGGGCGCTGGGACCGTCCTCGCCCCAATAGGATGTTATAAAGCCGCCGGACTCCAGCCGTTTAAAAGCGGTATAAAGGGTGGCCTCCTTGAAGCCGTACTGTCCGCCTGTACGCTGCTGGATGGTTTTATTAATTTCGTAGCCGTAGTTATCGCCCTGCATCAATTGGGTCAGGATGATTGTATCCGTGTGGCCCCGCAAGGTATCCGATGAAATGGACAAACCAAACACTCCTTTCAAGCCGCCGCCTGGTGGCGGTCTGCTGTTCATGGTGCTATCATAACAGACTATGCATCTTCTGTCAAGGTATTTCCAGCAAAAAAGTATAAAGAATTTTTTAAGGCCAGAAGGAGGCCGGCGGCTTTGCGCCGGCCTCCTTCTGGCCTGCTGTTTTCAGCGTCTCGCGTCCTGTCTCTGGAAGGGCGGCTCCACAGCCTCCGACAAAAGCAGGCTGTACTTGGACGGCCTGCGGTAAGCGTTGCCGTGGACCTCCTGTGAGCGGTAGTCCCGAAGGGTGTTCATAGGGAAGGCCGCCAGATAGATTCCCTCCGCCTCCCCGGCTTCTATAACCAACGTATCCCGGGCCTCCACAACGCCTGGGCGGATTTCACCATAAGCAATACCGTCAAAAGCGGTGGAGTGCCCGTTGCAGTCCGGCTGGCCGTAAGGGTAGTTGCAGGTAGCGATGCCCAACATATTCTCAAAGGCCCTGGCCCGGAGCTGGGTGAGACGGTTGATTTCCATAGGACAGGCGTTAGGAACCAGAAGAATTTCCGCGCCCTGGAGCATGAGAACGCGCGCACTCTCCGGAAATTCCCGGTCATAACAAATCATTGCGCCAATCCGCACCGGTCCCTCCCGGGTGTCCAGAGCCGCAGTGAAAAAGCCGTCTCCCGGCGTCAGATTTTGCTCCTCGCCAAAGTCGCAGGTATGAACCTTGGCGTAGGTCAACGCCTCCTGTCCCCAACGGTCAAAGACAGTCACGGTGTTCCGGGGCATCGGGTCGTATTTTTCCAAATAGGTGACGGCGATTGCCATTTCCAGCTCCTTGGCCAGCTCTCCAAAAGCCTGGACGAAACTGCCATCCCGGGCGACGGCGTCCCGCTGAAGAGCGGCCAGGGGCTGCTCCATCGCGTAGCCATTGCTCCACATCTCCGGAAAAAGGGCCAAATCCGCCCCCATTGTCTTTGCCCTGCGGCACCATTCCAGGCCTTTTTGCAGATTCCCCTCCAAGGAATCTTTAGGAAGCATTTGCAGCAGGGCGATACGAAATTCACTCACGGTACGTTTACCTCCTCTACATCTACACTGGAATTGCCAAAATGAAGCTGAAGCCAAGCGTCGCAGTGGGCTACCCAAACCGCGCAGGATACCGACAGCTTATGCATTTGGTCCGGGGCGAATACCGTCCTGTCCGCCAGGGACTGCCCATGGCTGCCATGGGGATAGATTCGGAGCTCGTGCTCCACGCCCCTGGCGGTCAGAGCCTTATCCAGCAGCAGGGAGTTTTCCATAGGGACGGTAGTATCATCCGCCGTATGCCAGAGAAACATAGGCGGCGTCCGGCGGGTGACCCGCTTCTCCAGGGAGACGGTTTCCAGCAGTTCATCGCAGCGGTCGCCCAGAAGGTTGACAAAGGAATCCTGGTGGGCGTGGTCCCCGCTGGAGACGACAGGGTAGCAGAGCACCGCGCCGTCTGGGCGGAAGGCGTGGGATTTCTTTTTCAGAGCCCGGTATACCTCCGGCTTGTTCCACATGGTGGCCGCGCATCCCGCCAAATGTCCTCCGGCAGAGAAGCCCATGGGAATCACTGCTCTGGGATTGATATGGTAGCGTTCCGCGTGGGTCCGCACGTGGTCAATAGCGGCCAGAAGCTGCCTCTGCGGGACAGGCCAGCGGGCCTGGGGCGCAACGCTGTATTGAAGAAGGAATGCGGCGTAGCCCAGCCCGGCGAAACGCAGAGCCACCGGCTCCCCCTCGCGGTCGGAGCGGAACTGATAGCCGCCGCCGGGACAGATAATCAGCGCGGGACGCCGCCGGTCCATCCCCAACTCGGGAAAGCTCTCGGGGACATAGGCCGCCAGCAGCGCGGGTTCCTCCGCGCCGGGGACGGATAGCGGGATGGTTTCGTAGAGCATGGCAAAGCCTCCTTTCAAAATAGGCGGATCAGTGAACCAACAGGACGGAACCGGCGCTGCGCAGACGGATGACATGGCAGGAACCCCGTCCGGCCATATCCTCCATACCCTGAACAAACCGGTCGAGCCGCGCCAGTGGAACGAAAGCCTCTACCGTACCGGCGAAGCCGCCGCCCTGGACCCGCACCGCTCCCGTATCCTCCAGCAGCTCCTCCGCCAGGGCCTGAAGCAGCGCAAGGGGCTGGGATCGGCTGTCCTTGTGGTTGGAAACGTTTTGCAGATACATGAAGGAAGACCGGCCGGACGCTCTGGCACAGCGGAGGAAGGTTTCAAAATTCCCCTGCTCCAGGGCCTCGCACTGCCGCAGTACCCGCCGGTCCTCCTGGAAGAAGTGGTAGGCCCGCAGCACGGCCCGGTCTCCGCAGGCAGTGCGGACCTGCGGAAGCTCTTGCAGAAATCGTTCGTAGCTTACGTTCCGGAGCGTTTTCTCGCCAAAATACGCCGCCGCATCCGCCATCTCTCGGGGAATCGCGGAAAAATCGTCGATTAGGCTTGCATGGCTGGCGCGGGTGTCCATGATGCACAGCGCGTAACCCAGGGTGTCCAGGTCCAGCGGCAGACGGCGGACCTGCGGCGCCTGCAAATTCTGAAAATCCGCCGCAATCACGCCTCCTGTTGCACATGCCAGCTGATCCAGTAGTCCGCTGGGCTTGCCAAAGTATACGTTTTCCGCGTAGAGCGCGGTCTGGGCCGTTTGAAGAGGACTCAAACTGCCGCCGCAAAACAGGTGGTTCATAATGGTGGCGACCAGCACCTCAAAGGCCGCCGAGGAACTGAGGCCGCCGCCTCTTGGAACAATGCTGGTGGTATAGGCGTCGAACCCGCCGATGGCATACCCCAACTGCCGCAGCCGTGCGGCAACGCCCCGGACCAGAGCGGGGGAATTGCCCGTTTCCGCCTCCTGAATGGATAGGTTTCCCAAATCCGCCGATGCCATACGGTGGCCTCGGGATTTTACGCGGATAACCCCTGTGTCATTGGGAACCACGCAGGCAATTGTGTCCAGGTTTACCGCTGAGGCCAGACCGCAGCCATGCTGATGGTCTGTATGGCTGCCGCCCAACTCCGCCCGTCCGGGCGTGGAGAAAAGCCAGGTATCCGCCGTATCCGGGCAGGGAAAGGTTCCGGCGTACTCCAGAACCAGCTCCCGCAGTCGGCGGCCCGCCTCCGCCGCGTCCGGGCCGTAAACAGGTTCCAGGTGTGGCAGGAGCGCGCCGCTTTGCAGAAGCTCCAGAAGATGTCCCCGTTCCATATGATGCCTCCCTCCGCTTTTTCGTCTTTCTCGAAAGAAACCGTCTGTCCCACTCCCCGGGTTCACTCCATTTTGTAATATTCTTACAATTACTACAAAACGTATTGCGCTTATGTAGGGGTATATGGGTAGAATGTCCTTATTTTACCATTAGTTCCCCCCCTTCCGCAAGGGTATTAGAGAGGAAAATATCCATATTGCGCAAAATTTTTCCATACAACGGAACAACGCCAGCCCCTTTGCAAGAGCTGGCGTTATTTTTGTTATCTTCTCCGGCCACCGCCGAAGCCGCCGCTGCGGCCTCCGCCTCCGAAGCCCCCTCCACGAGAACCCCTGGAGCCGCCGCCGAAACCGCCGCTTCTGGAGCTTCCGCTGAAGCCTCCGCCACGGTTTCCACCGCCAAAGCCGCCGCTGCGGGGAGGGGAGGACGGACGGGAACCGCCCATTGGAGGTCTTCCGCCGCCTATGGGCGGGCGCGGACCGCTGCCAAAGCCTCCCATACCGCCCATAGGCGGGCGGGGTCCTGGGCTGCCGGGTGGCGGCGGAGGCATCTGCCTCCTGCGGTACCAGGAACTACCAGGCCGGTGCCACCAGAGTATGGGGCGGTAGACCACAGGCGGCACACCCATACCGCCGTAGCGGCGGTGCCAGCCGGTGTAGCGGACGCTATCCATTATATTGAACAGGACCACCAGAACCACCAGCAGGATGATAAGAGGAACCACCGCGCCGATAATAGAAAACACCGTTCCGCCGCTGGAGGCAGAGCCGAAGAGCAGATGCACCTGTCCAAACAGGTTCAACGCGGCGGCGTCATAGTCCGCCCGTTGGACATACTCCGTCAGGCAGATATCCACAAAGCTGTCCGGTTGGGAGGCGAAGCGGTCATAGAACCGGCCGGAGGCGACCACATAAGCGTCCTTCGCTCCAGTATCAAAAAGGAGAATAGCATCGTTCTCCCCCAATTCCAATTCATCCATCCAGTCCCAGGCGGCATCCTCAACGCCGCCTGCCGCGCTCCGGACGGTAACCACCGCCAGAATGCCGCCGTCGGCCTTATCCCAGTTGGCGTTATAAAGGCACAAACTTTTTTCCGTCTTGGCGGAAAGGACATTGGCCTCATCTACAATGAAATCTTTATAATAGGCGGTAGAGAGGGACTCATCCAACGGTGCGCCTCCCTCCGGGGCCTCTACGGCAGGCTTTTTGGAGAGCCCGTAGAGGGACGAGAGCACAATAGCCGCAGCCAGTATCAGCACTGCCACAGCTTTATTTTTCAACAGCTTCATTCCAAGCCCTCCGGACGCAAAATTGCGCAGAAAATTGTTTTAATGGATCTCACGCTCCCTAAAAAGATATGTTATAACGGCATACTCCAGCAGCGGGAAGAAAACAAGGCTCTCCTCTCGGTACCCTCCTGGACCGTCTGTTCAGGACCGCAGCTCCATCAGCTTCTGGCGAAGCTCGCCCTCAATGCGGCCCAGCTCCGCTTCCGCCTGACGCCGCTTCTGTGCGCCCTCTTTCTGAATCTGTATAACCTCGTCCAGAGTGGAGATAAGCTGCTGGTTGGTGTGCTGGAGGGTTTCAATGTCGATGATACTGCGTTCAGCCTCCTTGGCTGTGGTGATGGTACCCATTTTCAGCATCTCGGCGTTCTTTTTGAGAAGCTCGTTGGTTGCGTTAGTAATGGCGGACTGGGCAGCTGTGGCCCGGCGGCTGTTCTCCAGCCCCAACGCCAGTACCATTTGGCTTTTCCACAGCGGAATGGTATTAACCAGAGAGGATTGGATTTTCTCCACCATCAGCGTATCGTTATTTTGCAGCATCCGGGTCTGGGGACCCATCTGGATAGACACCATTCTCGTCAGCTCCAGATCATGGAGCTTCTTCTCAAACCGGTTGCACATCTGCGCCAGGTCGTTATACGCTTGTGCGTCCTCCTGAGCGCCGGAAGCCTCCGCCTTTTTCCGCAGCTCCTCCAGCTGTCCGGACTGAATCTCCGCCAGCCGCTTTTTGCCGGCGATAATGTACATGGTAAGTTCCTTGTAATATTTCAGATTCAGCTCATACATCTGGTCAAACATGGCGATATCTTTCATAAGCACCACCTGATGCTGTTCCAGCTCCCGGGCAATCCGGTCCACGTTGGCCTCCGCCTTGGAGTACTGAATCTTCATATTTTCCATTTTATTGCTGGCCTTCTTGAAAAAACCAAAAATACCGCCCTTATCCTCTTCCTCCTGACCCAAGTTTTTCAATTCGATGGTCAGACTGGTCAAGGTATCCCCAATTTCACCCAGGTCCTTATTGCGCACGTTGCTCAGGGCGTTTTCCGAGAACGAAGCGACACTCTTCTGCGCCGCAACGCCGTAATTCAGAATCATCTGAGAGTCCGAAATATCAATCTTTTTTGCGAATTCATCCACATATTTGCGCTCCGCCTCAGTGAGCATACTATCATCAATTTTAACAGGCTCCGGCTTTTTCTCCTCCACAACAGGAGCCGCAGGAGGCTCCGCTCCCAGCGTCAGCTGCGGCATCTCCGCTTGAGCGGCGTTAGCGTCCAGGGTCAAGTTCGGCATCATGTTTTCCATATCGCTCATCATTTTGTCCTCCGGTTATTATTTCTGTTAGTAAGTTGGTATCCGCCCGCGTCCCAGACTAAAGCTTCAAATCAATGTCCGAGCCGCTGGTATTATCAATAGAGTCCGCCTTTTCTCCAGCCAGACCTTCCCTCTCCAGCATGGTTTCTAACACCGCGATATCTGCGGAGATATCCATAGCATCCGCCCCAAAGAGGCTGTCCAGCTGCTTTTCAAAGGCGGCGGCGATAGTATCCATGATATTCTCCACTCGCCGCTTGGTGCCGTCAATATTCTCCCCGCTTACACCGGTGGCATCCATCCGGTCATAGGCGTTCAGCAGCTTCAACGTGGTTGGCAGATAGTAATCCATAAATCTGTGGATTTGCGGCAGCCTGGACGGGTCCGCCTTGACCTGCTCAAAGATTTTCTGGCACACGGTCTCCAACCGGCGGATATTGGCGGATATATTCTCGTCCGCAATGGCCCCGTCCAAACGCCGCATTTCCGCAATAGCCTTCTGACCGTCTGCGACCATTTTATCCAGTTCCGGGTTACCCGTAGGCTCCGGCTCAGGCTCCGGAACCTCCACCTCAGTCACCTCGTCCTTACACACCGCCCGCAAGCAGACCCATACGCCGCAGGACAGCCCCGCCGCCAGAAGAAAGTCTCTGACGCGGTACAGGCTCAGAAACAACGCGAAGATTACCCACACCGCCGCTGCGCCATAGTAAGGCGCTACGGATTTGCGTACTTTTTTTATAGTATTTGCCATGTTCAAACTCCTATCAGGCAGTCATACTTTTTCTTGAAAGAAAAAGTATCAAAAAGAACTTTAAACTCGCTGCCCAGTCTTATATCGTCTCAGATATCCGCCCGGTAACGAACAGTATACCCCTAAATCTACGCTAGGTCAAGGGAGGGAACGTAAAAAAGAGCTATCCTTCCGGCCTGGATGCCACACTCTCCACCGGCACGCTTTTGAAATATTGCAGCTCCTCTCCATCCGCCAGAATTCGCAGCCCTTCCACAGCTTCTATAGAGTACAGCGAATCCGCGATAGACCACAAAACCATCTGCTGAGCCCTCTCATCGTCCGGCAGCGCCGCAATAGAGGATGCAGACACATTCAAGGTACATATGCCGTTCTCCACCTTGACAAAATTTACCTGAAAATCCTCCGGCGCCGCCCTGGACAGTTCCCGGTTCTGCGGCCCCTCCAGCAGCGCGGCTATCAGATTTTCCGCCAGTGTCTGCCCTTCGTAGAGCTCTATCGTCCGCTTTTCTCCTGTCAGGATACCCTCATTGTTAAGGAAATACAGCGTAACCTCCACCGTTTGCAGCACGTCGTCCATAGTGGACAGCAGCACATCCCGCTCATAAAAAATCTGTTTGGGCTGCTGTGCCACAGACCTTCCTCCCGCCGTCACGGACACCGCGCTGATTCCCTCCAGCCCCGTCAAAGACAGTGTCAGACAGTAGTCCGCCAACACCAGCTCCACGCCGTTCAGCTGGCGGAATTCGCTGCTGAAATCCACGTAAGCCCGCCGGTCCCGAATCTCCAGCTTCACCAGATTCACATTCAAATGTATAGGAATAGGACTTTCCAGCTCTCCATCCGCTGGTCCCCGGAGCAGCCGCTCTACCACCGCGCAGGCCTCCTCCAGAAGGGGCGCCTCCTCCGGCAGCCCCAGAAGCTCATAGCTGCCCTGAAGCCGGTCGCCTCCCTGCCCATCGTCCTCCGGAACCAAAAAGTAGAGAAGCCGGCTGTTTTCCGGCGGCGTCTCTTCCTCTGCGGGCCGGCAGGCGCACAACACCAGCAACACGCCCGCCAGCAAAAATACAGCGGATTTTCTCATAACCCGTCCCCTCCTTGCTCCAGACAGGGCATAGTGACGGTAAACCGGGTGCCGCCATCAGGAATGCCCTCCGCCCGGATAGCCCCGCCGCGCCGGCTGACAATATCGCTGACAATACTCAGCCCCAGCCCCGTGCCGCCAGCGGCGCGGGAACGCGCCTTATCCACCCGGTAGAACCGTTTGAACACATTGTTCAAGTCCCCGTCCGGAATTCCAATTCCATTGTCCTCCACAGTGATAACCGTCGTCTCCGTACCCGCCTGGGCGCAGATACGTACAAATCCACCCCTGCGGTTGTACTTTACAGCGTTCTCCGCCAGATTATACAGAACCTGATACAATTCTCCCTCCGTTGCCACTACCTCCGCGTTATCGCAGATAATGAGGATTTCCACCTCCTTCTCATCCGCCACAGGCCGGAGCATTTTTAGCGCACGGTCCAGAACGGGCGCGACCGCAATCTTCCCAGGGGCCTCCACCACGCCGCTGTCCAGCCGGGTCAGCCGGAGCAGGTCCTCTGTAATACGGCTGAGCCGTTCCGCCTCCTGCCCGATGTCGCTGACAAACTCCCGTGCGGTAGCATTGTCCATATTCTCATTTTGGAGGATGGAGTCCGTCAGAAGACGTATGGCCGCCAGCGGCGTTTTCAGCTCGTGAGACGCGTCGGACACAAACTGCCGCCGTGCGCTCTCCGTCTCCTGAAGCCGGTCTACCAGGTCGTTGAACTCTCCGGCGATTTGGGCAAACTCGTCATGCCCGCTGAGAGCGGCCCGCTGGTTGTAGGCCCCCTCCCGGACCCCCCGTATGGCCGCCAGCAGTTTCCCCAGCCGCTGCGTAAGCTGGCGGCTGAAAATAAGGCTCATCCCCAGCACCAGAGCCGCCACCCCTGCGGAAATGGAGAACAGATTATTTCGCAGGCTCTCCAGCAGAGACGCCTGCTGTGTGTCGTAATCGTAGACATACACCCCGCCGATAATCTGGTTCTGATATAGAACCGGTTGGGCCGCGCTGGAGTGGAAAGCCCCCTCCTTATAGGCGTAATAGCCCGCGCTGTTGCCCCGCAGCGCCTCTACCAGCTCAGTATAAAATACGTAATACCCTGTTGCGTTGCCCGCCTCGCGGGTGTCAAAAAGCACCTTTCCATAAGGATCGGTAACGATAGCCCGGGATACACCCTCCGGCTCCACCGCACTCATGGCGGCGGACACATTCTCTTCTGTCAGGAAGTCCAGTCCTGATACGGCGGCGTTAATGGCGGCGGCGCTGCTTTGCAGGGTGGTATGCTTTGCCCGGAACACCAAATCCTGACTGACCAGCAGCGGATATGTGTTCATCAGCACAACAACAATAATAAGGATGGCAATATAAGTTGCGCTGATTTTTAATTGTAAGGAAATCCTACCCCTTAAAATAGTAGCCAACTCCCCACTTCGTCATAATATATTCCGGCTCAGCGGGCTGCCGCTCCAGCTTCTCCCGCAGGCGGCGGATGTGTACGTCCACCGTGCGGTAGTCCCCGGTATAGGAGTATCCCCATACCACATTCATCAGGTTTTCACGGCTGTAGACCCGCCGGGGATTCTTCATCAGCAGCTCAATAAGGTCGTACTCCTTAGCCGTCAGTTCCACCGCTTCCCCATCTCGAATAGCCACCCGCTGCTCCGTGTCCAAGGTCAGGTCCCCTACGGTAATGCGGCTGGCGGGACGGCCCTGGGCCCCGCCGGATGCCCGCCGCAGCATGGCTCGGATACGGGCTTTCAGTTCCAGAATATTAAAGGGCTTGGTAATATAGTCGTCCGCGCCGCACTCAAATCCGATGATTTTGTCCGTGTCCTCACTGCGGGCGGTAAGCATGATAATGGGTACGTTAGAAAACTCCCGTATCCGCACGCAGGCTTCCAGGCCGTCAATCTCCGGCATCATCAAGTCCAAGATGATGAGGTCAAACTTTCCTTCCCGGGCCAGCTCCACAGCCGCCGCGCCATCGTAGGCGCACTCCACCTGGTAGCCCTCGTTCTCCAGATTAAATTTGATCCCCTTTACCAAAAGTTTTTCGTCGTCTACTACTAAGATTTTCATGCGGCTGCATCCTCCTCGCCTTGGTCTTCGCTCTGGGGCGGTTCCACCTCCCCAAGGGTGATATCCTCCCGGAATTTTTCCAGGGTCTTTTCCCCGATTCCCTTAACCTCCAAAAGTTCCTCCAGAGATTGGAAGGGCCCGTTGGCCTCCCGGTACTCGATAATCCGCTGGGCCAGCACTGGACCAACGCCGGAAAGCGTTTCCAATTCCTCCTGGCTGGCGGTGTTAATATCTACGGGGCCGCTCTCCTCCGGTTCATCCGGCAGAGGTTCTTCTGTCTCTTCCTCGGGAGCGGTCTCCGGCAGCTGACGCTGGGTGGTAATCGTGTAGCCGTCCCCTTCCGCCGTTTTCGACATCTTTACATAAGCAAAGACCAGAACAGTCAGAAACGCCGCTCCCAAAGCAAGGAGAAGCCACTCTGTTTTTGTCAATTTTCCTGTAACTTTCATGGTTGAACTCCCGCCGTTTTTTTGCTATACTAGAAATAGAACCTGCCGGTTCCTGAAGCGGACGCCGGCAGGCGGCGCCGCTCACAACAAGTATACCATATTTTTCTGGAGAATGATATGAAAACTCGCCGCTTTTTTTCGCTTTTTTTCACTGCCCTCCTGCTCCTGGGACTGACAGTTCCCGCCCGCGCCGCCGAGGGGGATACCGGCGACTGGGAGGTGGCGGCCAAGGCCGCCCTGCTTATCGACCCGGACACAGAGGAGATTCTCTACGCCCGGAACATCCATGAACGGCTTTACCCCGCCAGCCTGACAAAAATCATGACCTGCCTGCTGGTCCTGGACGCCCTTGATGCCGGGACACTGACTCTGGACACTGTACTGACCGCCTCCGACCTCGCCGTGGGACTCATCCCGGCGGACGGCAGCAGCGCGGGAATTAAACCCGGAGAGGAGATGTCGGTAGAGAACCTGCTCTACTGTATTATGCTCTCCTCCGCCAACGAAGGCTGCAATATCCTGGCCGAAGGAGCTGCCGGATCTATTGATGCCTTTGTGGAAAACATGAACGCCAAGGCCGCCTCTTTGGGCTGTGAGGATACCCACTTTGCCAACACCAACGGCCTGCCTGACGAAAACCATTACACAACTGCCTGGGACCTCTACCTTATTACCCGCGAAGCCCGGACCCATCCGGAGTTCATGCCTCTGGTGAATACCATCTACTATGAGGTCCCGGCCACAAATTTAGCGGAGGCGCGTAAGCTGCGTACTACCAACTATCTCATCTCCAACTGGTACACCGCTGGATACGTCTACAAGGGGGCCGAGGGCATTAAAACCGGGTTCACCAACGCCTCCGGGTATTGCCTCGTGGCCTCCGCCACCCGAAGCGGCAGAAGCCTTCTCAGTGTGGTTATGGGGGCGGAGCGGATTACTTTGGAAGATGGAACTATCCTTACCCAGAGCTTTTCCGAGACGGTGAAGCTCTACGACTGGGGGTTTGACAGCTTCTCCCGGCAGATTATCTTAAGCGCCGGCGAGCTGGTGGGCGAGGTGCCGGTGACCCTCTCTCAGGAACAGGATTTTGTAAAGGTCCATCCCGCTCAGGAGATTGAGCGGCTGTTCCCCAAAGATATGGACCCGGTGAAAGACGTGGAGCGTACCATTACCCTCACCCAGGAGAGCGTGGAAGCCCCGGTGGCAAAGGGTCAGATTCTGGGACAAATTACCCTCAGCCTGGACGGAAACGTATACGCCACCGTGGACCTGCTGGCGGATGAGGACGTGGAGGCATCCCGGCTGCTGATTCTTCAGCGGGATATCCTGGAGTTCCTGCACCGGCCTGTCGTGTGGATTGCCGCAGGCGGAACTGTTGGCGCGGTTCTGCTTCTGATGATTTTACGCGCTGTACTGCGGGCACGCCGCCGGAGTTACCGCCGCGGTTCCAGCAGTCCGCGCCGGAGTTCTTCCGGATACCGTGGGCGCAGAAGATGACGCCCTACATAGAAACCCCCGCCCTGGATACGCCCAGGGCGGGGGTTTCTATGTTCAAAAGCCGGACTGCCCCTGCCACGTCCGGGAGGCCGCGCAGTAGGGTACCCCCTTTACGTTGTGGAATTGGACAAATTTGATGGAATAAAAATCACAGGAGATGTACCGCTCATAGTCCGGCTGATACAGCACAATGTAATCGCTGCCTACCGTATGAAGAATTCCCTGCCAGGTTACCGACTGCTGGGTGCCTACCAGAAACGTCGCTACCACAAAATATCCGATGTTCCGGTCCAGCAGGCTCCTCAGCGACGCCTGATAGGCCTCGGCATTGGTGGCCGGCATGTGTGTGGCTTCCATGTCTACCGGGTTTTTCATCCGCTGGCTCTGGGCCAGCGCACTGGTGACTCCGCCTGTGCGCGCGCCGCCGTTCATCCCCGGAAGGGGCATGGGGGTGTTGTCCTGACTTTCCGGCGGCGTGCTGCCGCTCATCGTATACAGAGATACCCCGCCGGATGCGGGCTGGCCGCTGTAGCTTAAATCCGGATTCCCGTAAATCCAGCTGCCGCCGGAAGGCGCGCCCGTATCCGGCGGCATGTTGTAGCCCGTCTCGTCCGGCGCGGTCATCCGGTGGTCGTTGATGGTTATGTTTTGGGTATTTTGCGTACCCTGGGGGTTCGGGAGGGACGGGCCGCCCTGCGTAATCTGATTCTGCATGTCGCTTCACTCCTTGTTGGTTTTGTTCCGGAATCGTTACGTATCATAATAAGCGTCTGTCGGATTGTAAAAACAATGATCCCCAATACGCGTCTGCCAATAGCCCACATCCGACGGAAACCGGCTGCGGCACTTGGGGCCAAAGGGATTGTAAAACCAGAGAGATTCCCCTACGTCCGGCAGACGGCCGCCCGCTATCGCCCAGTCCGCTATCTCATAATGTATCGCCTGGGGCCGCATATTATATATGTTCTGCGGGTTGTAGGTTCCCCCCTCTGTCTCGCTGGCGCAGACAAATTGGTAGGGCTGAAAAATGATATTGCGGATACTGCCCTTGCCTACCCGGGCGTATTCGCCGCCCCTGGCGTGGACGCGGTTCATTACGACCCCCGCTACCGCCTTCATCCCCCGTTCGCCCTCGCCGCCAGCCTCGCACTCTATGAGCCGGGCCAACAGCTCGCGGTCAGAATAAGCCATTTCTTATCACACTCCTGCTCTGCCTTATTCTATGCCGCGCGCCTGCTTTTTGTGCGTTTCGCCGTTGTACGCACGCGTACAACTTTTCGCCGGTACACACCTTATGTGTACCGGTTGTTTCCGGATATTCTGTATATAAAAAGGAGTACAAAAAATGGATTATACCAACAGATATCAACTGCCCCAGTGGGTCAGGTCCGACCGCATCCTCATGGACGACTTCAATAACGCTATGGCCGCTATCGAAAACGGCATGTCCGCCAACGCTGCCGCCGCCTCAGAAGCAAAGTCGGAAGCTATCAGCGCAAAGTCCCACGCCAACGCCGCCAAGACCATCGCCAATACCGCGAAAACTACCGCCGATACCGCCCTTGAGAAAGCAAGGTGCCTCTCCATCGGCTCCTACGTCGGCGACGGCTCGCCCGTGCATCAAATCAGGTTCACTTTCTCCCCAAAATTCATCATTATCAGCGGCATGAACAGCGTCACCGAACCCGACGAGGCCGCTAACCAGCTCCGCTACTTCTACATGGGCGGCAAAAACAAAATTCTCTACCAGCTCCAGCTTGAGGAGGAGAACGGCTTTACCGTCTATACGGACCCCTCCCGCACCCGGTACCCCATCCTCAACGAAAAAGGCCGGACCTACGAGTACATCGCCTTCCGTTAATAGGGAACCCCCCAAGGGCCAAAGCCCTTGGGGGGTGTTTGCTTGGGAAATTTCTCCCGTCTGGGAGGGGATTACTCAGCCTCGGCCGGAATGTCGGTCAGAGTCCAAGTGGTGGCCTCGGTGAGAAGGGTCTTGTAACCGGTGGAGGGGTCACCCAACTGGAAGGTCATATCGGCCTCCTTGAAGTAGAAGCTAGCATAAGTACCAGCAGTGAGGGTTACACCAGTGTTTTTCGTCATGAAGAAGGTCTTCTCTTCACCAGCAGTGAGGGTTACATTACTACCGTTGTTGAACTTCGTACCAGCAAAGGCACCAGCGTTCGCATCGGAAATACCAGTGGTATCCACAGTCAGAGCAATGTAGCCGATGTGGAGAACAATGTCATTACCGTTAGTTGCAACAGCGGCTTTGATGTCTGCGTTAGCAGCGATAACATCGCTCACTTTCAGAATCAGGTTCTTGTTCGCGTTGTCACTGTCATCAGCCGCACTCGCAACAAACGTGCCGTTCGTCAATACAAGGAAGTCTGTATTAACAGTTCCGATATCGCCAAAGCCCTTATTTGCGGTCTTGGTGATGAAGATGTACTCGTCCTCGGCAATAGTACCAGCTTCAACCAGCTCAGTGAGGTAGCCAGCTACATCGAAGTCCGCATTGTTCTGGACGACCTTGGTCGCAGTGGCTCCAGCAACAGCGTCGTTCTTAACGGCAATCTCAACCTTGTCGCCCGCGATAAGGTTGATGGAGATGTCATCAGTAACAGTAATCTTCGTACTGCCACCCGATCCTGTACTTGTAGTAACCACTCCCGCAGAGTCCGTCATCACAGCGGTAATATCATCTTCGAGAGACAGCTTAGCATTCTTCTTGGCATACACAGACTTCAGAGCAGAAGTAGTTCCGGACGGCAGCTCGCTGGTCACGATAACCTCAAAGAAGGTAGTGTCAACGTTGACGTCGTAAGCAGGCATCTCGAAGGTGGGCAGAAGAGCATCGGCGTTACCAGTCTTGTCGGGGTTCGCGCCAATCTTGGTCACGTTCTCGCTGGTGATAGCTACAGGATCAGAGGGAACAGCTTCCTTACCAACGTACATCCACTTACCATCGGTAGCGGCCTGAGCAGCAAGCTTCACAGTCTCGCCGGGCTGGGCATACTTGTTAGTGTCATACTTGAAGTAGCCGCTCTGGATGGTGAGGGTCTTGTCGTTACCACTATAGATGGGATCAGAATCATTATTAGCAGAGCTGAGCTTGAACTTAATGGTAGTTTCCTTATCAAGCTTGGTCCAGGAAGCGTCTACGTCACCAGCATTGCTCACACTCAGAACAGCATTCTCACCATTCGCTTTATAATGAGTGCTGTTGGCGTTAATCCGATAGTAGCCAGCGGGCAGAGTAATAGACACTACACTGTCAACCACAGCAGTCGCGAGATTATTGCCATCCTCATCAACAAACAGGAAGGTTCCAGAACCAACCGCATCAGCGGCATCACGAATGGTAACATTCTTGCCGCGAACGGTAACCTCGATGGTACCAATCACGCTAACACCAGGGGTACCACTCAAAACATAACCGGTGTAGTTAGCGGCAGGAATCTCCACGTGAGCGGCATCGTAAACCTTGTTTACGGTCACTTCATCGCCAAGACCAGTGCTCAGCATATCCAGAACTTCCTGGATAGTCATGGTGCTAGTAGCGTGACCAACGCCAGCAATGTCAATCACCGCGACACCGCCGTCGATGGAGCTGGAAGTGAACCAGCTGGCATCATACGCGCCGTCAATGTACATCTCCATCTCACCATCAGTGGTGCGGAAGGTGTAGGTGGCCTTAGCCTCAGCGGTAATCTCAAAGGTATACTTGCCAGCGGAGTTCTTGCTCAGCTGAGTCACAGTGCCGTCCTCGGCCACAACAGTGACAAGACGCTTGACGTTAGCGGGAGCGGTATCCAGAGTCAGCTCGGCAGTCAGCTTGGTGCCAGCCTTGACAGTGTACTGGTTGGTAACACCCTTGTCAGCGTTCACGGTCTTGCCATTGGCGTCCTTCATGACAACCTTGGTAACACCTTCGCTGGCAGGCATAACAACCTTAATGACAGGGTCCACAGTAGCGGGACGGGTCGCCTTCACAGGGGAGACAAAACCGCCACCCTTGACCTGGAAGTCAAGCAGCCAAACAGAGTGGGTATCCTTGTACTTGTCAGCAGCGGCAAGCACGGCCTTGGGAGCGTCCTTCAACTGCTCGGTGGTAGCGGCCTTGGGGCCATCGTTGAGAACGGTGATCTCGTCAGCGTTGACAACGTAGCCTTCCTGGCCGTTCTTCACCAGAAACCACAGCTTGAAGGTGCGGACGTTCTCGTTGGAGGGACGGGCCCGGAGAAAACTCCGGCCCATCCCGCCTTCCTGACGGGTAACCTCTTCCAGGCCGCCCGGGATGTCGATGATATCATCGCCATCGCCTTCGTCAGGATCAACAGGAGCAGTGTACTTGTCAATATCGAAGTAGATGTAAATGGTCATGCCTTCCGTAACCTGAGCGGCAGGAATGGTGATCTTTCCATCAACTTCAAAAATGGGGTCAACATCATCGGGGTTGCCGGCAAAAGCCATAACTCTTGCCTGAATGCCGTACTGAGCGCTCTTGAACTCCTCGCCGCTGATGTCGGTGTAGTGTACGCCCGGAGTGAGGACGACACTGCCGTCTTCAGCGATCTCAGCGGTCTTAGCGAGAACTTCCAGAGGATTCTTCTCGAAAGCGGTCTGGCTCTGAGCGTCACGCTCAAGCGTCACGCCAGTTGCAGGAGCCTTTTCGGTGGCGGAGAACGTAGCATTGACGTTTCCGTTCATAGCGTCGACGTTCTGGGTGTTATCCGCACTCAGCTCGCAGTTCTCAGCGGGGGTAGCAACGAACTCAACCTTGGCGCCAGCAGGAACCTTGATGGGCTCAGTGGTGCTCTCGGTGTAGTCGGTAACGACAGGCTCCTGGCCTTCCACAGTGATGGTGACCTGTACGTTGGTGACGTTCTCACCCACAGTAATGGTCAGGTCATATTTGTCCTGGGGAGGCTGGGGCTCTTCGCCCTTAGCAGCGGCCTCAATGGCCTCGAGGCCTTCGGTCTTAGCGGTCTCAACATTCTCGACAGTGGCAGCCTCGTTGACCTTGGTCAGAGCGGCTTCCAGAGCGGCGTTG
>CAMSIF010000034.1 GCA_947058885.1 uncultured Clostridia bacterium
GCCTGTTTTTTGCCGGCCAGCGTCCGGCGGTGAACGTGGGCCTCTCTGTGTCCCGCGTGGGCGGCGACGCCCAGACCAAGGCCATGAAAAAGGCTTCCGGGGCAATCCGTCTGGATTTGGCCCAGTACCGGGAAATGGAGGTCTTTACCCAGTTTGCCAGCGACCTGGACGACGCCACCAAAGACCAGCTCTCCTATGGTCAAGGCCTCATGTACCTGCTGCGGCAGGATCAGTACCGCCCCTTGCAGCAGTACGAGCAGGTCATTCTCCTCACCGCCGCCCTCAGCCGCGTAATGGCCTCCGTGCCCCGGGAGGACCTGCGGAACTACGCCCATGAGCTGCTGGATTTCTTCCGCCGGGAGCGGCAGGGACTCTGCGTCCGCGTTGAGAGCACGGGGCTTCTCTCCCCGGAGGACCGGGAGGAGATTATCCAGGCCGCCAGGGATTACACCGCCAAAACGGCGGAGGAGCGGAGGTGGTAATATGGCCGGCGCAAAGGAAATTAAAAGCCGTATCGCCAGCGTCCGGGACACCCAGAAAATCACCAACGCGATGTACCTCATCGCCTCTACCAAGCTGCAAAAGGCTAAACGGGATTTGGACCAGACAATGCCCTATTTCCGTGCGCTGCGCGGGGAAATTAAAAGAATTTTCCGCACAGTGGATGAGGTAGATAACCAGTATTTTTACCCCTCTACCGGGGAACAGGACTTCCCCGGCTCCTACGGCTACCTGGTTATCACCGCCGACAAGGGCCTGGCCGGGGCCTATAACCAGAACGCCATCCGGGAGGCCCAGCGGATGATGGAGCAGCACGGCGACTACAAGCTCTTTGTGGTGGGGGAGTACGGCAGACAGTATTTTACCGCCCGAAACATCCCGATTGAAAAGAGCTTCCTCTACACCGCCCAGAACCCCACTATCCAGAGAGCCAGGGAGATTTGTTATCTGCTGCTGGATTTGTACCAGAAACGGGAGTTGGTGAAGATTTTCGTTATCTATACCGACTTCGGCGGCATGGAGGCCAGTGCGAAATCGGTACGGCTGCTGCCCTTCCACCGGGCACAGTTCTCCTCCGCCAGCCGGGAGAAGGCGGTAAAGCTGCCCTTTGAGTTCTCCCCGTCTGTCGATACGGTCCTGGACTGCATTATCCCCAGCTACGTGACAGGTTTTATCTACAGCGCCTTGGTGGACAGCTTTTGCAGCGAGCAGAACGCCCGCATGACCGCCATGGATTCCGCCAACAAGAACGCCCAGGAGCTGCTGGACGATCTCTCCATGCAGTATAACCACATGCGCCAAGGCGCAATTACCCAGGAAATCACCGAAATTTCCGCCGGCGCTCTGGGACAGAAGCGCGGCGCACAGCATTTGGAAGGAGGCCGCCGGCTATGACAAAGGGAACCATTACGCAGGTGTCCGGGTCCGTGGTGGACGCGGTTTTTGAGCCGGGACGGCTGCCGAAAATAAAAGAGGCCCTCTCCGTTGCCGTGGACGGCAGGGAGCGGGTCATGGAGGTGGCCCAGCATATTGGACGCAACCGGGTGCGGTGCGTCATGCTGGCGGAGAGCGAGGGCCTGGCCCGGGGCATGGAGGTCACCGCCTTTGGTTCGGGCATTCAGGTGCCGGTGGGCCAGTGTACCTTGGGCCGGATGTTCAACGTACTGGGGGAGACCATCGACGGCGGCGAACCCCTGCCGCCGGATACGGACCGCTGGTCCATCCACCGCAGGGCCCCCTCCTTTGCGGAGCAGCGTCCCGCCGTGGAAATCCTGGAGACCGGGATTAAGGTGATCGATCTCCTGGAACCCTACCCCAAGGGGGGGAAAATCGGCCTCTTCGGCGGAGCGGGCGTGGGCAAGACCGTGCTTATCCAAGAGCTTATCCACAACGTAGCCATGGAACACGGCGGCTACTCCATCTTCACCGGCGTGGGGGAGAGGTCCCGTGAGGGCAACGACCTGTGGCACGAGATGAAAGAGAGCGGCGTTTTTGAGAAAACCGCCCTGGTATTCGGACAGATGAACGAGTCGCCGGGCGTGCGGATGCGGGTGGCCCTCTCGGGTCTGACGATGGCGGAGTACTTCCGTGACAAAGAAAACAAGGACGTTCTTCTTTTTATCGACAATATCTTTCGTTTTGTTCAGGCGGGCAGCGAGGTTTCCACCCTGCTGGGACGTATGCCCTCCGCCGTGGGCTACCAGCCCACCCTGGCCGAGGAGATGGGCGCCCTTCAGGAGAGAATCGCCTCTACCCGCAGCGGCTCGGTAACCTCGGTGCAGGCGGTGTACGTACCCGCCGACGACCTGACCGACCCCGCCCCCGCCACTACCTTCTCCCACCTGGACGCCACCACCGTCCTCAGCCGGAAAATTGCCGAGCAGGGCATTTACCCGGCGGTGGACCCCCTGGCCTCCACCTCCCGGATTCTGGAAGCGGATATCGTGGGAGAGGACCACTACCGCATCGCCCGGGGCGTGCAGACGGTGCTGCAAAAGTACCGGGAGCTGCAAGATATTATCGCCATTTTGGGCATGGACGAACTCAGCGAAGAGGACAAACGGACCGTAAACCGGGCCCGCAAGCTTCAGCGGTTCCTGGCTCAGCCCACCCATGTGGCGGAGAAATTTACCGGCATCCCCGGGGTATATGTTCCCTTGCGGGAGACTCTGCGCGGTTTCCAGGCCATTCTAGACGGCAGCATGGACTATTTCCCCGAGACCGCCTTCTACAACGCGGGCACCATCGACGATGTGGTGGAGCGGACCAAGAAGATGGAGGAGGAAAGAGGTAGGTGAATACCTTTTATCTCGAAATTCTGGCGGCGGACCGTCCCTTCTACAAAGGGGAGTGCGAGTCCATGCAGGTCCCCATCAGCGACGGGCAGTACGGTATCCAGGCCAACCACCGCAACGCTATCGCCGCCATCGTCCCCGGGACGCTGCGCCTGCGGCCCCCGGGCGGCGCGGAACAGATTGCCGCGGTCTCTCAGGGGCTCATTAAGGTGGAGAACAACACGGTATTGATTCTGGTGGACACCATCGAACGGCCAGAGGAGATTGACGCCAACCGGGCCCGCAGAGAGGCGGAGGAGGCGATGGAGGCGATTCTGCAAAAGAAGAGTATCCAGAGCTACCACACCGCCCAGGCCCGTATGGCCCGCGCTCTGAACCGGCTGAAGGTCAAGGAACAGCACATGATAAATTGATGGGCGCCGTCTGGGCTCCGGAAAAAGGCGGGCTGTGCGGATAAATTTTCCCCTTGACAAACTCCCGCAAACATGGTACAGTCACCAGGAAAGGCAGCGATGAGAAACAGTACCACCCCGCTGACGCGGAGAGAGGGGACGGACGGTGCAAGTCCCCGTGACGCGGGTTGGGAAGGCGTCTCTGAGCCGCGGGGAGGGAATGCCCCGCCGTTTGGTCCCCGTTACGGACAGCGAGCGCGGGCTTCAGGCCCGAATTCAGGTGGAACCACGGACAGCTATTGTTCGCCCTGAGCCGGTTGGCTTGGGGCGTTTTTTTGCTCTTCTGCCAGCCAGAATATTTCTTTTGAAGGAGAAAAGAGCTATGAAAATGACCGAAAAAACCATGGAGAAAATCGTGGCCCTCTGTAAGGGCCGGGGCTTTATTTTCGCTGGCAGCGAAATTTACGGCGGCCTCGCGAATACCTGGGACTATGGTCCTCTGGGCGTTGAGCTGAAAAACAACGTGAAAAAGGCCTGGTGGAAAAAATTCGTCCAGGAGAACCCCTACAACGTGGGCCTGGACGCCGCCATCCTTATGAATCCCCAGGTATGGGTGGCCTCCGGCCACGTAGGCGGCTTCTCCGACCCCCTTATGGACTGTAAGGAATGCAAAGAGCGTTTCCGGGCGGATAAAATGATTGAGGACTGGTGCCAGGAGAACAGCTTCCATCTGCCCAAGCCCGTGGACGCTTTCTCTCAGGAGGAGATGAAGGATTTTGTAGAGGAGCATAACCTCCCCTGTCCCTCCTGCGGCAAGCACAACTTCACGGATATCCGCAAGTTCAACCTTATGTTTAAAACCTTCCAGGGCGTGACGGAGGACGCCAAGAACACGGTCTACCTCCGGCCGGAAACCGCCCAGGGGATCTTTACCAACTTCCTCAACGTCCAGCGTTCCACCCGCCGGAAGCTGCCCTTCGGCGTCTGCCAAATCGGCAAGAGCTTCCGCAACGAGATTACCCCCGGCAACTTTATTTTCCGTACCCGGGAGTTCGAGCAGATGGAGCTGGAATTCTTCTGCAAGCCCGGTACCGAGCTGGAGTGGTTCGCCTATTGGAAAAACTTCTGCCGCCAGTGGCTGCTGGATCTGGGCATCCAGGAAGAAAACCTGCGCCTTCGGGATCATGACCCTGAGGAGCTGAGCCACTATTCCAACGCCACTACGGACTTTGAGTTCGCCTTCCCCTTTACCGAATGGGGAGAGCTGTGGGGCGTGGCCAGCCGGACCAGCTTTGACCTCACCGCCCATCAGACTACCTCCGGCAAGGACCTGAGCTACTTTGACCAGGAGGCCAACGAGCGGTATATCCCCTATGTCATCGAGCCCTCTCTGGGCGTGGAACGGATGCTGCTGGCCTTTTTGTGCAACGCCTACGACGAGGAAGTGGTGGATGCGGAGAAAAACGACGTGCGCACAGTCCTTCGCTTCCATCCGGCGCTGGCGCCCTTCAAGGCCGCCGTACTGCCCCTCTCCAAGAAGCTGGCGGATAAGGCCCAGGAAATCCAGGCGGAGCTCAGCAAGGACTGGATGATAGACTACGACGACGCCGGTTCCATCGGCAAGCGTTACCGCCGCCAGGACGAGGTGGGTACCCCCTTCTGCATCACGGTGGATTTTGAGACTGTGGGCGACGATAAGACCCCCGCCGACAACTGCGTTACCGTCCGGGAACGGGACAGCATGAAACAGGTCCGTATCCCCATCAGCGAGCTGAGGAGCTGGCTGGCGGAGCGGCTGGCGTACTGAGATGAGCGGACCTGTTAGAAATCCAGGGGCGTGCCTGGTGTGCGGAAAGCCCCTCCGCTACTTCGAGACAGAGCGGGAGATGGCCTGCTCCGCCTGTGGAAAGATTTTCCCCAGCAACGCCAGCTGTGAGGACGGCCATTATATCTGCGACACCTGCCACGCGGAACGGGGCGTAGAGGTTATTCTGGACTACTGCCAGAGAAGCCAGTCTAAAAATCCCATTCTCATGGTGCAGGAGATGATGGATGACCCCTATATCTATATGCACGGCAACGAGCACCATATTATGGTGGGCGCGGCTCTTCTCGCCGCCTATCGCAACGCGGGCGGAGAACTGGATTTGCTTCCGGCCCTCCAGGAGATGAAAGCCCGGGGCGGAAAATATCCCGGAGGCTCCTGTGGTTTCTGGGGATGCTGCGGGGCCGCCGTGAGCGCGGGGATGTTTTTCAGCATCGCCACCGGGACAACTCCGCTTTCCGGAAAAAGCTGGGGACTGGCAAACCGTATTACGGCAGAGGCTTTGGAGCGGATTGGCGAAGCCGGTGGACCCAGGTGCTGCAAACGAAACTCCTTCACCGCCGTCAAGACTGCGGCGGAGTTCGTAAAGGAGCATTTGTCCGTGGAAATGGAGCTGCCGGAACAGATTCAATGCCGCTGGTCGGAGGAAAACCGGCAGTGCCTGAGAGTGCGGTGTCCGTACTATACAGGCCGATAGAAACAGCGAATAGCGGGCGGCGTCCCCTGGCGGGACGCCGCTCCTTTCTTCCCGCAGTCCTGGAGTGAGATGAAAAATAAGGTTGACATTTGTAGAACCATATGGTATGGTCAAACCAGACCATTATACAGCTTAATCAGGAAAGAAGGCAAAAACTAAACAATTCCTAAGAATGTATCCCTTGTCGGAAACCGGAAAAGCTACTATAATGCAGGAAAGCACATCAAATCACCGCGGACGGCGGATCGTTCCCGCCCGCGGATGCGGAAGGTGATTTATTGAAAAATTTCTTAGGCAAAATCTTTCTCCTGCGCCGTGAGGCGGACCCGTCCTGGCCCCAGTGGAAGCGGACGGTATACCATCTCTATCCACCGGTCCTGCTGTCCTGCGCCGGGTTCTGCATGGGGCTGGCTCTGCTGGTGCTGGCGGTAGGACCTTACTCCAAACGCACGCTGCTGGGTTATCTCGCCCATTGGGAGATTGTGGCGTTCAATACGATACCGGTCATTCTGCTTGCGCTGCTTTTCTATGGACTTACCGGCAAAGCATGGTCCGCGTTTCTCTGCGGCGGCGGGATTTGTCTCGGATTCAGCCTGGGCAACTACTTCAAGCTGCAATTCCGGGACGACCCGCTGTATTTTGAGGACATGCTCAACCTCCGGGAAGCCCAGGCGATGGCGGGCGGCGGACATTACCAGCTCTTTATAGACGCCCAAATCATTACGGCGGTATTCTGCCTGCTGCTGGGAGGCGTTCTGCTGTGGATGCTGGCCCCAGGTAAGGCGAAGGGCTGGAAGCTTCGCCTGCCCGCACCGGCGGTGGCGGTGGCAGCGGCGGCCTGCATTGCGCCGTTGTATCTGGATGCGGACATCTATAATTCCATCGCCAATTTTGAACGTCTCAACCAGTGGAGCGCAACCCAGAACTACATTTCCCGTGGATTCCTGTACCCGTTTTTCCACAGCGTCGCTGATTTTGTGGAAACGCCGCCTGCGGGATACTCCCAGGCAAAGGCCCAGAATCTCCTCTCCGCCTACCAGGACGCCGGTATCCCAGCGGACCGGAAAATCAACGTTATCGCCATCATGCGGGAGGCCTATGCCGACTTCTCCCGCTACGGCATCGAGGGCCTGGACCCCGCCGCGTACCAGCTCTATCACCAGCTGGAGGCTGAGAGTTATACCGGGGACTTGGTAACCAATATTTTCGCCGGAGGCACAATTGATACGGAACGCTGCTTCCTTACCGGCAATTACCAGCTGAAAAATTTTCGCGGCAGCGCCAACTCCTACCTCTGGTATTTTCGCAGCCAGGGCTACACGGTGGAGGGCAGTCACCCCTACTACCAGTGGTTCTACAACCGGCAGAATATCAACGGTTATATTGGCTTTGAGCGTTACCGCTTTCTGGAGGGGGACTATGAAAAGCTCACGCAGGCCATCCTCCCAGAGGATTCTATTCTGTACCCGGAGGTTTATAAGGACTTCCAGGCCAATAAGGATACGGGTAAGCCCTATTTCTCCTTTGTCCTGAACGTCCAGAGCCACGGCCCTTACAGCACTTCCGGGTACGAGTGGATGACACATCTGACCGGTGATTACAGCGACGCCTGTAAAAGCGCCGTGAACCACTACCTGTCCTCTATTACAGAGGGCGACGCGGAGCTGATGAAGCTGGTGGAACAGCTTCGGGCGGACCCGGAACCGGTGGTTCTGGTCACCTTTGGGGACCACCTACCCTGGATGGGAGACGGCAACGTCTTCTATGAGGAAATGGGTATGGACATTGACCCCGGCACAGACGAGGGCTTTTATACCCATTACTCCACCCGCTATCTGATTTGGGCCAACGACGCGGCAAAGACGCTCCTTGGCCACGACGTTGCCGGCGAGGGTCCCGCAATCTCCCCTTGTTACCTGATGAATCTGGTTTTCCAGCAGATGGGCTGGGAGGGTCCGGCCTATTTGCAGGCTATGGACGATTTTATGGAGGTATTTCCGATAGCCACCACCAATAACCGTTATCGAGTGGACGGCGTTCTCACCAGCGAGATTCCAGAGGAGCGGCGGGAGCTGTTCCAAAACTTCCAGTATCTCCAACACTACTGGCGGCACGAATTCCTGTACGGCGGCCTGCTTTCCGGGAAGACGTAATCTTTATCCCTGGCGGGGGAGTTGCCTGCAAAGGCGGCTCCCCCCATTTTGACGTTGCATACTAAAGGGCCGTGCAGGTATTTTTACAAAAACGCTTGACAAATACCCCGGCAGGGTATATGATATGCGTGAGGATCAGAATACCTCCAGGGGGTATAACTATGGAATCTTGTCCAGGGTGTCAAAAGACCAAGGCGCGGAGCGGCGAGGAGATGAAAAAGCTCTGCAACCGGCTCAGCCGCATTGAAGGCCAGGTACGGGGACTGCGGGAGATGCTGCAAAAGGACGTATACTGTACGGACATTCTGGTCCAGGTGTCGGCGGTGAACGCGGCCCTCAACAGCTTCAGCCGCGAGCTTCTGAGCGAGCATTTACGCACCTGTGTTGCGGATAACCTGCGCCAAGGGAACGATGAAATCATCGAGGAATTGGTGGGGGTTTTTCAAAAAATTATGAAATAATGGAGAAAGGGAGAAGCTATTATGGTAATTGGGATTTTTGGCGAGAGCTGCACCGGAAAATCTACTCTGGCCTCCGCGCTTAAGGAGCGGTTGGGGGCAAAGGTGTATTCCGGAAAAGATTTCCTGCGGCTGGCAAAGAACGAAGCCAGCGCAAAGCAGGCGTTTCAACAGGAGCTGAAGGCTGCCGTTACGGAGGGATGCCTCATTTATGTTATCTCTGAAAAGGAGCATCTGTCCCTTCTGCCGGACGGGACGGTGCGCGTGCTGGTCACGGCGGACCTGGAGACCATCAAAGAGCGTTTTGCCGCCCGAATGCACGGGAATCTCCCGCCTCCGGTGGCGGCGATGCTGGAGCGGAACCACGGCTCCTTTGACAGCGAACCCCACGACTTCCATATGGTATCCGGGCAGACGGACCCGGAGGAACTTTGTGACCAGCTCGTATCCATGGCAAAATAAACACAGAAAGCAGGACGCTTTCCATGAAACAGACATTTGATGTAACCGGCATGACCTGCTCCGCCTGCTCCGCCCACGTGGAAAAAGCGGTATGCAAGGTGGAGGGAGTGTCCGAGGTAAACGTAAACCTGCTGAGCAACAGTATGCAGGTAACCTACGACGAGGCGTCAGCCGACGCCAACTCTATTATCCAAGCGGTGACCGCCTCCGGCTACGGGGCATCCCTGCCCCAGACGGCGGGGAAAGCGCAGGCCGCGCCTCCCAGGGAAGACGTGATGGCCGGAGAACTGGAACAAATGAAGCACAGGCTCGTCTGGTCCTTTGTGTTTCTCATCCCCTTGTTTTATATTTCCATGGGCCATATGATGGGCGCGCCGCTGCCGGGGTTCCTGCTGGGCATGGAGAACGCTCTTGCCTTTGCGTTTGTTCAGTTTCTGCTGACCCTGCCCATTATGTACCTCAACGACAAATACTACAAAACAGGCTTTAAAACCCTTTTCCGCGGTGCGCCCAATATGGATTCCCTTATTGCCGTGGGCTCCATCGCCGCTGTCATTTACGGCGTGTTCGCCATCTTCCAGATTGGTTGGGGGCTGGGCCATGGGGACATGGATTTGGTGGCGCGGTATCATATGGACCTCTATTTCGAGTCCGCCGGGATGATTTTGACCCTTATCACCCTGGGCAAATTCCTGGAGACCCGCTCCAAGGGCAAAACCAGCGAGGCCATTACCCGGCTCATGGATTTGGCTCCTAAAACCGCCAGCGTCCTCCGGGACGGCGGGGAGGTGGAAATTCCTGTGGAGGAGGTCCGGGTGGGGGACAAAATTGTAGTCCGCCCCGGACAGTCTATCCCCGTAGACGGCGTGATTGTGGAGGGGGCCTCCGCCGTGGACGAGAGCGCCCTCACCGGCGAAAGCCTGCCTGTGGATAAGGGCGTGGGAGACAAGGTAGCCGCCGCTTCCATCAACAAATCCGGCTCCTTTACCTTTGAGGCGCTGCGGGTGGGCCAGGACACCACTCTGGCTCAGATGATCCGGCTGGTAGAGGAGGCATCCTCCTCCAAGGCCCCTATCGCCAAGCTGGCGGACAAAGTGGCGGGAGTATTTGTGCCGGTAGTAATGGTGATTGCCGCCGTTACCGCCATAGTCTGGCTGGCCGCTACCGGCAGCGTCGAACGTGCGCTCACCGGCGGCGTGGCGGTGCTGGTGATCTCCTGTCCCTGTGCGCTGGGGCTGGCTACGCCGGTGGCTATCATGGTCGGCACAGGAAAAGGGGCCGAGAACGGCATCCTGGTGAAGTCCGCCGAGGCCCTGGAAACCCTCCACACCATCGACACCGTGGTGCTGGATAAAACCGGCACCCTCACCCAGGGCAAACCCCGGGTAACGGACATCCTGCCCGCCAAGGGAATCCAGGAGAACGGCCTGCTAGGCATCGCCGCCTGCCTGGAGGCCCCGTCGGAACATCCCTTGGGCGCGGCCATTGTAGAGGAGGCGGCGGAGCGGGGCCTGCCCCAGCAGCCGGTAGCGAATTTTGAGGCCGTTCACGGCCGGGGCGTGCGGGCTTCCATCGGGGGCTTCCCGTGTCTGGCGGGCAACCGGGCCATGATGGAGGAGGCGGGCGTTGACCTCATCGACTGGCTGGACCAGACGGAGGATCTGGCCTCCCAGGGCAAGACGCCTCTGTACTTCGCCAAGGAAACTACCCTTCTGGGCGTCATCGCCGTGGCGGATACGCCCAAGCCTACCAGCAGAGCGGCGGTCTCCGCCTTCCGCAGCCTGGGTATCGACGTTATCATGCTCACCGGGGACAACTACCGCACTGCCGACGCCATCGGCGAACAGCTGGGCGTGACGGATGTGATGGCTGAGGTGCTGCCCCAGGACAAGGAGCGGAAAATCGCGGACTTGCAAAGCCGGGGCAAAAAGGTGGCCATGGTGGGCGACGGCATTAACGACGCTCCTGCCCTGGCCCGTGCAGACGTGGGAATGGCTATCGGCGCGGGGACGGACGTGGCTATTGAGAGCGCGGACATCGTCCTCATGAAGAGCGACCTTATGGACGCCGCCGCCGCCGTGGAGCTGAGCCGCGCCACCATCCGGAATATCAAGCAGAACCTGTTTTGGGCGTTTTTCTATAATACTCTGGGCATTCCTCTGGCGGCGGGCGTTTTCTTCTACTTCCTGCAATGGCAGCTCAATCCCATGTTCGCCGCCGCCGCCATGAGCCTGAGCAGCGTGTGCGTGGTAACCAACGCGCTGCGCCTGCGGTTTTTCAAAAGCAAATTCCGGGCGGACCTGGTAGATGAGCCCGTACCGCCCCTGGAAAAGGTCATGCGGCAGCCGGAGGCTGTGGATGATATATTCCAATTGGAAGAACAAGAAGGAGGAGCTATCCCTATGGAAAAGACTGTAAAAATTGAAGGCATGATGTGCGCCCACTGCTCGGGCCGCGTGGAAAAGGCCCTCAACGACCTTCCCGGCGTTACCGCTGCCGTGAACCTGGAGGCCGGTGAAGCCATCGTAAAGGGCGAAGCCAGCGACGAGGTCTTGACGAAAGCTGTTACTGACGCGGGGTACAAGGTCATCAGCATTCAATAATCAGAAAAAGGACGGAGGACGCTTGAAAAGCGTACCCTCCGTCCTTTTTGCGGGAAATTTTTCTTGCCTGCCAGGCTGAAATCGCATATAATATATCATATTGCTGTTTTTAGACACATTCCGCCCCATAGGGGAGAAAGCCCAATTATGGATACACAGCACCATTTCAAAACCACCGAGGAGGAGCGCGCATCCCGGCGTGCCCAGCGGACTGCCGCCCGGAAACAGCGGCAGCGCGCCCGCCGGCGCGCCATGCTGCTGCGGACGCTGCCGGCGGCGGCGTTGGTACTGCTGGCAGCGGGGGAGCTGCTTTGGTTCCTCTCCGGGGAAACCGTAACGGAGGAGCCCGGCCTCCCGGCGGACCTGAACGAGATTCCGCCTGCCGGGGAACCGGATCCGGAGTCCTACGTTCCTCTCTCCGCTCAGGCCAGCTCCGCTACCGTCCATCTGGGGGAGGATTTCGGCAGCGGCTACGCCATCCTTATTGACGTGGAGGCGGGGACCGTTCTGGCGGAAAAGGACGCCTGGACCTCCGTCAGTCCCGCGTCCATGACAAAAATACTCACCCTCCTGACAGCGGCGGAACAAATTGAAAATCTGGACGCCTCCGGGGTTATTACGCCGGAAATCACCGCCTACTGTCTGGAAAACGACTGCTCCATGGCGGGGTTTTGGTCGGGAGAGGAACCATCCATACGGGACCTGTTCTATGGGACCATCCTGCCCTCCGGCGCGGAGGCGGCTCTTGCCCTGGCTGACTGCGCCGCCGGAAGCCATGAGGCGTTCGTGGAGCTGATGAACGAAAAGGCCCGGGAACTGGGGACATCCGCCCATTTTACCAACTGCGTGGGGCTGTACAGTCCGGATAACCGCTGCTCCGTCTACGACATGGCGGTGATTTTGAAGGCGGCGATGGACAACGATTTCTGCCGGGACGTGCTGACCCAGAAAACCTACGACATCCCCGCCAGCCCGCTGCGGGAGGACCCTCTGCTTCTGTCCAACTGGTTTATCCGCCGGATTGAGGACCATATGCCGGAGGGGATGGAAATTCTGGGAGCGAAAACCGGATATATCATCGAGTCGGGCAACTGCGCCGCCAGCTTCGCCCGGGGACCGGACGGCAGTCTCTATATCTGCGTAACCGCTATGGGCGGCGGCATTTGGCCCTGTATTTTTGACCATGTTGCGCTGTATGAGATGGTAAGCGGCGCGTAATAGGAGGGAGCGCGATGGAACAACAGGTTTATACCGTAACAGAACTCAATACGCTGGTGAAAACCGTGCTGGACAGCGTTCCGGCCCTGGCGAACGTATATGTGCGGGGAGAAATCTCTAACTACAAGGTCTATCCTTCGGGGCACCACTATTTTACGCTGAAGGACAGCGGCGCGGCGATACGGTGCGTATTGTTTAAGATGCAGGCGGTACGGCTGCGGTTCCGCCCGGAAAATGGGATGAAGGTAATCGCTCTGGGCCGGGTCGCGCTGTATCCCCGGGACGGCGCGTATCAGCTCTACTGCGACGCTCTCAGCCCCGAGGGCGTGGGGGACCTCCACGTAGCCTTTGAACAGCTCAAGGAGCGGCTTTGGCAGGAGGGACTGTTTGACGAGAGTCATAAAAAGCCTCTGCCGCCGTATCCCCGGGCCATCGCCATTATCACCTCGCCTGCCGGCGCGGCGGTTCACGACATGCTCCGCATTCTGCGGCGGCGGTACCCATTGGCGGCGGTAAAGCTGCTGCCGGTACGGGTGCAGGGGCCGGAAGCCCCGGCGGAAATCGCGGGCGCACTGCGCTACGCCAACGCCTGCCGGCTGGCGGACACCATCATCGCCGGGCGGGGCGGAGGTTCTATTGAGGACCTGTGGGCGTTCAATGACGAGCGGGTAGCGCGGGCCATTTACGCATCGGAAATTCCTGTAATTTCCGCTGTGGGTCACGAACCGGATGTCACCATTTCCGATTTTGTGGCGGACGTCCGGGCGGCTACGCCTACCCACGCGGCGGAAATGGCTGTACCGGACCAGGTAGAGCTGCTGGAGAGGCTGGAGAGCCTGCGGCTGCATATGGCGCGGGCTCAGGGCAAACGGCTGGAGCTCCTGCGCCGGAGGCTGGAGACAATCTCCGGTAAGCGGGTGCTGTTAGACCCGCTGGCGGCGGTGCAGGACAAGCGGCTGCTGCTGGACCACGCGCAGCGGAATTTGTACCATGCGGCGCTGGGACGGCTGGCCGGACCTAAAAAGGAACTGGCGGCGGTTTCAGCGGCACTGGATGCTATGAGTCCATTAAAGGTACTGGGGCGCGGCTATTCGGTCGTCATGGACGGGGAAGGGCGGATGCTGCGGCGGGCGGCGGACGTCAAGACCGGGAGCGAGGTGACCGCGCTGCTGGCGGACGGCAAACTGCGCTGCCGCGTGGAGGAAACGGTTATTACCGGGGAGACGTCCGAACACCGGTCAAATCCTTAACCACCTCCGCCGCCGCAATAAATCCCGCCGCCGCAGGGACAAAGGCGGTACTGCCCGGCGCGGGACGGCCTTGGGCATTTGCCTCCGGCGTCCCCACAAGCTCCAGGGGCGGTTCCCGGGAGTAAACCACCTTCAGATGGCGGATGCCCCTCTTTTTCAGCTCCTTGCGCATAATTCGGGCCAGGGGACACATGGCGGTTTCATAAATATCCGCCACCTCCAGGGCGGCGGGGTTCAGTTTGTTTCCCGTACCCATGCAGCTGATGATAGGAACCCCCGCCGCCTGAGCCCGCTCCGCCAGCTCCAGTTTACCGGTTACAGTATCAATAGCGTCCACAATGTAGCTGTACTGGGAGAAATCGAACTCCTCTGCTGTCTGGGGGACAAAAAAGGTGGTAGAGGTGCGGACCACTGTTTGCGGATGGATGGCCTGGATGCGCCGCCGGGCGGCGTCTACTTTAAGCTCCCCCAAGGTCTCATATGTGGCGAGAATCTGCCGGTTGAGGTTGGTCAGGGCCACCCGGTCGCTGTCCACCAGGTCCAGGGCGCCCACGCCGCTGCGGGCCAATGCCTCCACCACATATCCGCCTACGCCGCCCAGTCCAAACACCGCTACCCTTGCGCACAGAAGCCGGTCCATGGCTTCCCGCCCCAGCAGGAGCTCTGTTCTTGAAAATTGGTTCTGCATGATTCTGTCCCCTCCGATGCCTCCCGGCAGATGTTTGCAGTATTATAACACACTGCCCGCAGGTAAGCAACTTCAGGTTATGCCCGGCATCCCGCGCAAACGGATGCCGGGCATAACGTTCCGGATGGTTCACGGTTAGTCCTCCATGTACTCCAGGTAGTCCTGCTCGCTGGCGAACAGCACCCATTTCCCGTCTACATAGCCCATGTACCCGGTGTTGTTGTAGTATCCTTTCATGATGGTACCTCCTTCTAAATACGGCGTTTCTTTTGCTTCTATATATAGAATACCACAAAGTATGTACGATAATCCGGACAGTAAATAAAAATTTTTAGAATCCTCCGCTTGGCTTCCCGCCTCTTGACATTCCCGGCGGGACGTGGTAAGCTACGGGGTAATTTGACAAGGACGGCTCTCCGGATTCCAGAGACCGTTTACAGGCATAAGCCGCCATGCTTTTCGTGCGCACTGCTTGATACGGCAGGGCGTGTTTTTTACGCAAAAGCGTCCAAGGAGGATACCATGAAGTACGCCATTTTTGCATACAGCCGCCGGGGCGTTGAGACGGCCCGGCAGGTCCGGACCGCCCTCTGCGGCGAGGAGGACCAATGCCGCTGCTACGCCCCGGAGAAGTTCGCGGAAGACCCCTTTCTGCCCCTTACACAGCCCTGCGCCCAGTTTACGGGGCCCGTGTTTGCCTGGGCGAACGCCCTGGTGTTCGTGGGGGCCGCCGGCATAGCGGTGCGCTCTATCGCGCCCCATGTGCGGGACAAACGGACCGACCCGGCGGTGCTGTGCGTGGACGAATTGGGAAAGTTTGTTGTGCCGCTGCTGTCCGGGCATATCGGCGGGGCCAATGCCCTGGCGGAACGCCTGGCGGACGCCCTGCACGCCGCTCCGGTCATTACCACGGCAACCGACGTGAATAAGAAATTTTCCGTGGATGCCTGGGCCGCCCAGATGGGTCTGACTGTCACGGATCTCCAGGCCGCGAAATCCGTTTCCGCCGCGATTCTGGAGGGGCCGGTGCCCTTGGACTGCGACTTCCCGGTCTCAGGGGAGCTGCCCAGCGGCACGGTAGCCGGGGATACCGGACGCGTGGGCATATGTATCTCCTGGAAACGGAAAAAACCCTTTGCGGAGACGCTGCTGCTGGTCCCGCCAACGCTCCATCTGGGGCTTGGCTGCCGCAGGGGAACGCCGGAGGAGCAGATTCACGAGGCCGTGGAGAGCGTGCTGGCAGAGTATGGCGTCCACCCGCTGGCTGTCAAGTGCGCTGCTTCTATCGACTTGAAGCGGGACGAGGAGGGGCTTCTGGAGTATTGCCGCAGGCAAAATTGGCCCCTGTCATTTTACACCCCTGGAGAACTGCGGGCTGTGGAGGGAAAATTCACCCACTCGGAGCGGGTGCTTCGGGTTACGGGAGTGGACAACGTATGCGAACGCGCCGCCATGATTGGAGCGGAGCGTCTGCTGGTCCGGAAGTCTGTCTGCAAAGGCGTCACGGTGGCGGTGGCGGCGGAACACTGGGAGGCCCGGTTTTAGAAACGTTTTTCCCGAAGCCGTACAGCCGTTTTCCCTTGTACTCGACAGCGGTTTTGCGTACAATAGAGGGGAGAACTCTGCGAGGTGATACCAATGAAACAGCCCCCCAAGCCCTTGGGCATTTACATCCATATCCCCTTCTGCAAGAGCAAGTGCATTTACTGCGACTTTTACTCCCTGCCCCGGGCGGAGCGGCAGATGGATGGCTACGTGTCCGCCCTGTGCCGCCACCTGGAGGAGAGCGCGTCCGGAAGCCTGTCCACCTCTTATTGGGTGGATACGGTGTATTTCGGCGGCGGCACCCCCTCCTATTTAGGGGAGAAACGCTTGCGCCTGTTGCTGAAAACCATCCGAAAGCGGTTTCTGGTGTCCGCCGGCGCGGAAGTCACCCTGGAGGCTAACCCGGACAGTCTGGGGGATTGGCGCACCGCCCAAGCCCTGCGGCAGGCGGGCTTCAACCGGATTTCCCTGGGGGTACAGTCCGCCAGCGGACGGGAACTGCGGTCTCTGGGCAGGCCCCATACCTTCCAGCAGGCGGAGCAGGCTGTGGAGGCCGCGCGGCAGGGGGGCTTTGACAACCTGTCTCTGGATTTGATTTATGGACTGCCGGGCCAGACCCTGGCGGATTGGCAGCGGACAGTGGAGGCAGCCGCCGCCCTGGAGCCGGAACATCTGAGCTGCTACGGCCTGAAGGTAGAGGAGGGTACCCCGCTGTGGAATATACAGGGGGTCCTGGACCTGCCGGATGGGGATTTACAGGCGGATATGTACTTATGGACGGTGGAGCGGCTTGCGCAGCTGGGCTACGGACAATATGAGATTTCCAATTTTTCCAAACCGGGCCGGGCCTCCCGGCACAACCTGAAATATTGGAACCTGGAGGAGTACGCGGGCTTCGGCCCCGGGGCCCACTCCGACGTGGGAGGCGTGCGCTACGCCTTTGTCCGGGACTTGGAGGCGTACTGCCAGTGCGTGGAAAAGGGCGGTGAAATCCTCTCCGAGAGCGAGCGTATTCCGGCCTGGGAGCGTGATATGGAGTATTTGATGCTGGGACTGCGGACGGTTCGAGGCATCTCCCCGAGGGAGTTTGAGAGCCGTTACCGACTGCCCTTTGACGGAATCCGTCCGGCGTTGGAGCGATTCCGGGAAACCGGTCACGCCATGGAGGTTGGGGAGCGGTGGCGGCTGACACCGGAGGGCTTTTTGGTTTCCAACCTGATTATTGGCGAGGTCCTAGAGATTGTAGCAGAGGAGAAACAGCGCAGAGACACCCGCGTACGGCGGTAGCCCTAGAGCAAAACAAAAAAATCCCGGGGGCGGAGAGTGTATCTCCGCCCCCGGTTTTATTCGCTTTTTATCAAGCAATTAGCCCTGATACAGGTCTTTCAGCTTCATCAGGTGGGCATAACGCTCCTTGGCAGCGGCCTCGTTCTTGGCGAACAGGACCTCGGCACGCTCCGGGAACTCACGGGTCAGCCGGGCATAACGGGCCTCGTTCATCAGGAATTCCTGATAACCGCCGGCCGGCTCCTTGCTGTCCAGAGTGAAGGGGTTCTTGCCCTCGGCGGCCAGAGCGGGATTGTACCGGAACATATTCCAGTAGCCGCACTCGACAGCCTTCTTCATCTCCTTCTGGCAGTTCATCATGCCGCCCTTGATGGAGTGCATCTCGCAGGGGGCGTAACCGATGATGAGGGACGGGCCGTGATAGGCCTCGGCCTCCTGGATGGCCTTGATGGTCTGAGCGGGATTGGCGCCCATGGCCACCTGCGCCACATAGACGTAGCCGTACTGCATGGCAATCTCGCTGAGGCTCTTCTTCTTCATCTCCTTACCAGCAGCGGCAAACTGGGCCACCTGGCCGATGTTGGAGGCCTTGGAGGCCTGGCCGCCGGTGTTGGAGTAGACCTCGGTATCGAAAACGAAGACGTTGACATCCTCGCCGGAGGCCAGGACGTGGTCCAGACCGCCGTAGCCGATGTCGTAAGCCCAGCCGTCGCCGCCGAAAATCCACACAGACTTCTTGTTGAGGTATTCCTTCTTGTCCAGGATGGATTTGACCAGCTTGCAGGCGTCGCAGTCGCAGAACTTCGCGCCGCTGGATTTCAGCTCCTGGGCGTGGGCCTGCATCTCGGGCAGCTTCTCGCCGAAGACGTCCTTAGCGGCGGGGCTGGAGGTGAAAGCAACCACCTCGTCCACCGTGCAGATGCCCTGCTCCAGAGCGGCGATATAGGCCTTGGTGGCCTCCTGGTTGGCCTCGCCGTCCTCCATGGTATCCAGCCACTTCTGGGCGGCTTCCTTCAGCTCGGGGAGCGTCCACTCAATGGCGATGAGCTTCTTGGTTTCCTCAGCCAGGGCGTTGCGGATGGCCTTCTGGCCCACGTGCATACCCAGGCCGTGCTCGGCGTTATCCTCGAAGAGGGAGTTGCACCACGCGGGACCTTTGCCCTCGGGATTGGTGCAGTAGGGGCTGGTAGCGGCCGGGCCGCCCCAGATGGAGGAACAACCGGTGGCATTGGAGATATACATTCTGTCGCCGAAGAGCTGGGTGACGAGACGGGCATAGCTGGTCTCGGCGCAGCCGGCGCAGGAGCCGGAGAACTCCAGGTAGGGCTGCTTGAACTGGCTGCCCTTGACGGTGTTGTCCTGCATGTCGGGCTTGGGAGCGGTCTGCACCAGGTAATCCCAGACCTTGGCCTGCTGGGCTTCGCTCTCCTGAGGCACCATCTTGATGGCCTTATCCTTGGCAAGGCACATCTCTACGCAGACGCCGCAGCCCATGCAGTCCAGGGGGCTGACGCCGATGGCGTAGGTGTATACGCCCTTGCCCTTACCGGCCTTGATGGGAGCGGTCTTGATGCCCTCGGGGGCGTTTTTGACCTCATCCTCGGTCAGAGCGTAAGCGCGAATGGTAGCGTGGGGGCAGACGTAAGCGCAGGTATTGCACTGGATACACTTGGCGGGATCCCAGGTGGGAACGCTGACGGCTACGCCGCGCTTCTCGTAGGCGGAAGCGCCGAGCTCGAACTGGCCGTCCACATGGGGCATGAATACGGAAACAGGCAGGCTGTCGCCGTCCATCTTGCCCACGGGCTCCAGGATATCCTTGACCATGGTGACCAGTTCGGCCTTGCCGGAGAGGTCGTAACCGGCCTTCTGGTCCACGGCGTTGGCCCAATCGGCAGGCACGTCAATCTTCACAAAGGCAGTAGCGCCGGCGTCGATGGCCTTGTGGTTCATCTCCACCACGTCCATACCCTTCT